>NZ_APNF01000005.1:0-367378 GCF_040361235.1 Salinisphaera sp. S4-8 | reverse complement strand
AACTGGCACCGACCCCATGCCAGCCTGAAGCACAAACCACCGATCAGCCGCCTGGGCTTATCCATGAACAATGTGGTGGGTTTACACACCTAGAGCGTATTGTCTGCGGTATCGCCGGCCAGTGCTTCGGTGTCGGGCTCCTGGATGAAATGGCCCTGCACATAGTTGATGCCGGCCTGCCAGAGACGCGCCATGCTGTTGGCGTCCTCGATCTGTTCAGCGATGAGCGGAATCTCGCGCTCGCGGGCGCTGGCAATGATATGGGCCAGGCGTTCATCCTGTTCGCGGCCCAGCATCTGGCGGGCGAAATCGGGCGCGAGCTTGATGAAGTTGGCCGGCATGCGATCGAGCACCTGCACGGCTTTAGGCGTGCTGCCATAGTGGGTCAGGGCCACACGAAAGCCGGAATCCGTTAGCGATTCCGCCAGCTGCGTGGCCGGTCGCACATGACTGCGCACGTCGTCTTCACGGAAACTGAAGATGAGCGCGCTCGGCTCGATCGGGTGCTGCTCGATCGCGCTGGCCAGCCAGGTCGCGAACGCTTCGCCGTCCTTGATAGTGGCGGGCGAGAGTTTCACGAACAGAATGATCTCGGTGGCCTTGGCTTTTTGTTGCCAGATGACATCGATCGCACGTTGCACCACCCAGCGATCGATCGCCGGCATCATGTTGGCCTGTTCGGCTGCGGGCAGGAATTCGCCCGGGCGAACCAGCGCGCCGCGATCGTCGACATAGCGCAGGAGTACGTCAAAATACGGCTGGCTGTCACCCGCAAGGCTGGTGACGCCTTGATAGGCGAGGCTGAAGCGGTCGTGATCGAGTGCTTCGCGCAGACGTTCGACCCAGGCATCGCGGCCTTCGTCGCCGGTGCTTTCGCCACTGTCGACGACGCATTTCTGACAGGCGTTACCGCCGTCCTCGCGCAGTTCGTAGACCGTATCCATCAGCCGCTGCAGGCGCGCGTCGTTCTGTGCCGAGCCGCCGGAGAGCACGCAGTAGGCCAGGCTCGAAGACAGTCGGGTGCCGTGCCGGTCATCGCCGAAGACCTCGCCGGAGATCGCGCTATGCAGACTCTGGGCGAATTCCTCGATCTCGTTGACAGAATGGCGTTCGACGATCATCACGTATTCGCCGGCGCCAAAGCGAAATACACGATCTTCACCCCGAATGGCCTGCAGCAGGTACAGGCCCACTTCCTGGAGCAGTAGATCGCTTTCCGCCAGGCCGAACTGATCCTGCAAGCCGGAAATCTCGTCGACGGCGATAAAGACCATGCCGAGCACATATTCCTTGGCCCGGCTGACCGTATGCGAAAGCACCGAATGCAGCGCCATGCGCCCGTCCAGCGCCGGGCCGCGGGCCGCCTCGCCGGTGCGGCGTTCGCTATCCACCGATTGCAGCACGACGTTGGTCCGGCGTTCGTCGCCTTTTTCGGCGACCCCGGGCGTCAGGAGTGCCCGCACGCTCTGGCGGTGATTCAGATGCGTGGTCAGGTCGAAAACCAGCGATGCATCGGATTGCTCGGTCGTCACCTGGTCGAGCGCGTTGGAAAACCGGTCGCGGTCGTGCGGGGCCACCCGATCGAGCAGATCGATGCCACGCGCGCTTTCGGTATCGTTCACACCGATCAGGCGGGCGAAAGCCGGGCTCGGATCGGCGACCCGCTGGCCCACCAGCGTCGCGCGCGCATCCTGACCGTGGCTGAGCAGCACATCGAGACGGCGCTGGGTCTGGTTGAGCCGCTGGGCGGCATCCTGGAGTTCCACGCGTACGCGCCCGATCTCGAGCGCCTGACGCAGGCGCAGTTCGAGCAGATCGGTCTCGGCGAGCGGGACCACGTCGAATGCACCGTCTTCAAGCGCATCGGCGCGCGCGAGCCCGGCGTCGCCGTCGTCGAGCACGATCACCGGGGCAAGTCCGGCCAGCCCATGCACGAGCCCGAGTTCGCGGCGCGCGCGGCTGTCTTCGCTGTGACAGTGCAGGGCGATGACCGCCACGCCGGAAATGGCGTCTTGCTCGCCCAACTGGCTCGGGTCCTCGCAGCGGATCAGATCCACCGGGTCATTGCTGTCGTCGAGCAGCGTGCGAATACGCTCGAAGACGGCGTCCTCGGCGGTGATCGCCATGACCGCCAGGGTCTTGCCGACCCCGGTGCCGGGTACAGATGCCGTTTTGTGCTGGTTCAATCCTTACCCCTTTCAGATCCTCGCGTATCGGCCGCGCTCGGGCCGGCGTCATGACCGAACACCTGCTTGGCCGCGTCGCCGGCGGTTTCCCGTGCCAGCCTGGGCACCAGATAGCCGGGCAGACGCGCGGCGACCCGGTCGACCAGATCGCGGGCACGCGCCAGATCGACCTCGAAATGCGCGCTACCGGCGACCCGGTCGAGCAGGTGCAGATAGTACGGCATCACACCGAGCGCAAAGAGTCGTTCGCTGAGTTCTATCAATGTATCGACTCGATCATTCACCTTCTTGAGCAGAACTGCCTGATTGAGCAGGGTGGCACCCGCTGCGCGCAGTTCGGCCAGCCGCGCGCCGACGGTATCGTCGAGCTCCTGCGCGTGGTTGGCATGGATGACGATCACGCACTGCTGACGGCGTTCGCGCACCCAGGCGACAAGCCCGGCATCGATGCGTTCGGGCAGAACCACGGCGGTGCGCGTATGGATGCGGATGCGCGTGACGTGATCGATGTCATCCAGCGCACGCGCCAGCGCATCGAGACGCGCATTGCTCAGCGACAGCGGATCGCCGCCGGAAAGAATGACTTCGTTGATGCTTGGATCGGCGGCGATATGCGCCAGCGCGGCTTCGCCCTGGCGCGCGCCCGCGTGCTGGTTGGCATAGTCGAAATGCCGCCGGAAGCAGTACCGGCAATGCACCGCGCACGCGCCGGTGGTTACCAGCAGCGCGCGCCCGTGGTATTTGTGTAGTACGCCGTCGCCGAGTGCGCTGGTGTGATCGCCGACCGCATCGATGCCAAAACCGGGTACGGCTTCGTTTTCCGCCGCGATCGGCAGTACCTGGCGCAATAGCGGATCGTTGATATCGCCGC
The DNA here is from genome assembly GCF_040361235.1 of Salinisphaera sp. S4-8. NCBI lineage: Bacteria > Pseudomonadati > Pseudomonadota > Gammaproteobacteria > Salinisphaerales > Salinisphaeraceae > Salinisphaera > Salinisphaera sp. S4-8. The sequence continues at coordinate 364,321 of NZ_APNF01000005.1, read as the reverse complement.
GGCGCATGCGCGCAATATAGCTGCGGGGCACGCGCAGGCCGAAGCCGGTGGTGACGGCCGCCAGGGCGCTACGCTGGGACTCGCCGAGCTCGAGTAGCGCACACAGCGTATCGATATCGGTCACCGCCTCGCGCATGGCCTGCTGCCAGCCGTGACCGGTTTGCGATAGACTGGCGCGCTTTCGGGCAGGCGCGCGCAAGGTCTCGACTTGGGCGTGATGCATGGCGGCCAGTGTAGAGCGCCGCCTGCGCTGCGCCAACCGGGCGCGCCGCGGGCGCGCGGTTTTCAACCAACCAGAAACAAGCTTTTATGGCGACCTTCAATACCAACCAGTTCAAGGGCGGGCTCAAGATCATTCTCGATGGCGATCCCTGTGCCATCGTCGAGAACGAGTTCGTCAAGCCCGGCAAGGGCCAGGCTTTCAACCGCGTCAAGATCCGCAATCTCAAGACCAACCGCGTGATCGAGCGTACCTTCAAGTCGGGCGACAGCGTCGAAGCTGCCGACGTCATGGATGTGGATCTGCAGTATCTCTACCACGACGGCGAGTTCTGGCACTTCATGGAGCCGAACAGCTTCGAGCAGTATCAGGCCGGCGAAGCCGCGGTCGGCGATGCCACCAAATGGCTCAAGGCCCAGGACACCTGCAGCGTGACCCTGTGGAACGGCACGCCGTTGCAGGTCGACCCGCCCAATTTCGTGACCCTGACGGTTACCGAAACCGATCCCGGCGTACGGGGCGACACCTCGGGCGGCGGCGGCAAGCCGGCCACGCTGGAAACCGGGGCGGTGGTGCGCGTGCCGCTGTTCATCGAAGAAGGCGAAACACTCAAGATCGATACCCGCAAGGGCGAGTACGTCTCCCGCGCCAACGAAGGCTAGGCGGGCAACGCAGCTAAACCCGGGGTTGGCGATGACCGACTGGCGCCCGGGCGCGACCCGGGCCACGCTCGTGCGCCGCGCGCGCCTGCTGGCCGATATGCGCGCATTCATGGCCGAGCGCGACGTGCTGGAAGTAAGCACGCCGCTGATCGCGCGTGCCGCGCCGGCCGAACGTGGGCTCGCGGGTATGCAGGTCGAGCAGGGCGGCTATCTCGTGCCGTCGCCGGAACATGGCCTGAAACGCCTGCTTGCCGCCGGTACGGGCGCGATCTACCAGCTCGGGCCGGTGTTTCGCGCCGGCGAGGCCGGGCGTTGGCACAACCCCGAATTCTGGATGCTGGAATGGTATCGCCCGGGCGCGACCATGGCCGACATGGTGGCCGAGACCGCGGATCTGATCGAAGCGGTGGCGGGCGTGGCCTGCGGCGGCGTGCGCGAATACCGCCAGGTGTTCGCGGCCGTGACCGGGCTCGATCCGATCGATAGCCCGGTCGGCGAACTTGCCGATTGGGCGCGCCGACATCAGCTCGCGCCCGCGACGGCCGATGCCGAAGACGACCGCGCTTTCTGGCTCGATCTGATCATGAGCCTGGCCGTTCAACCCACGCTCGGGCGCGACGCGCCGGAATGTGTGGTCGATTTTCCGGCGGATGACGCGGTGCTGGTCGCCACCGACGCCACGCGGGCCGGTATCGCCCATCGCTTCGAATGGTTCTGGCAGGGCGTGGAGCTGGCCAATGGCGCGCGCGAGCTCACCGATGCCGATATCGCACGCCAACGCATGCAACGTGAACGGCGCCTGGGCGCGACCGATGAGGGGCATCCGGCCGCGCTCGACGAACGCCTGCTGGCGGCGATGGATGCCGGCTTACCCGAGTGCGCGGGTGTGGCGCTGGGCGTGGATCGGCTGCTGGCGTTGGTCTGTGGCTTCGAGGGTATTGGCGAGGCGCTAACGTTTGATTGGTCGCGCCGCTGATTGCGTTCATTCAAGCAAGCGGGTTGTGCGCACATGAACGCGAAGGCAGGCGAATAAATCGAAAAAAGGACGTGTAGGTTGGCCTGGGCCGTAAGCCAACATGCATCGACCAGCCTGGCGTGGTTCAGCGACGTGGATTGGATCGGTTCCACGGGCTTCGTTTGTTGTTGGGTTACGCTTCGCTAACCCAACCTACGTCCTGCTGGTCGAGTTGGCCGCATCATTTGCGCGCTTGGCGTTCATTTGTGGACGAGTTGCTTTTTGGGAAAGCCGCCGACCGAGCCCGCGCCAATACTCGCGTATTGTCTTGAAACGTTCTCTCAGGCGCCGCTGCCCAGACGCGCGATCGGATCGCCCAGGCGTACGGGCTGACCGTTGAACAGGGCCTCGTCCCAACCCAGCGCGCCGGGGCCGAACAGCAGGATCACGCTGGAGCCGATCGAGAAGCGGCCCATTTCCTCGCCACGGGCGTAGTAGGCGTTTTCCAGCGTGGCGTCGATGAAGCTCTCTTCGCGCGGCGCGCGCCGATGCGGCGGGCACAGCTGACCGGCCCAGCGCGTATGGATTCCGCCGACGATGAATGCGCCCACCATGACCAGTGCCATGGGCCCGACCGCGGTATCGAAGAGCGTCACCAGGCGTTCGTTACGGGCGAACAGGCGCGGGATCGCACGCACGCAGCGCGGGTTCACGCCGAACAGCCGCCCCGGCACGTAGCGCATTTCGCGTACACAGCCATCCAGCGGCATATGTACGCGGTGATAGTTGCTCGGTGCCAGATAGAAGGTGGCATAGGAGCCGCCCAGAAATGCGGCCGACCAGGCTTCGCTGCCGCCGACGAGCGTGCGCAGGTCGTAGGCCATGCCTTTGGTCTGGCAGATCATGCCGGTACGAGCCGCGCCGAAGGCGCCGAGCGTACCGTCGACCGGCGACACGATCCGTTCACGGTCCTCGGGCAGCGGGCGTTGGCCCGGCGCGAGTGCACGGGTGAAAAACGCGTTGAAGCTGGAATAGGCTGTCGGATCGGGCTGGGCGGCCTCGCGCATGTCGATATCCGGATACAGGCGCATGAAGGCATTGATCAGCGCCTGTTTGAGCCAGGGTAGGCGCGCGCGCGCCAATGCATGGGCGGCGCGCGAGATCGCACGGGTGGGCAATAGCCACAGCAAGGCGGCGAAAAGCCGGTCGCCCGTGCTTGCCGGGTTCGATGAAGCCATGATCGCGGGTCGGTGAATCGGTCAATGCGGGCAGGGTAGCGTCGCTTGCGAAGCTCTGCATAATCCCACGTGCTCACGCGAATCGCCTTCGCGTGAGCGCGGCGTGCAAACGCGCGTATCGCAGGCGCTTTGTCGGTGTCACTCGCGAGGTTTCGACGAACCGGCGCAAAGCCCCGGCCGCCAAGCGGTTCGGGCGCGAATTAGTGATGAGCGCGCAGCCAGGCGCGACTCGCGATCGGGGCCAGCGCCGCGCGCACAGGTTTTATCGCGATGTGTCGGGGCGGGCCTGGCGCCGCGCGATCGATCGCGCAGAGCGAGTCGGGCCGCGCAAAGGGCGGATGTGGTTTATCCTTGCGCGAGACGGCGCGGCGCGCCACGACAATTGCACGACGGTCGGGCCCGGCCAGCAGCCGGGTATGGCCGTTTTTAGGCTAAATACGAGCAGGTATGACGCAGCACGAAAACACTGAAATTGCCGCCACGCTCACGCGCGTACTCGACTATATCCGCTGGGGCGCATCGCGTTTTGCCGCGGCCGGTCTGGCCTTCGGCCACGGCAGCGACAATGCCATCGACGAGGCCGCGCATCTGGTACTCGATACGCTGGGCCTGGATGCGAGCCTGCCGGATGCCTATCTCGACAGCACGCTCACCTTCGAAGAGCGCGACGCAGTCATTCAGATCATCGAGCAGCGTATCGAAAGCCGTAAGCCGGCGGCCTATATCACGCAAAAGGCCTGGTTCGCGGGCCTCGAGTTTTTTGTCGACGAACGGGTGATCGTGCCGCGTTCGCCGATCGCCGAGCTTATCGAAACCGACTTCCAGCCGTGGCTGGGCCATCGCGAGCCGCTATCGATTCTGGATCTGTGTACCGGCAGCGGGGCAATTGCCATCGCCTGTGCGCTGGCGTTTCCCGAGGCACGGGTGGTGGCCACCGATGCCAGCAGCGATGCCCTGGATGTGGCCCGGATCAATAGCGACAAGCACGACATCGGCCCGCAGGTGGAATACGTACAGGCCGATCTGTTCGACGGTCTGGCCGAACAGCGCTTCGACCTGATCGTGACCAATCCGCCGTATGTCACCCAGGACGAATGGTCGGGGCTGGCGCCGGAGTATCGCCATGAGCCGGGTTTTGCCTTTCATGGCGACAGCGACGACCTGTCGCTGGTGGCACGGCTGTTATTCGACGCCCGTGACTATCTCAGCGAAGATGGACTGCTGGTGCTGGAAGTCGGTTACAGCGCGTTCGCGCTGGAACAGACTTACCCGGACCTGCCGATAACATGGATAGAACTCCAGCGCGGGGGATTGGGCGTGGGCGTTCTGGAAGCGCAGGATCTCGATGCCTGGGTGGAAGCCCAGTCCGAAGTCGCGCAATAGTTTTTCGACGAGCTGAATAGATATGGCAGGCAATACCTGGGGCGAGCGATTCACGGTCACCACCTTCGGCGAAAGCCACGGGCCGGCGATCGGCTGTGTCGTCGACGGCTGCCCGCCCGGCATCGAACTCAGCGAGGCCGATCTGCAGGGCGATCTCGACCGCCGCAAGCCGGGCACCTCGCGTTATGTGACCCAGCGCCGCGAAGACGACTGCGCACGGATTCTATCCGGCGTGTTCGAAGGCCGGACCACCGGCACGCCGATCGGGCTGCTCATCGAAAACACCGATCAGCGCTCGCGCGACTATTCCAAGATCAAGGACGTATTCCGGCCCAACCACGCCGACTACGCCTATCTGCAGAAATACGGCATTCGCGACTATCGTGGCGGCGGGCGTTCCTCGGCACGCGAAACCGCGGCCCGCGTGGCTGCCGGCGCGATCGCACGCAAGGTGCTCGCCGAGCGTTTTGGCGTGCGTATTCAGGGTTATCTCGCGGCGATGGGGCCGCTGGAACTGGCCTGCGAGGATCTCGACGCCGCCAATCGGAATCCGTTCTTCTGTGCCGAACCGGCGCGTCTCGAGGAACTGGAAAACTATATCAATGCGCTGCGCAAGGATGGCGATTCCATCGGCGCGCGTATCAACGTCGTCGCCACCGGTGTGCCGCCGGGCTGGGGCGAGCCGGTATTCGATCGCCTGGATGCCGAAATCGCCAAGGCGCTGATGAGCATCAATGCGGTCAAGGGCGTGGAGATCGGCGACGGCTTTGCCGTGGTCAATCAGCGCGGCTCCCAGCATCGCGACGAAATGTCGCCGGATGGCTTTGCCAGCAATCATTCCGGCGGTATCCAGGGCGGGATTTCCAGCGGTCAGACGATCCGCGCGAGCATGGCGCTCAAGCCCACGTCGAGCATCATCATTCCCGGCGATACCATCGATACGCAGGGCCAGGCCACGCAAATGCGCACCACCGGCCGGCACGATCCCTGCGTGGGACTGCGGGCCACGCCGATTGCCGAAGCCATGCTCGCACTGGTGTTGCTCGATCACGCGCTGCGCCATCGCGCCCAGAACGCCGACGTGAACAGCGGCCTGGCGCCGATTGCGTCAGAGCGGGCTTGATCGGTCATGTTTGTCTGGCAACGTCATGACTAAACGGCATAATACGAACGCACCAGAACTCGCTCGGGGGATTTCGTTTCCATGACCATCAGAATCAAGACCACGGCCGCCACGGCCCTTATCGTTGCCGCGCTGTCACAGGGCGTGGCCCATGCGGATATGGACGCGGCACGTGATGCGCTGTCCCGCAACGATTATGCGGGAGCGGTGAAACAGCTGGACGGCGTACTGGCCAAGACCCCGGGCAATGCCGAAGCGCGTTTTCTCAAGGGCTTGGCCCTGGCACGCAGCGGCGATACGCAGGGGGCGCTGGACGTGTTCAATGCGTTGGTTTCCGACAACCCCGAAATGGCCGAGGCCTGGAACAACCTCGGCGTGTTGCGCGCGCGCGACAACGATCTCGAAGGCGCGCAGGCGGCGCTGGAAAAGGCCGTCGAGATCAATCCCGAGCATGGCCCGGCCCAGGAAAATCTGGGTGATATCTATGTAGCGATGGCGCAGGGGGCCTATGCCCGCGCCGGCGAGCTGGAAAGCGACAACGCCATTGCGCGTGCGAAAAGTCAGCAACTGGCCGAATTCATCGGCGGCGGCATGAGCGCGGGCTCGGCTAAATCGTCCAAGCCGACACCGCCGGCGGTACCCAACGTGACCGCGCGCACGAAAGCGCCGGTGGATATCGATACCAGCACCCCGCAGTCCACGCTGCAAAGCTGGGCACAGGTCTGGTCGGCCCAGGACGTGAACGGCTATCTGTCGATGTACAGCGACGACTTCGTGCCTGACGACGGCATGAGCCGCTCGGCCTGGGCAGCGCAGCGGCGCCAGCGCGTGAGCGCACCCAAACGTATCGATGTGAGCTTGAGCGATACCCAGATCAAGCGTCGCGGCGAGCAGGCGCTGGTGACCTTTACCCAGCGCTACAAGTCGAACAGCTACCAGGATCGTGAGCGCAAGGCGCTGCTCATGCAGGAAAGCGCCGACGGCTGGCGGATTCTGCGTGAAGGTGATGCCGACGCGATCGATTTCACGGTGGCCAAGGCGCCCGCGCAAACCGAAAGCGTGGATAGTCAGGTCGTGAGCGAAGCACCGCCGGCCGATAACGCACCGGCAGCGAACGCTGCACCTTCGGAAGCACCGCCGGCCAGCAGCGCGCCCTCCGAAGCGCCGGCCAACGCCCCCGCGGCGAATGGCGCGTCGAACGCACAAGTCGCTGCGGGTTCGGCCCCGGCGCAGATGCAGGCCGAAAGCCAGGCGCAGGCGCGCAAGGCCGTGGAGCAGGCGCTCGAGGACTGGGCCGAGGCCTGGTCGTCGCAGGACGTGCGCCGTTATCTGAACGCCTATAGCGACAACTATCAGCCGCAGGGCGGCACCAGTCTGACCCAGTGGGCCAAGTCCCGCGATCAGGCGGTCAAGGGTCCGGCCTGGATTCGTATCGAAATCAGCGATATCCAGGTCAGCCTGCTGGGTGACGATCGGGCCCAGGCGAGCTTCAACCAGCACTACAAGTCCAACACCTACGAAGACCGCGAGCGTAAACGGGTCACGTTGGTACGCGAAGACGGCGGCTGGCGGATCGTGCGCGAGAGCTAGGCGCGGGCGCTCGGCTCGCGGCGCGCGTCCAGCATGGTCAGCAGGGCGCGCGCCGCATTCGACAGACTGCGGCGCGGATGACGAATTGCGCCCAGGCGGCGCTGGATCGCCACGCCGGGTAGCTCGAGTCGGGCGAGTTCGGGATGCTCCATCGAGGTGGGCAGTACCGTCCAGCCGATGCCCACGCCGGCGAGCATGCGCAGCGTTTCCAGATAATGGCTGGTCATACGCGGCGCGATATCCAGGCCTGCCGCGCCGAGTGCATCGGCGATGATTGCATAGGTATAGCTTTCCACCGGCGGCAATACCGCCGGATAGGCCGCCAGGTCCGTGGCAGCGACCGATTCAGCCGTGGCCAGCGCATGGTCGCGGCCGACGAACACGCTCATCGGATCATGCCAGATACAGTCCTCGACCAGACCGGGATGGGCCGGCGAGGGCAGGGTGATGACCGCCAGTTCGCGTTCGCCGTTGACCACGCTACGACAGGCGGCTTCCGAATCCACGAACGCGATTTCCGGGGCTACATTCGGATAGCGGGCGATATAGGCGCGCAGCACGTCGGGCATGCGATGCAACCCCACGTGATGCGATAGCGCCAGGCGCAAGGGCCCGGCGGTATCGGCATGCAGGTTGTCGAGCGCGCGCGCCCCGTCCTGGATCACTGCCAGCAGCTCCCGTGCATGGGGCAGATAGGCACGACCGGCCTCGGTGAGTGCCACGCCGCGCCCGACCCGATCAAACAGTTCGTGACCCAGGCGCGTTTCCAGTGCGGCCAGGCGTTTGCTGATGGTGGGCTGGCTCAGATGCAGTGCCTCGGCAGCGGACTGAAACGAGCCGCGGTCGCAGACGCTGACGAAAGCCTGGATCGCTTCGGTTTGCATAGGGCGTTACTTTCCGAAAGGTAATCGATTATATCCAAAAGATTCATTTGAGTAATTCGCGCGGCCTGCTTACCCTTGCGCGCATCTTCACGATTCGGAGCCGGTCATGGCACAGACGCTTTACGAAAAACTGTTCAACGAACATCTGGTTCGCGAAGAGGACGGCAACGGCCTGCTCTATATCGATCGGCATATGGTCCATGAAGTGACCTCGCCGCAGGCCTTCGAAGGGCTGGCGCTGGCCGACCGGCCGGTCTGGCGGGTGAATGCCAATCTGGCCGTGCCCGATCACAACGTGCCCACCGTCAACCGCGATGGCGGCATCGCCGACACCATCTCGCGCGCCCAGGTAGACGCGCTGCTCAGAAACTGCAATGAACACGGCATTCGCCTGTTCGGCCTGGGCGACCCGCGTCAGGGCATCGTGCATATCATCGGCCCGGAGCAGGGCGCGACCCAGCCGGGCATGACCATCGTCTGCGGCGATTCGCATACCGCGACCCACGGCGCCTTCGGCGCGCTGGCCTTCGGTATCGGTACCTCCGAGGTCGAACATGTGCTGGCCACGCAGACGCTGCCCCAGGCGCGGTCGAAGACCATGCTGGTACGCGTCGATGGCCAGGTCGCGCCCGGTATTTCGGCCAAGGACATCATGCTCGCCATCATCGGCAAGATCGGCACCGCAGGCGGCACGGGCTTTGTCATCGAGTACGGCGGCGACGCCGTGCGGGCGCTGTCGATGGAAGGGCGGATGACCATCTGCAACATGTCCATCGAAGCCGGCGCGCGTGCGGGCATGGTCGCGGTCGACGACACCACCATCGACTACATGCGCGGGCGTACCTATGCACCCACTGGCGAGCAGTGGGATCGCGCCGAGGCCTATTGGCGCACGCTGGTGTCCGACGAAGACGCGGAATACGACAAGGTCGTGGTGCTGAACGCCGCCGATATCGCGCCGCAGGTCACCTGGGGCACGTCGCCGGAGATGGTTGGCCCGGTCACCGATCGCGTGCCGTCGCCGGCCGATGCGGCCAACGAGACCCAGGCCGAAAGCTGGCGCGCGGCGCTGGAATACATGGACCTCACCCCGGGCGTGCCGATGACCGAGATCATGCTCGACAAGATCTTTCTGGGCTCGTGCACGAATGCGCGCATCGAGGATCTACGGGTGGCCGCTGCCTATCTCAAGGGCCGCCGGATTGCGCCCAATATCGAATTGGCGATGGTCGTGCCCGGCTCCGGCCTGGTCAAACAGCAGGCTGAAAAGGAAGGGCTGGATGTGATCTTCAAATCCGCCGGGTTCGAGTGGCGCGATGCCGGCTGCTCCATGTGTCTGGGCATGAACGACGACAACCTGTTGCCGGGCGAGCGTTGTGCCTCGACCTCGAACCGCAATTTCGAGGGGCGCCAGGGCAAGGGCGGGCGTACCCATCTGGTCAGCCCGGCGATGGCCGCGGCTGCGGCGGTGTATGGCCATTTTGTGGATATCCGCGAATTGGGTATCGAGCAATGAGCGACGCCACGGCCAGCGTCGATACGAGCCGAGGCGACTGGAATGCGCGAGATTACGCCCGCGATGCACGTTTCGTGGCCGATCTGGCCGCGTCGCTGGTCGATGTGCTCGACCCGAAGGCCGGCGAGCGAATACTGGACCTCGGCTGTGGCGATGGCGTATTGAGCCAGGCGATCACAGAGCGCGGCGCCGAGGTGCTGGGCATGGATGCCAGCGCCGATATGGTCGCCGCCGCGCGCGAGCGTGGGGTGAACGCAGTGGTGGCGGACGGGCACGATCTGGGCAGTAGCGCTACGATTGCTGGAACGTTCGACGCGATATTTTCCAATGCGGCGTTGCACTGGATGAAGCGCGATCCGCAGGCGGTTGTCGACGGCGCCTATCAGCGGCTGGTGCCCGGTGCGCGCTTTGTCGGCGAATTCGGCGGCGCCGGCAATGTCGCGCCAGTGCAATCGGCGCTGCGCGCCGAAGCCGAAGTACGCGGGCACGACCCGGACGCGCTCGATCCGTGGTATTTCCCCACCAACGACGAATACCGCCAGCGCCTGGTGCGGGCCGGATTCGTGGTGGATCAGCTGTCGAGCTTCGAGCGGCCCACGCCGTTGCCGGGCGATATGAGCGCGTGGCTGAGCACGCTCGCTGGCCCGTTCGTGAACGCGTTTACCGACGGTGCGCCGCGCCGTGACTATATCGCCGCGGTACGCGCGCGGCTGGTCGACGATCTGCAGGACGAACAGGGGCGCTGGGTCGTTCCCTATGTACGGCTGCGTTTTGTTGCGCACCGGCCGGGCGATACGCCGAGCGCATAGGGCCATTCTTTTTTAAAGCAGCGAAGACAACACCATGCAAGCATTTACGGTACATGAAGGATTGGTGGCGCCGCTGGATCGCGCCAACGTCGATACCGACGCCATCATTCCCAAGCAGTTTCTCAAGTCGATTCGGCGTACGGGTTTCGGCCCGCATCTGTTCGACGACTGGCGCTATCTCGATCAGGGCGGTCTGGAGACGGATATCGCCGATCGCCGTGAGAACCCCGATTTCGTGCTCAACCGCGAGCCGTATCGGCAGGCCAGTATTCTGCTGACACGAGAGAACTTTGGCTGCGGTTCTTCACGTGAACACGCGGTCTGGGCGCTGGAAGATTTCGGCATTCGTTGCGTCATCGCGCCCAGTTTCGCCGATATTTTCTACAATAACTGCTTTAAGAATGGTGTGTTACCCATTGCTTTGTCAGAAGAAAATATCGATGCGCTGTTCGCCGCCGCGTACGACGAGGTGGGGATGACGGCCCGTGTGGATCTGCATGCGCAGACAATCGTTGCCGCCGGCCGGGAATTCAGCTTCGATATCGATGCCTATCGGCGCAAGAACATGCTGGCCGGACTGGACGACATCGGTCTGACCTTGCAGCATGCCGATGAAATTCGTGCCTTCGAGGCCCGGCGCGCGCAAGAAAAGCCGTGGCTTTTCCGCGACCTGTAGAGCTAAGATCGCGATCGGTCCAGGCTGACCGGGACGCCTTTTCGGTAAAGGATAAAAGTATTTCATGACTGCAAGAATTCTCGTGATGCCCGGCGATGGCGTGGGCCCTGAAATCTGTCGCGAAGCCGTGCGCGTGCTCGATGCGCTGGCCAGCGACCATGGCCTGGATATCGAGCTGGAAGAAGCCCTGGTCGGCGGCGCGGCGATCGATGCCGAGGGCGATCCGCTGCCGGAGTCGTCACTGGCGGCAGCGCGAGCGGCAGATGCGATTCTGTTCGGCTCGATCGGCGGGCCGAAATGGGACGATCAGCCGCGCGAGAAACGCCCCGAATCAGGCTTGTTGCGCCTGCGTAGCGAACTCGACCTGTTCGCGAACCTGCGCCCGGCGATTCTGTATCCGCAGCTGGCGCATGTTTCGGCACTCAAGCGCGATATCGTCTCCGGGCTGGATATCATGATCGTGCGCGAGCTCACCGGCGGCATCTATTTCGGCAAGCCGGCCGGCCGCCACATGAACGCCAACGGCAAGCGCGAGGCGTTCAACACCATGCGCTACGACGAGGACGAAATCCGCCGCATCGGACGGCGCGCCTTCGATATCGCGCGTGCGCGCGGCGGCCGGCTATGCAGCGTGGACAAGGCCAATGTACTCGAGGTCTCGCAACTCTGGCGCGATGTCATGACCGAGTTGCATGCCGAATACGAAGACGTCGAGCTGACTCATATGTATGTCGACAATGCGGCCATGCAGCTGGTGCGCGCACCCAAGCAGTTCGACACGCTGGTCACCGGCAACCTGTTCGGCGATGTGCTCTCGGACGCCGCGGCGATGCTGACCGGCTCCATCGGCATGCTGCCCTCAGCTTCGATGGATAGTCATGGCAAGGGCCTGTACGAGCCCGTGCATGGTAGTGCGCCGGATATCGCCGGCCAGGGCGTGGCCAATCCGCTGGCCACCATTCTCTCGGTGGCCATGATGCTGCGTTATACGCTCGATCGCGGCGATCTGGCCGACAAGGTCGAAAACGCGGTGGGCTATGCGCTCGATCGCGGCCTGCGTACCCGCGATATCATGGACGACGAAACCCAGATCGCCAGCACTCAGGAGATCGGGGGCGCCATCGTCGATATGCTACGCTGAAATCACACGTAGTCAGCCGCCTCGGCGGATGCCCTCAACAGGATTCTGAATGGCCGACGCATACGATGTTGCGGTGGTAGGCGCCACCGGTGCCGTCGGCGAAGCCATGCTCGAAATGCTCGAGCAGCGCGAGTTCCCGGTCGGCCGGCTGTTTGCCCTGGGTAGCGAGGGCTCGGCCGGCAAGCGTGTGGCTTTTCGCGACAAGAACCTCAGCGTGGGCGATGCGGCGTCCTTCGATTTCGCCCGTGTGCAGATCGCACTGTTCGCGGCCGGCGCGCGCATATCGCAAGCGCTGGCCGAACGTGCCGCGGCTGCCGGCTGTGCGGTCATCGATACCAGCGGTTTTTTTGCCGATGCGCACGATGTGCCGCTGGTCGTGCCCGAGGTTAATGCCGAGGCGATCGCCGACCATGCAGCCCGCGGCATGATCGCCAGTCCGTCGGCTACGTCCATCGCCCTGGCCATGGCGCTCAAGCCGATTCATGATTTTGCCGATGTCGTGCGGGTCAACGTCGCCACGTACCAGGCGGTGTCGGCATCGGGTACGGCCGCACTGCGCGAGCTGGCCGATCAGACGGCCCGGCTGCTCAATGGCCAGGCGATCCGTGAGCCGACGGTCTATCCCCGGCAGATCGCGTTTAATACGCTGCCGCTGATCGATGGGCTGCAGGACAACGGCTACAGCGACGAAGAAATGCGGCTGATCGCCCAGACACGCCGGCTACTGGGGCAGCCGGATTTGCCGATCAACCCGACCGCGGTCCGGGTCCCGGTCTTTTTTGGCCATGGCCAGGCTGTGCATGTGGAAACCCGCGAGGGTGTATCGGCCAAAAAAGCGCGCCAACTGCTGACCCAGGCGCCGGGGATGATGGTCGTCGATACGCCCGCGCCGGACGGCTATGCAACGCCGGTCACCGAGGCCGCGAATCAGGACGAGGTGTTCGTCTCACGTATTCGGCAAGACATTTCGTGTGAGAATGGTCTAAATTTCTGGATCGTGGCCGATAACATACGCAAGGGTGCTGCACTCAACAGCGTGCAGATTGCCGAGAAGCTGATCGAGAAATACATCTAGGGATATACGACGCGTCATGTGGGTAGTTCGGCATACGCGTCGGCCCGTGTTGTTCCGGCGGTTCATCAACCGCGGGGATACGGGTCGAATCGAGGGGGATACACAGGCGCCGTGGTCGATTCAAAGTCGTATTTGAGGCGCAGGCTGCAAGGTGCAGCCGTGGCCGCCTTGTTGTGTAACGCAGGCGTGGCCTCCGCGCTGGGGTTTGGTGCCATTCGGGTGCATTCGGCGCTCAACGAGCCGTTGGACGCCACCATCAACCTGGTGGCCCTGACGCCCGAGGAGAAAACCGCGCTGCAGGTCGATATGGCCAGCGTGGACATGTTCCAGCGTTTCGGCATCGAGCGCACGGCGCTGGCCGATCGTATCCGCATCGTGGCCAACCCGGGCAACGAATCCAGCCAGGTGCTGTTACGCCTGACCACGGACGCGCCGGTGCGTGAGCCGTTCCTGCGTTTTCTCATCGAAGCCGATACCGGCAATGGCCGCGCGCTACGCGAATATACGGTTCTGCTTGATCCGCCCGGTCAGGCGCCGCAGCCGCCCTCGGGCATGGCCAGTGCAAGCGCGCCGCCAGCCTCGTCCCAGTCGTCGCGCGCATCGGCCGCCGATACGGCGCCGGTTGCGCCCGAGCCGGCCGCGCCCGAGCCAACGGCCGCGCCGGCGCGTGCGGAGCCGCGTAGCGATCGCTACGGGCCGGTCGCGGCCGGCGAGACGCTTTCGCGTATCGCTGCGCGTCTGCGTCGTCCGGATACCACGCTGGATCAGATGCAGGTTGCGATCTATCGCAACAACCCGCAGGCGTTCAGCGACAATATGAACATTCTGCTGCGCGGTGCGATGCTCGCCATTCCGCCGGTCGAACGTATTCGTTCGATCGCGCCGGGCGAGGCGCGTGCCGTGGTACGCGCACAGCAGGCCGAAGCTGTCGAGCGTCTGGCCTCGACGGCCACGGATAGTTCGGCCCAGCCCACGGTGGCCCAAGGCGAGAGCGCGCCTGCGACCACGGATGCCCGTTTGCGTCTGGAGCCCTCGCGTATCGACGGCCAGAGTGCTGGCGGGGCGGTGGGCACCGCCGGTTTCGGCCGCTTGACCCTGCCCGATTTCGGCCCCGGTGAGGGCAGTGTCGGGGCGGGTGATGCCGCGAGCCCCGATACCGATACCGCCGATACCGATACCGGAACCGATCCCATGGTCAGCGATGGCCGTGCCGTGGCCGATCGCGGCGAGCAGGCGCCGGGTGGAGATAACGCGCCCACGGATACGGCGGTCGATAGCGCGACGCGCACGAACGAAACAGCCGCCCAGTCGCCGACCGACGAGACCGATGCCCTGTCTTCGACCGCGCGTGATGCGACCACCGAAGTCGACGCGACCACGGGCGACAACGCTGCGGCCGGTATCGATAACGAGCCGGCAGGCGCCGCGGCCGATCAGGATATCGCCGCCAGCTCGGCCGATAGGCCGGCTACGACCGATGCCATGGTCACGACCGGCGATACGGACGAGGCCCTGCAACCCGACAGCGCGAGCGACGCCGTCGCCGACAGCACCGATACGGCGGTCGCCGCCGACAGCGGCAGCATGCAGTCGCAGGACAGCTATCGGCCGTTGCCGGCCCAGGATGTCGATGTGGTGGGCGCCAGCGATGGCGCCAGCCTGCTGAGCCCGCGTAACCTGCTGCTGCTCGCCGGTGGACTGGGGCTGGCGGCCTTGCTGCTGGCCTGGCGCCGGCGGCGCCAGTACAAGCCGGTGCCGCTGCACTTCGAAGCCGAGGGCGATCATCCGGTGGCGCCTTCCGCCGAAGAAGAGTTCGAACAGCCCGGCGAGGCGCGTCAGGCTTATATCGCGCCGGCGCCGAATACCACCCGCCCGTCCTTGCGGATCGAACAGGCCGATGCCCAGATCAAGGCCGGCGAGTTCGATCAGGCGCGGGCCACGCTCGAAGCCGGTCTGGGCGACCATCCCCACGACAGCGCGCTCCAGGACAAGCGTCTTGAGCTGGATTATCTGACCGGTGACGACAACGCCTTCATGGGCAATATCGAACGCTTCGGCTCGGCCCTGACCGGCAACGGTGTGCGCTGGGCTGGCGTGGCCGCGATGGGGCGGGTACTGCGCCCCGATGACCCGCGCTTCGCGCTTGGTTTGACCGACGATGGCCCCACGCCGGCCGCCGCCGAAGCCGAGCCGGACGATGAACCCCAGGACCCCGAATCGGCCGAAGCGCTGTACGAAAGTTTTATCTCCAGCCGTGATAGCGGCCTGGACGAAGAACTGCCGCCGGCGATCGACGACGAAAGCAGCGACGACGGGCACTATTTCACCATCGACGAATCGCTGCCCGATAGCGACGATGCCGACGCCGCGCATACCGAGCTCGACCTTCCGGAGGCGCCGAAACGCGCGTCCGAAACGCCCGACGAGCAGGGTTTCGAGTGGCAGGATCAGGAAATCGCCGATGGCGGCGAGCGCCAGCACGATCAGGGCGACGACCCCGGCCTGGCGTTCGATCTGGACAGCGTCGACGACGATGCCGGCAAGGATAAGCCGCGCTCGGTGGAGACGATCGACGACAGCGAATTCGATCTCGATGCCGAGGACGATACGGCCGCTGAAGACGACGTCGAAACCGACCCGGTGGAAATCCGGCTCGATCTGGCGCGCATGTATATCGAAATGGAAGACGCCACCGCGGCCCGCGAGTTGCTCGAAGAGGTGCAGAGCGAGGGCAACGAAGCCCAACGCGCGACCGCCACCGAGTTGTTGAACACGCTCTAGGGCCTGTTCATACTGGCGCGTTGGGCGCGCGTATTCGGGCTATCGGGATACGCGCGATATGCTGGCTGTTTACCGTTTTGATCCGCGAAGCTGACTGCGCTTGAAAGACTCGTTGCCACAATCGATCGGCGCTCGGCGGGTTTCGCGCGTATCGCCCTGCGGGGCGGTTGCGTCCAGGGGCCAGCGTCGGGCGGGATCTGATGTATGCCCGCGGGCGGCTGCGCACGTGTTGGAACCCCGCTAGTGCGCTGGGCGGCCTGTGTCGAATACGATGGCTCGGCCTATCATGGCTGGCAGAGCCAGCCGCATGCGGCGAGTGTCCAGGACACGCTCGAGGCCGCGCTGTCACGCCTGGCGGATGCGTCGATTCGCACCGTATGCAGCGGGCGTACCGACACCGGCGTGCACGCCCAGGGCCAGATCGTGCATTTCGATACCGACGTCGAGCGCAGCGAACGGGCCTGGCTGCTCGGCACCAACCGTTATCTGCCCGACGATATCGCGCTGCAGTGGGTGATACCGGTATCGGGTGATTTTCATGCCCGTTTTGGCGCGATCGCGCGCGAATACCGCTACTGGATTCTCGATCGCACAGCGCCCAGCGCGCTATGGCGCAACCGTGCCTATCATTCGCATCATCGGCTGGATGTCGAGGCCATGCATGCGGGCGCGCAGCATCTGCTGGGTTATCACGATTTCAGCGCCTTCCGGGCTGCGGCCTGCCAGGCCAAGACCCCGTGGCGCGAAATTACGCGTTGCGAGGTCGTTCGCCGTGGTGACTGGGTCCGCCTGGAAGTGCATGCCAATGCCTTTCTGCATCATATGGTGCGCAATATCGTGGGTAGCCTGTTGCCGATCGGGCGAGGCCAGTATGCGCCGGACTGGATCCTGCGCTTGCTTGCCGAGGGCGATCGCCGCCATGCCGGCATGACCGCGCCGGCGCAGGGGCTGTCGCTACGGCGCGTGCATTATCCGCCGGAGTTCGTGCTGCCGGCCCCGGCGCTGGACGACGACGGCTGGTAAACTGTGGTATTGGCTTGCAACGGCGAAGGCCAACGCAGCAGCGATGAAACGAGTACGCATCAAGATTTGTGGCATCACGCGCCTTGAAGACGCGCTGGCAAGCGTAAATGCCGGTGCGGATGCGATCGGCTTCGTTTTTCACGAACCCAGTGCGCGCGCGATCGATATCGAGCAGGCCTGTGCGATCAGCCATCAGCTGCCGCCGTTCGTGGCCCGGGTCGCGTTGTTTCTCGAGCCCGCGCCGGCTGCGGTACAAACCGTGCTCGATCGCCTGCGCCCGGACGCGCTGCAGTTTCACGGCCGCGAGACCGCCGAATTCTGTCGGCGTTTCGCCTGGCCGTATCTCAAGAGCGTACCCATGGGCGAAGACAACATCGAGCCGCGCGCCTGGGCGGACTACTATCACGATGCCCAGGGTCTGTTGCTCGACGCCAACCGCGCCGGCGCGGCGGGTGGCAGTGGCGAAACCTTCGACTGGGAACGCCAGGCCGCGCTGCCGGATATGCCGGTCGTGATCGCCGGCGGGCTGCATGCCGACAACGTCGGTGAAGCCATTACCCGATTTCATCCGTATGCGGTGGATGTCAGCAGTGGCGTGGAAAGCGCGCCGGGCATCAAGGACGCCGAACGTATTCGCGCGTTTACCGCGGCGGTCAGCCGCGCCCGACCCGGCGGTATCGAACGCCGCCGGGGCGAAGACATGGCCGAGGCCTGAACGCCGGAGCACCACAGATTGAAGCGCGATGGCGTACAGGCATCGCGATCGACCAGAGGCTTGGACAACATGACGATACCCGAACCCCAGCAGTCGCTCGATAATACCGCGCCGTTGGCCCACGCCTGGCGCAACATGCCCGACGCGCGGGGCCATTTCGGCCCCTACGGCGGGCGTTTTGTCGCGGAAACGCTGATGGCGCCGCTCGACGAGCTCGCTGCGGCGTACGAGTCCGCACGCAACGATCCGCAGTTCATGGCCGCGCTGGATCAGGATCTAGCCGATTATGTGGGCCGGCCGACGCCGATCTATCACGCCGAGCGGCTGTCGAAAAAAGTCGGCGGCGCGCAGATCTGGTTCAAGCGCGAAGACCTGAACCACACGGGCGCGCACAAGATCAACAACACCATCGGTCAGGCGCTGCTGGCCGCGCGCATGGGCAAAAAACGCATCATCGCCGAGACCGGTGCCGGCCAGCACGGCGTGGCCACGGCCACGGTGGCTGCCCGTCTGGGCCTGGAATGTGTGGTGTTCATGGGCAGCGAGGACATGCGCCGCCAGGCCACCAACGTCTATCGCATGCGGTTGCTGGGCGCGGAAGTCCGGCCCGTCGAGTCGGGCTCCAAAACGCTCAAGGACGCCATGAACGACGCCCTGCGCGACTGGGTGGCGCATGTCGACGATACCTTCTACATCATCGGCACGGTCGCCGGCCCGCACCCGTATCCCGCGATGGTGCGCGATTTCCAGGCCGTGATCGGGCGCGAGTCGCGTCGCCAGATGCTCGAACGCGTCGGCCGGCTGCCGGATGCGCTGGTCGCCTGTGTCGGCGGCGGTTCCAATGCCATCGGTATGTTCTATCCGTTTCTCGACGACGAACAGGTCGAGATCTACGGTGTGGAAGCCGGTGGCGACGGCATCAGCAGCGGGCGGCATGCCGCGCCGCTGTCGGCAGGGCGCTCGGGCGTGCTGCATGGCAATCGCACCTACCTGATGCAGGACGATAACGGCCAGATCAGCGGGACCCATTCGATTTCGGCAGGTCTGGATTACCCCGGTGTCGGCCCGGAACATTCCTGGCTCAAGGATATCGGGCGTGCGCATTATGTCGACATCACCGATTCCGACGCGCTCGACGCCTTTCATGAATGTACCCGTATCGAGGGCATCATGCCGGCGCTGGAATCCGCCCATGCCGTGGCCTATGCCAAGAAGCTGGCTGCGACCATGCGCGACGATCAGATCGTGCTCGTGAACATGTCCGGGCGCGGCGACAAGGATATGGCCAGTGTGGCCGAGGCCGCCGGAGAAACGCTATGAGCCGTCTGGCCAGCCGCCTGAACGACCTGCGCGAGCAGGGCCGAACCGCGCTGATCCCCTATGTGACCGCAGGCGATCCGGCCCCGGACGCCACCGTGGGCTTCATGCATGCGTTGGTCGAGGCCGGCGCTGACGTGCTCGAGGTCGGGGTACCGTTTTCCGACCCCATGGCCGACGGGCCGGTCATCCAGGGCGCCTGCGAGCGCGCGCTGGCGGCGGGCACCAGCCTGTCCGGCGTGCTCGAGATGGTGACCGAATTTCGCGAGCGCGACACCGAAACGCCGATCGTGCTCATGGGCTATCTCAACCCCGTCGATCGCCTGGGTCTGGAGGCCTTCGCCCAGCGGGCCAGTCAGGCCGGGGTGGACGGCGTGCTCATCGTCGACATGACCGCCGAAGAGGCGCCGGATGTCGTGCCTACGCTGGACGCGGCCGGGCTCGATGCCGTGTGTCTCATCGCGCCGACCACGGGCGAGGCACGGATCGAAAAGATCTGTGCCAATGTGGGCGGTTTCATCTACTACGTGTCGTTCAAGGGCGTGACCGGTTCGGCCAGCCTGGATGTCTCCTCGCTGGCGACGAGTATCGAGCGTATTCGTGCAAAAACCGAGCTGCCGGTCGCGGTCGGCTTCGGTGTGAGTACGCCGCAAAACGCTGCCGATGTGTCGCAGGTGGCCGATGCCGTGGTCGTGGGCAGCGCGCTGGTGCGCCAGATCGCCGAACACGGCGCCGATCGTGATGCCACGCAGCGCGCGTTACGCGATACGCTGTCGGCCATGCGTCGAGCGATCGACGAACAGGACACAACCCAAAAGGAGGCACGCCGCGCATGAGCTGGCTGGAAAAACTCATGCCGTCGCAGATGCGCAACGACTCGGCGGCAAAGAAAAGCACGGTGCCGGAGGGGCTCTGGACCAAATGCAGCAACTGTGGCGCGGTGCTTTACAGCGCCGAGATGGAGCGCTCGTTGCAGGTATGCCCGAAGTGCAACGCCCATCAGCGTCTGCGCGCGCGCAAACGCCTCGATCTGTTTCTGGATGCCGACAATCGCGAGGAATTGGCGCTCGGTATCGAGCCGCGCGACCCGCTCAAGTTTCGCGACAGCCGCAAATATCGTGAACGTCTGACCCAGGCACAGAAGGACTCCGGCGAACGCGAGGCCGCGCTGGTCATGGCCGGCAGCCTCAAACAGATGCCGGTGGTCGCAGGCGCACTGGATTTCGGGTTCATGGGCGGTTCGATGGGCAGTGTCGTGGGCGAGGCCTTCGTGCGCGGTGTGCACGCGGCCATCGATCGCAACTGTCCGTTCATCTTCTTTTCCGCCAGCGGCGGGGCGCGCATGCAGGAAGGGTTGTTCTCGCTGCTACAGATGGGCAAGACCAGTACCGCGCTGACCCGCCTGGCCGACCGCGGTCTGCCGTTCGTATCCGTGTTGACCCATCCGACCATGGGCGGCGTGGCGGCAAGCTATGCCATGCTCGGCGATATCAACGTGGCCGAACCCGAAGCACTGATCGGCTTTGCCGGCCCGCGCGTGATCGAGCAGACCGTGAAGCAGACCCTGCCCGAAGGTTTCCAGCGCAGTGAATTCCTGCTCGAGCACGGCGCGATCGACATGATCGTCGAACGCCGGCATCTGCGCGATCGTATTCACAAGGTGGTGTCGGTGTTCATGCACCAGGACGCGGCGTCCGAACAGGCTGCCGATGTAACGTGAGCACGGCCGCGCCGGTACAAGGCAGCGTCGACGACTGGCTGGCATGGCAACTCACCTTGCATGCCAGCGAAATGGAACTGGGTTTGGCCCGGGTGGCCGAGGTCGCCCAACGCCTCGGCGTGCCGGGCGGGCACGCCAAGCGCGTGACCGTGGCCGGCACCAACGGCAAGGGCAGTTGTGCGGCACTCATCGAACGCCTGCTGGCCGATGGCGCGCGCGTGGGCACCTACACCTCGCCGCATCTGTGGCGCTACAACGAGCGCTTTCGTATCGAGGGCGAAGCCGTGTCCGATCGCGCGCTGCTCGATGCATTCCAGGCGGTCGAAGCCGCGCGGGGCGACACCTCGTTGACGTTTTTCGAATACGGCACGCTCGCTGCGCTGTGGCTGTTCGACGAGGCGGCCGTGGATTACGCGGTACTCGAAGTCGGCCTGGGCGGGCGTCTGGATGCGGTGAACATCGTTGATGGCGATATCGCGCTGATCACCAATATCGGCCTCGATCATGTCGACTGGCTGGGCGACGACCGCGAGAGCATCGGCTACGAAAAAGCCGGTGTGATGCGTGCCAGGCGCCCGGTGATCTGTTGCGATCGCCAGCCGCCTGCATCGCTGTCCCAGCATGCTGCACGGGTTGGCGCCGTACTCGAATGCATCGGCCATGAGTTCGATATTCAGGCCGATAGCCAGGGCTGGGTTTTCAGCCGCGGCGCGCATACGCGCAGGTTGACCGGCATGGCGGGTGTGCTGGCCGATAATCTCGCCGGCGCGCTGGCCACGGTCGATGCGCTGACTGCCCGGCTGCCCGAGCCTGCGGCGATCGAGGCCGCCTGTCGTGCCCAGGCCGGGCTGCCCGGCCGACGCGAACGCGTCGACGACACGGTATCGATGATCTACGATGTCGGCCACAATGCCGAGGCCGTGGCCGTGCTCGCCGAAGAGCTGCGCGGCGCGCCGTCGGCCGGGCGTACCCATATCGTTCTGGGCATGCTGGCCGATAAACCGGTGGAAACCGTCGCCGCACACCTTGAAAAGGTGGCGGATCGATTCTATTTCGCAGGCCTGGACAGTTTGGGAAGTCGCGGGCTGGCCGCCGATGATCTGGCGCGCCGCGTCGGCATCGAAGGCGATCGCTTCGATTCGCCGGCCGCTGCTTTGGCGGCGGCGCGTGATGCCAGCGAGGCCGGCGATCGAATCGTCGTGTGTGGTTCCTTTCTTACCGTGGCGCACGCCCGGAGGCCAATGCCGTCATGAAGGATGTGATGAAAAAACGAGTGGTTGGAGCCACGGTTCTGGTGATTCTGGGCATCGCGCTGCCCTTGTTGCTGGCGCGTTGCATGCAGGGCGGCGGCGATGGCGATACCGACGCCATGCGCGTCTACGAAGTCGCACCGGACGGCCAGGCCAAGCCAGCCAGCGCCGAGGGCGACGCCACGCCTGCGCAGGTTGACGCGAAAACCAACAGCGGTGGGCCTGACGAGCCACAGCGACCGGCCCCGACGGCGGCCAGCGAACAGGCTGCGCCGGATATGCCGGAGGCGGTATCGCCGGCGAGTGTCGGCGAATCGCGCCCGTCAGCGGCCAGCGAAGCCGAACCCGAACCCGCGGCCGCCGAGGAGCCTTCCGAGCCGGCTGGCGCGACCGCCGAGGCGGCGGCACCGGCGGCACCGGCATCTTCGAGCGGCTCGCTGCGCCAGAAGGCATCGTTTTCCGGCGGCTATGTGGTTCAGGTCGCCAGCTTTCGCGACGAAGCCAGCGCCGAGAAGGTGGCCCGTGAACTCAACAGCGAATTCAAGGCCTTCTATCGCGCGGGCGATGTCAACGGCACCACGTATTACCGGGTACGTGTCGGGCCGTTCGAAAACGAAGCGGCGGCCAACGCGGCAGCCGCCCAGCTCAAGCGGGCTGGCCGGGCGACGCTGGTCCGGCGCGCGGAATGACCATGACCGGCCGGATACGCCCGCCATTTGCTAGACTAGGCGTATCCGGCCGGCGCGAACGGGTGCAATGATCTGGGTCGACATCGCCATTCTGGCCGTGGTCGCGCTTTCCGCGATCATCGGTTTCTTTCGCGGGTTCCTGCGCGAAGCGATCGGGCTGGCGACCTGGCTTCTGGCGTTCTATCTGGCGTTTACGTTCGTGCGCCACGGCGCGGCGGTGCTCAGCCCATGGATCGACACCCAGCCGGTGCGGCTGGCGGTATCGTTTGCGGTCATCTTTATTGTCGTATTGCTACTGGGCGCCATCATCAATTTTGTCTTGCACCGGCTGGTGAACCAGACCGGATTTGCCGGTACCGATCGGGTACTTGGCGCCGGCTTCGGTGCATTGCGGGGCATCGCGGTATTGGTTGTACTCGTCATGCTCGCCGGCGCGCTGACGGCGCTGCCGCGCGATGCGTGGTGGCAGCAGTCGGTGTTCTTGCCCCATCTGGAAAAAGCCGCGCTGTGGGCGCGTGATTTTCTGCCGCAGGATCTGGGCGGCGCGATTACCTATCCCGGGCCGGCAGCGCCGGCTGAAGATTCTCCATCCTCTATCTGAACTGGTCTGGCTATGTGCGGCATCGTAGGCATCGTTTCCCATACCCCCGTCAATCAAGAGCTGTATGACGCGCTCACGGTGCTCCAGCACCGCGGGCAGGATGCGGCAGGCATCGTCACCACCAGCGGCGGACGACTGTTTCTGCGCAAGGACAACGGACTGGTGCGCGACGTCTTTCGCACCGACCACATGCTGCGCCTGCAGGGCAACGCCGGGGTGGGGCATGTGCGCTATCCCACGGCCGGGGTGGATACCAGCGCCGAGGCGCAGCCGTTCTATGTGAACACGCCCTACGGCATCTGTCTGTCGCACAACGGCAACCTCACCAATGCAGACCAGCTCAAGGAAGAGCTGTATCGCTCGGACCGGCGGCATCTGAATACCGATTCCGATTCCGAGATCCTGCTCAACGTCTTCGCGCATGAGCTCATGCGCAGCGAGCGGCTGCAGCTGGCGCCGTCGGATATCTTCGAGGCAGTCACCGCGTTGCATCGCCGTTGCAGTGGCGGTTATGCCGCGACCGCACTGATTACCGGCTACGGGCTGATCGGCTTTCGCGATCCGCACGGTATTCGTCCGGTGGTCTACGGCAAGCGCGAAACCGAAGCCGGCACCGATTACATGATCGCCTCCGAATCGGTGGCGCTCGATGCGCTGGGCTACGAGCTGATCGACGATATCAACCCGGGCGAATGCGTAGTCATCACCCTCGACGGCGAGATTCACGTACAGCAGTGTGCGGACAACCCCAGCTATGCGCCGTGCATTTTCGAATATGTCTATCTGTCGCGCCCGGACTCGGTGATCGACGATGTCTATGTCTACAAGGCGCGCCTGCGCATGGGCACTTATCTGGCCGAAAAGATTCAGCGCGAATGGCCCGACCACGATATCGACGTGGTCATTCCCATTCCCTCCACCAGCCGCACCGCCGCGGTGGAGCTGGCCAGCCAGCTGGACGTGAAATACCGCGAGGGCTTCATCAAGAATCGTTATATCGGGCGTACGTTCATCATGCCCGGCCAGCAGCAACGGGCGAAATCGGTACGCCAGAAGCTCAACCCCATCGATCTGGAATTCGCCGACAAGAACGTGCTGCTCGTGGACGATTCGATCGTGCGTGGTACTACGTCGCGCCAGATCATCGAAATGGCCCGCGAGGCCGGCGCGCGCAAGGTCTATTTCGCCTCTGCTGCGCCGCCGGTACGCTATCCCAACGTCTACGGCATCGATATGCCCAGTGCCACCGAGCTGGTCGCCCATGGCCATAGCGAAGAAGAGATCGCCAAGGTCATCGGTGCCGACAAGCTCATCTATCAGGATATGGACGATCTGGTGCGCTCGGTGAATGCCGGCAATCCCGATCTGGCCCGCTTCGACGATTCCGTATTCACCGGCGAATACGTGACCGCCGATATCAGTGCCAAATATCTCGAACAGCTGGAGCTGTTTCGTGCCGACGCCGCCCGCGAGGATCGGCGTACCAAGGACAACGCCGTACTCGAACTGCATAACGACGGGTGACGCCGACGCTGGGCAGCATGACGGTTGATCGTGCTGCCCGGTGCTTGCATAATGCAATCGCGCCGATTTGTAACAGCTTGCGGGCGCCCTAAGGCCTGCCAACATTTACGCGTATCGCCGCGTTGCTGCGCAAAATTCGGTCAAGCAAGGCAAGAGGAGCGAAATTGGGTTTGACCCAATGAGCGACGAGCAACGCCGCTTGGCGGGATTTTGAGCGCAACCCTGCGGGCCGTCGGCGATTTTCAGCATTCCGGCGTTGCAGTTCGCTCATGTAGCCACGCTACACGACGCGCACTGCGCCTTGGTCTGCAGAAAATCGCCGGCGGCGCGGCGGATTCGCGTAACTGTTGGCAGGCCTGAAATTCCGCTAAACGGTCGAGGGACGGCAAGCCTGCATCGCAATCGCGAGTGCAGGTTTTTTTATGCCCGAGACCCATTGCCTGGAGATTCTTATGACCGACGAATTCGACGACAGCTGGGGCACGGCCACGCGCGGCGTGCGCGCCGGCACCCATCGCAGCCCCGAAGGCGAACACAGCAACGCGATCTACATGACGTCGAGTTTCGTGTTCGAAACCGCCGAGGAGTGTGCGGCGCGTTTTGCCGGCGAGGCGCCGGGCAATATCTACTCGCGTTTCACCAATCCGACCGTGGATGCCTTCTCGAAGCGCCTGGCCGCGATGGAGGGCGGCGAGTGCTGCGTGGCCACCGCCTCCGGCATGTCGGCGATTCTGGCGACCTGCCTGGCGACACTTGAAGCCGGCGATCATATCGTGGCTGCACATACGTTGTTCGGTTCCACCATCGGCCTGTTCAACAACTATCTGTCCCGCTTCGGCATTACCACCAGCTTTGTCGCGCCCGAGGATGTGGCGGCCTGGAAAGCCGCGATCACGCCGGCCACGCGTATGCTGTTCGTGGAAACGCCGTCCAACCCGTTGACCGAAATCGTGGATATGGCGGCGCTGGCCGAGATCGCCAACGACAACGACGCCCTGCTGGTGGTCGACAACTGTTTCTGTACGCCGGCGTTGCAACGGCCGCTGGATTTCGGCGCCCATGTGGTCACCCACTCGGCCACGAAGTTTCTCGATGGTCAGGGCCGCGCGCTCGGCGGCGCGGTCGTCGGTGATGCCGATATCGTGGGCGACAAGGTCTTTCGCTTTTTGCGCACGGCGGGGCCGACAATGAGCCCCTTCAACGCCTGGTTGTTCTACAAGGCGTTGGAAACACTGGAAGTGCGGATGCAGGCGCATTGCCGTTCCGCCCAGCGGGTGGCGGAATGGCTGGATGCGCAGCCGGGCGTCGAGCATGTCTATTATCCGGGCCTGAAATCGCATGCCCAGCATGAACTGGCCGCGCGCCAGCAGCCAGGCGGCTTCGGCAGCGTGCTGTCGCTGCGCCTGGCGGGCGGCCGCGAGGCCGCATTCGCGCTGATCAACGCCACGAAAATGCTCTCGATTACCGCCAATCTGGGCGATACCCGAACCACCATCGTGCATCCGGCCAGTACCACCCATGCCCGTATTTCCGCTGAGGATCGTGCCCGCGCGGGGATTACCGAAGGCGTGATCCGGATTTCCGTCGGCCTGGAAAACGTCGAAGACATCATCGCCGATCTCGCACGCGGCCTGGGCTGATCGTGCACATCGACGACGTCTACGACGCGTTGATGACGCGCGATCCGGCGGCCAAGTGCGTGGCGGCTCGTGCATTGCACGCCGCCGATAGTTCGGCGCTGGCCAAGGCGGGCGGCACGCCCGAGCCGGTGGTCGTGCCCGGGCGGCCGGACGTGCCCGCACTGGTCCATCCGGCCAAGCTTGCCAAGCGCGGGCTGGGCAAGCCGGCCGGGCGCGCGGCACTTATTCATGCCATCGCCCATATCGAGTTCAATGCGATCAATCTCGGCCTGGATGCGGCCTATCGTTTTCGCGGCATGCCGGCAGCGTTCTATGCCGACTGGCTGAGTCTGGCGGCCGACGAATCACGCCATTTCGAAATGCTCAATAACCGCCTGGCCGATTACGGCTACACCTACGGCGATTTCGATGCGCATAACGGATTATGGGAAATGGCGGTCAAGACCGCCCATGACGTGATGATCCGCATGGCACTGGTGCCACGCGTGCTGGAAGCCCGCGGGCTGGATGTCACCCCGGGCATGATCGAAAAGCTCCGTCAGGCCGGCGATGCCGAGACCGTGGCCATTCTGGAAGTGATTCTCGAAGAAGAAGTGCCGCATGTGGAAATCGGCACCCGCTGGTTTCGCTATTGTGCCGAGCCGCGCGGGCTCGACCCAGACAGCACCTTCACCCAGCTACTGGACGACTACATGAACGGCGGCCCGCCGGGGCCGTACAACTTTCCGGCCCGGCGCAAGGCGAAATTTTCGGAAAACGAGCTCGACTGGCTCGCCCGCCGCCACAGCTGATATCCAGCTCAGCGGTTGATGCGATAGGCGATACGGCGCAGCAGCACGCGCGGCGTGACCTTTCCGCCCCAGACCATGAGCTTGTTGCGCATGCCGGGAATGACGATCGTGTCGTTTTGATGCTTGACACCAAACGCGGCGACGTCGCGGCTGGTCATGGTGCCCATCTTGAACAGCTTGGCCTTGCTGGCTTCCGCGCGCTCGGCAAATTCGGATTCGGTCGGCCCCGGACACAGGGCGCTGACGGACACGCGGCCACGTAATTCCTCGGCCAGACTTTCCGAAAACGACAGCACGAACGCCTTGCTGGCGTAATAGACCGCCATGTTCGGCCCGGCCTGAAAAGCGGCGACCGAGGCAACATTGATGATGAACGGCTGCTGGGCGCGTTCGAGCACCGGCAGCAGGCGGTGGGTGAGGTCTACCAGGGCGGTCACATTTACCTGAATCATCGCCAGCTGTTTTTCGCGCGGTCGCTTGGCGAAGGCGCCGCTGTCGCCAAAGCCGGCATTGTTGACCAGTCCACGCAAAGCCCAGTCGCGCTCGACGATGGTATCGGCCAGTTCGGCCACGCCGTTCGGATCGCCCAGATCGGCACTGATTACCTCGACGGTGCGCCCGTGTTGTTCTCGCAGCTCGCCGGCCAGTTTTTCCAGTCGCTCCGTGCGCCGGGCGGTAAGAATCAGGTCGTGGCCGTTCTCGGCATATTCACGCGCGATGCTTTCGCCGATGCCGGAACTGGCGCCGGTGATCAGGGTGTAGTTACTCATGCGGAAGACTAATTGTGAAATGCGATAATTTCAGATTATCACGGCTGATCAAATCCGCGCAGTGTTGTCGCTACCACGAGGCCACATCCAGGTATTGGAGGGTTCGCTGATCGGCGACGAGGACCTGGGCACGGTCCGGGCGCCAGTCGGGGAGCACGATACGCTCACAGGCATGACCGGCGATCTCGAAGTGGTGGGTGTCCGGCCGGTGGGTATGGCCGTGGATGAGGCGCGTCACATCGTGCGTTTGCATGGCCCGGCATACCGCCTCGGCATTGACGTCCATGATCGCGGCAGGCTTGCGTGTCTTGCCGCGCATGCTGCGCTTGCGTGCGCGTCGGGCGATACGCCGGCGCAGCCACAGCGGGATTTTCATCATCCGTGCGCGCCAGCGCGGGTCGGTATAGCGGGCACGAAATGCCTGGTGGGCGGTATCGTCGGTACAGAAGATATCGCCATGCGAGAGCAGGGTGGGGATGCCGCACAGCTCGACCACGACCGGGTCGTCGAGAATCTGCATATGACTGGCGGCAACGAACGCCTCGCCTACAGCGAAATCGCGGTTGCCGCGCATGAAATACAACGGCACCCCTGTTCGTGCAAGCGCGGCGAAGCGATCAATCACGCCGGCGTGCACCGGCAGAGAGCCATCGTCGCCGACCCATACATCGAACAGGTCGCCCAATACGTAGACGGCCTCGGCCGCGCGGGCCGGGCCGTCCAGATAGCGCATCAGGCGCTCGGCGTTGGGGTCGTCGTCGCCGGTCAGATGGACATCGGCGAGCAGATGAACCGCCACCCCGAGGCTAGTTGTCGACGACCTCGGCCGTCTCGATCACGACCTGATCCTGCGGCGCATCCTGGCGGAACGGGCCGGCCGAGCCGGTGGGCGTGGCTGCGATCTTGTCGACTACATCCATGCCGTCGGTGACCTTGCCGAATACCGCATAACCGGCATTGCCGCGGCTCGGGTTGAGCGGGGCGTTGTCGGTGAGGTTGACGAAGAACTGCGAGGTGGCCGAGTTCGGGTCGCTCGTGCGGGCCATGGACAGGGTGCCGCGGTCGTTCTTCAGGCCGTTATCGGCTTCGTTGACGATCGGGTCGCGGGTCTTTTTCTGGCGATAGTCTTCGGTGAAGCCACCGCCCTGAATCACGAAGCCCGGAATCACGCGATGAAAGATCGTGCCGTCGTAGAAGCCGTCGCGTACGTACTGCAGGAAATTGGCGGCCGATTTCGGGGCCTGGTCTTCGAAAACCTCGATGGTGATATCGCCGAGATTGGTATGCATGACAACCATGGAATCATCCTTGCTGGCGTCGCCGGCGGCGAACGCGAGGGGCGCGCATAGCGCGAGGGAAACAAATACGGTAACGAGCAAAGTGCGTACTGACTTCATCAGGCAACGGCCTCGGTTGGTTCGACGCGTGCGAGTGCCGCGTCGAGTACGTTCAGGTCGGCATCCTTTTTATGACCCTGCTCGGAAAGCACGCGTCGCCAGGCCCGACCGCCCGGCTGGCCATGATACAGACCGAGCATGTGCCGGGTAATATCCTTGAGCGCGCCGCCCGCGGCCAGATGATCGGCGATATAGCCGCGCATGCCGGCCACGATCTCGCCGCGACTCGGCACGCTGGTATCGGCATCGAAGAAACGCCGGTCGACATCGGCCATGAAGTACGGATTCTTGTAGGCCTCGCGGCCGATCATCACGCCGTCGACGTGTTCGAGCTGATCCGCGGCTGTATCCAGATCGACGATGCCGCCGTTGATGCTCATCGCTAGATTTGGGAAATCCTGCTTGAGCGCATGAACCCGTGCGTAGTTCAACGGCGGAACCTCGCGGTTTTCCTTGGGGCTCAGACCCGACAGCCAGGCCTTGCGCGCATGCACGATCAGCGCGTCGGCACCGGCCGCGGCCACCGCGCCGGTAAAGGCATGCAGGAATGCATAGCTGTCCTGGTTATCGATGCCGATACGGGTCTTGACCGTCACCGGGATCGAAACGTGCGCTTTCATGGCGGCCACGCAATCGGCCACGCGCTGCGGATCGCCCATCAGACAGGCGCCGAAGGTGCCGTTCTGGACCCGATCCGACGGACAGCCCACATTGATATTGACCTCGTCGTAGCCATGCGCTTCGGCCATCGCCGCACATTCGGCCATCGCCGTGGCCTCGCTGCCGCCCAGCTGCAAGGCGATCGGATGCTCGTCGGCGTGATAGGCCAGAAACCGCTCGCGATCGCCGTGGATCAGGGCGCCGGTGGTCACCATTTCCGTATAGAGCAGGGCACGCCGGCTGATCTGGCGCATGAAATAGCGCTGCTCGCGCGTGGTCCACGCCATCATCGGCGCGACGCTGATACGCGCGCCGGGGGTGCGCTTGTCTGGCGGCGAGAGTGTATCGCCGTCTGTGCTGATTTGCGTGTGTACTCGCGTCATCGGCACATATTTTACGCGCTTTGCCCCGAGGGTTGGCGTTCGTTGGTCGCGGTCCGAGAAATACGCGTGGCCTCGAGCACGCTCGACAGGTATTCAGGGCGTCGGATCACTCAATAGGCGCGCACGCGCTTGATGCGTTCGCAGGATTCGCACTGCCAGCGTTGCGGGCGGTTGAATAACCGCTGTACCTGGTTGCGACGAATACGAAAGCAGCTGTAGGTGCCGCAATGCGGGCAATGGTTCACGCTTTTCATCAACGAACATCCGGCTGATTTACGGGTGTGTTCGAAATTAATGAAGCGAACCGGCGTACGCATGATCAATATTGTGTAAGCACCAGCGACCTCGAGGAATCTATGGCGCAGTGCGCGTCATTCACCTTGCGTGTTGCCTTGGGCGTCGGCGTGGCGCGGCAAACCGAGACCGAACTCGCGCACGGGCGTGATCGCCGTCACAATGCGCGCCATTGAGGCTTTCTTACCGCTGGATTGGCAGGAGCGTTCATGTACGCCTTCGCTCGTAGTGCGTTGTTCGCGCTCGAACCGGAAACCGCCCACGACGTGACCCTGCGTACGCTGGCGCATAGCGCCGCGATCGCGCGTCGGGTGTATG
Organism: Salinisphaera sp. S4-8; assembly: GCF_040361235.1. NCBI lineage: Bacteria > Pseudomonadati > Pseudomonadota > Gammaproteobacteria > Salinisphaerales > Salinisphaeraceae > Salinisphaera > Salinisphaera sp. S4-8. The sequence continues at coordinate 333,176 of NZ_APNF01000005.1, read as the reverse complement.
GACGCAAGGTCGCGCATGTGCCGGTCGATCTCATGGGCCTGCAATTACCCAACCCGATCGGCCTGGCCGCGGGCCTGGACAAGGACGGTCGTTGTATCGACGGTCTGGCCGCGCTCGGATTCGGTTTCGTCGAAGTGGGTACGGTCACGCCCGAGCCGCAGGCCGGCAACGCCCGGCCGCGCCTGTTTCGTCTGCCGGCACAGCGGGCGCTGCTCAATCGCATGGGCTTCAACAATGACGGCGTGGCGGCGCTGGTCGAACGCGCGAAGCGGCGGCGCGGCACGACCGCGCTGGGAATCAATATCGGCAAGAATGCGACGACGCCGGCCGAACGCGCGGTTGACGATTATCTGAAAGCGCTCGACGGCGTGTACGCGATCGCCGACTACATCACGATCAATATCTCGTCGCCGAATACCAAAGGGCTGCGGGACATGCAGTCCCGCGACAGCCTGGACGGGCTACTGGCCGCGGTACGCGAGGCGCGCGATCACCGCGCCGAAGCCGATGGCCGCTATGTGCCGCTGGCGGTCAAGATCGCTCCGGATCTCGATGCCGCGCAGCTCGATGCCATCGCCGAGCGGTTGCTCTATCACCGCATCGACGGGGTGATCGCGACCAATACCACCATCGCCCGTGACGGCGTGGATCTGCGCTGGACGAACGAGGCCGGCGGTTTGAGCGGCGTGCCGCTACGTGCGCGTTCGACCGCCATGATCGCTGCCTTGCATGAACGGCTGGGCTCGGCGATACCGATTATCGGTGTGGGCGGCATCCAGAGCGCACGCGATGCGCGCGACAAACTCGAAGCCGGCGCCACCGCGCTGCAGTGCTATACCGGACTCATTTATCAGGGGCCGCGTCTGATTGCCGACTGTGCCCGTGCGGCCGCGCTGGTCCAGGCCGGCCAGCGCGCACGCACGCTCAAGAATGTGGTGACACGCGACCGAGCGCGCGTTTCAGCTGGGCGTTGAAGACTTCGCCGATGAAGTCGATGGATTCGGCCAGACGATGGCCGTCGGCCACGACATGCAACGCCGCACGGCGCGCCCGGGCGAAGTTGTAGCCGGATGCCAGCGGCACGATATCGTCGTCCCAGCCGTGCACGACGATGGTATCGGCCGGGCAGTGCGCCGGGTCGCCCGGATAGGCGTCGAGATAGAGCGCCGGCGCCATGAGCAACAGCGCGTTGGGCGCGAGTGCTTCGCAGGCCATCGCCGAGACATAGCCGCCCATGCTGGAGCCGACCAGTACCAGTGGCTGGCCGCTCGGTGCGTGTTCGATCAGACGGCGTACGCGTGCGAGCGGGTCCATGAGGGCGCTATAGTCGAGGCTTTCCACGGCGAAGCCGCGTGCCTGGGCGATAGTGGCCAGATGCTGGATCTTGCTGCCCCAGGGGCCGCTTTCCTTGCCGTGGGCGAAGACAACGCGGGGTTCGGTCATGACAACTCTTGCGTGGACGTTGATTGGCGCGCGCGCGTACTATGCCACGGTGCACGGTCTCATCGTGCGCTGACTGACTTTTCGATGCCGGGGACCGACACTGAAACTCCTGTCTTTCATCAACTGGGTGGCACTGGGTATCGGCGCGCTGATGACGCTGCTCTATGCCGTGGTCTGTCTGATGATGTGGCCGTACCCACAGCTGGTGGCCGATGCCGGTGGCGGTTTCGATCAGGTCGTGCAGATCACGCTGGTCACGGCAGGCTTCACCGCCGCGGCGGGCATTTCCACCTGGTTGGTACAAAAACGCCATCCCGCGCTGTGGCTGGGCCAGGGCGTGCTGCTCGCGGCGCTCACCGGCGTGATCGTTTTTGCGCTGGCCCAGCGTTGAGATGACCCAGGCGTGGCGCATGCGCGCACAGCCGCGCTGGCAGGCGGCCGCGCTCATTCCGCTCGCTGTCGGGCTGGGTTGGCTGGCCTTCGGGTGGGCCCATGGGCTGGTTGTCGCGATACTGGCCACCTGTGCCGGTGTGCCACTGCTTGGCTGTGCCACCGCTATCGCCTTATGGCCGGGCGATCGTCAGATCACCCAGTATCTGGCGGTGAGCGCGATTGCGAGCGGCTTGCTCGCCGTACTGCTATGGCCCTGGCTTGGGCTTTTCGTGGGTGGCGGGCTGATCGTGGGCGCGATCGCTTGTTTTCTGGCGGCCGGTTGGGTTGCCACCCGTGAGGCGGCACGGCCGCTGGCGGTTCCCGAACCGCCCCTGTCGCTGGCGGTATGTCGCAAGGTCGCGACCGATGATGCGCTGCTGGGCGTGTTTGTCGCCGGCGCGCGTATTCCGCGCGGCGAGGTGGTCAAACGCGATTGCAACGAGCTGCGGGCGCTCAGCACGCTCGCGGAGCAGGGCTATTGGCACAACGGCGGCAAAGACTGGCACCGAGCGCCGGGCGCGCCGCGCGATTTTCGCCTGGTACCGGCCAGCGCGCAGGGCTTTCGTTTCCAGTGGCTGAATTTCGATAGCGATTTCGAGGCCGATCCAGCCTTGCCCGGCGCGGCGCGCTGGCAGGCGCACCGGCCCAACCAGCGCATGGCTGCACGTATCTTTCGTCACGAAGGCGCGCCGCGGCCGTGGCTGATTTGTATCCATGGCTATCGCATGGGCGTCGACGCGCTCGATCTATCGTTGTTTCGGGCCAAACGGCTGCATTTGAAGTTTGGCATGAATGTGGCGATGCCGATTCTGCCGTTGCACGGTGCGCGCCGGATCGCGCGGGTGACGGGCGGGCATTTTCTGGACGGGCCGATGGCCGATCTGGTGCATGCCCAGGCCCAGGGGCTCTGGGATCTGCGCCGGCTCAAGGCCTGGATCCAAACCCAGCAGCCGGGCCAGTCGATCGGCGCGCTGGGTTATAGCCTGGGCGGTTACCATGCCGCTTTGCTGGCAGCTTTCGAAGCCGATCTGGCCTGTGTGATCGCAGGTATTCCGCTCACCGATATTCCCGCCGCGCTGTGGGCGCATATGCCGACCCTGCATCTACGCTATCTCGAAGCCCAGGGGCTGTCCCAGCCTCGTCTGAGCGAGTTGATGGCCCCGGTGTCGCCGTTGCATCTGGCCCCCGTTGTGCCCCGAGAACGGCGCTATATCTTTGCCGCGACCGCCGATCGTCTGGTCGATCCGGATCAGCCACTGCGCTTGTGGCATCACTGGGACGAGCCGGCGATGCACTGGTATCACGGCTCGCACCTGTCGGTTCGCCGCGAGGCCGAACTGCTGCCGTTTGTCGAAGATGCGCTGGCGCAACACGAGCTGATCGTGAACCCGGGCAAGCGCTGATCGATTCATGCGCCGATCGTGTGTGAGGCAAACCCAGCGCTGGCTCTGAGCGAGGTCGGCGCGCGCCTGCTTGCCATACGCAACCGGGGATTTCAGTGCCGGATGATGTCTGTACACGATGCCAGCGTGCGTGCGGAGTAAGCGATCTTTCGCTGTCTTGAGCCACTGCGCGCGACAAGACACGGTTGTGACAGGCGCGCTCGCGCGCGAGAATGCCGCGCACTGCTTGTTTTGTCGGTCATGGAAGGGGAATACAGGTGAACAACGTCGTTATCTCGGCCTCCGGGCTCTACACGCCGCCGGAGTCGGTTTCCAACGAGGAACTGGTCACCGCCTTCAACGCCTACGTCGAGAACTACAACCGCGATAACGCGCGCGCGATCGAAAACGGTGAACTGGAGGCGCTGTCGCCGTCGAATGCGGATTTCATCTACAAGGCGTCCGGCATCAAGAGTCGCTACGTGGTGGAAAAGAGCGGCATCATCGACCCCGAGGTCATGCATCCGTGGATTCGCACCCGCGGTAACGACGAGCCCTCGCTACAATGCGAGATGGCCATGGCCGCGATCGAACCCTGCCTCGAAAAGGCCGGCAAGCGCGCCGAGGATATCGACGCGGTGATCGTGGCCTGTTCCAATCTGCCGCGGCCGTACCCGGCGCTGGCGGTCGAGGTGCAGAAATATCTCGGCGGCGGGCGCTTTGGTTTCGATATCAACGTGGCCTGCGCGTCGGCGGCGTTCGGTATCCAGACCGCGGCCGACATGATCAAGTCCGGCAGTGCGCGCACGGTGCTGATGGTCAACCCGGAAATCTGTTCCGCGCATCTGAATTTTCGCGATCGCGACAGTCACTTCATCTTCGGCGATGTGTGCACCGCCGCGCTCATCGAGCACGGCGACGATGTGGCCGACGGGCAGGGCTTCGACGTGCTCGGCACCAAGCTCAAGACCGAGTTCTCCAACAACATCCGTAACAACTTCGGCTTTCTCAATCGCACCGAGGAAACGGCGCGTTCGGATGCAGATCGGTTGTTCGTGCAGAACGGCCGGCGCGTGTTCAAGGACGTGGCGCCGATGGTCGCGCAGATGATCGGCGAGCATGTCGACGAGCTGGAACTCGAGGCCGCCGATATCAAGCGGCTGTGGCTGCATCAGGCCAACATCAACATGAACACGCTCATCTGCAAACGCGTGCTCGGCCGGGATGCCACGGAAGCGGAAATGCCGTCGGTGCTGGCCGAATACGGCAACACCAGTTCGGCCTCGCCGGTCATCGTGTTCCACAAGTTCTCGGACGATATGGTCGCCGGCGACGTGGGCGTGTTGTGCGGCTTCGGTGCGGGTTATTCGGCGGGTAGCGTGGTGACACGCAAGCGTTGAGACATCGCACGCCGCGCGCGTGAGCGTTGAAGACAGCGGACCACGTCTGCTGTCTTTTACCGGACCAACAATTCGATTGGACAGGCTGTTATGACGGGCCAGACACAGCGCAAGTATCGCGCCGACTACCAGCCGCCGGGCTATCTGATCGACCATGTCGATATCGCGTTCGGCCTGGAGGCGGACCATACCCACGTACGGGCGACCCACCAGCTGCGGCGCAACCCGCAGGCGAGTGCGACCGGGCCGCTGGTGCTCGATGGCCGGGATATGGCGCTCGAACAGCTCGCGATCGACGGTCGTGAGCTGCACGCCTCGCAATACCGTGTAGACGACACGACGCTCACGATCTTCGATCCGCCCGATCAGTTCGAACTGCTGATCGAGAACACGATCCACCCCGAAAACAATCTTTCGCTGGAAGGGCTGTACCGCTCCGGCGATATTCTGTGTACCCAGTGCGAGGCCAACGGCTTTTCGCGGATCACCTATTTCCCGGACCGCCCCGACGTGATGGCGCGCTACACCACGCGTATCGTGGCCTGGCCCGAGGCGTTTCCGGTGTTGCTGGCCAACGGCAATTGCGTGGAATCCGGGCCGATGCCCTGCGGCCACCACTATGCGGTGTTCGAGGACCCGTTCCCGAAACCCTGTTATCTGTTCGCCATGGTCGCCGGCAATCTGGGCATGATCCGCGATACCTATACCACGGCCTCCGGACGTACGGTCGATCTTCGGCTCTACACCGAGCATGGCAACGAGGATCAGTGCCACCACGCCATGGCCTCGCTCAAGCAGGCCATGGCCTGGGATGAAGACACCTACGGCCTGGAATACGATCTCGACAGCTATGTCACGGTCGCCGTGGGCAGCTTCAACATGGGCGCGATGGAGAACAAGGGCCTGAACGTATTCAATACGGCCTGTATCTTCGCCCGGGCCGATACCGCCACGGATAGCGATTTTGCGCTGGTGCGCGATGTGGTCGCCCACGAGTACTTCCACAACTACACCGGCAACCGCGTGACCTGTCGCGATTGGTTCCAGCTGTCGTTGAAGGAAGGGCTGACCGTCTATCGCGAGCATCAGTTCGCCATCGATCAGGGTTCGCCCGGCGTGACCCGGATTCGCCAGGTGCGCGCCATGCGCGAAATCCAGTTCCCCGAGGACGCCAGCCCGCGTGCGCATCCGGTGCGCCCGGAATCCTATGTGGAAATGAACAATTTCTACACCATCACCGTCTATGAAAAAGGCGGCGAGGTGATCCGCATGATCGCCCAGATGGCCGGGCGCGAGGCCTTCATCGCGGCCGTGCGCCACTATCTGGACAAGCACGACGGCCAGGCCGTGACCATCGAGGAGTTCGTCATCGCGATGGAAGAATCGACCGGCCTGGACCTGGCCCAGTTCCGGCACTGGTATGCCCAGGCCGGCACGCCGCGTGTGCGGGTGGCCACCGAATTCGCGGATGGACGCCTTCAGCTGACGCTGTCGCAGCACACCCCGGCCACGCCCGGCCAGGCCGACAAACCCCTGTTCGACATCCCGGTGGAGATCGCACTGTTCGATGCCAACGGTGCGCCGGTGGGCGCGCCGCAGGTGTTGCGTCTGACCCAGGCCGAACAACACTGGACGTACGATGGCTTCGAGGCCGAACCCACGGTATCCGCGCTGCGCGGCTTCACGGCACCCGTACGCCTGGAGTACGAACAAAGCGATACCGCGCTGGCCCGGCTGATGGCCCACGACAGTGACCCCGTGTGTCGCTGGGACGCGGCCCAGGCGTTGTACCTGAAAACACTGATCGCCGATGTCGAGGCGCGACGCGCGGGCAGCGCGCCGGTCGCGGCGCCCGAGCTGTTGTTCGATGCAATCGCCACGTTGCTCGACAACCCGCCGGACGATCGCGAACTGCTCGCGGAAATGCTCACGCTGCCCAGCGAAGCCATGCTCGGCGAACAGTTCGATACGATCGATATCTTCGCCGTCGATGCCGCGCGGCGCGCGCTCAAACAGGCGATCGCGCGCCGTTTTGATGCCCGCTTCGCGGCACTCTCCGATGCCCATGCGCCCAGGCAAGCCTACGTATTCGATGTGGCCGAGGCGGGGCGGCGACGCGTGTTCGCGCTCGCACTCGACTATCTGGCAGCGATCGAGGCCGACGGCATCGCCGCACGCGCGGCCAGCGTTTACGAATGCGCCGACAACATGACCGACCGCATGGCGGCACTCGACGCGCTGCGCGATATGGATGTGCCCGAACGCGAACGGGTGCTCGCCGATTTCGCCGAGCGCTGGGCCGATTACCCGCTGGTCATGGACAAGTGGCTGCGCCTGCAGGCCAGCACGCGCCGCGACGACAGCGTCGAGCACGTGCGCGAACTGCTCGGCGATAGCCGTTTCGACTTCACCAACCCCAACCGTATCCGTGCGCTGCTGGGTGGGTTCGTGCGCGCCAATCGGGTGGGGTTTCATCGCGCCGATGGCGAAGGTTATCGCCTGGTCGCCGACGAAATCCTGCGTCTGGATCCGCTCAATCCGCAGTTGGCGGCGGCCCTGGCGTCCATGCTCACCGACTGGGCACGCCATGTGCCGGCCCAGGCCGACGGCATGCGCAGCGCGCTCGAGCGTATCGCGGCCGCGCAACTATCCGACAATACGCGCGAAATCGTGACCGTCGGGCTCGAGCGCCGCGATAGCACGGACTGAGGCCGCGGGTGCCCGCTGCCAAATAACTGTCATGTTGCTGTAATATCGAGTGCCTAGCGTTACGGCGTCATAGTCCCCATGAGACCCCACGTAATGCAGCACAAGCATGTTCTGATCGTCGAGGACGAAGCGCCGATTCGCGACATGATCCGATTCGCCCTCGAACGGGCGGATTTTGCCGTCAGTGAAGCCGAGGATGCCCAGAGTGCGCGTCTGGCGATGGCCGAGCGGCGCCCGGATCTGGTGTTGCTCGACTGGATGTTGCCCGGCGTGTCGGGGGCGGAATTCGCGCGCGAGCTGCGCCGCGACGAACTCACCGCCCAGTTACCGGTGATCATGGTCACCGCGCGTGTGGATGCCGACGACCGCGTACGCGGGCTCAATCTCGGCGCGGACGACTACATCACCAAACCGTTTTCGTCCTCCGAACTGGTTGCGCGCGTGCGCGCGGTGCTGCGTCGCAGTTTGCCGGGCGGCGAGGACGAAACCCTCGAACTCGACGGGCTGGTGCTCGATGCGGCCAGCCAGCGGGTCGCCGCTGGCGATTCGCCGGTCAAGCTGGGGCCCACGGAATACCGGCTGCTGCGGTTTTTCATGAGCAACCCGGAGCGCGTGTACTCGCGCGAGCAGATGCTCGATCGTGTCTGGGGACAGAATGTGTTCGTCGAAGAGCGCACTGTGGATGTCCATATCCGGCGTCTGCGCAAGGCGTTGGCGCCGTATGGCTTCGACCATTTCATTCAGACGGTACGCGGCAGCGGCTATCGTTTTTCCAGCAAGGGTGTGTAGGGCCGCGTCCATGGCGTGGCCGGCGGACTCATGAGTATGCCCACGCTTGGTGTGGCGCGCGTATGGCGGCGCGAACTGTTGCTCATCGGGGCGTGGCTCGCTCTGTGCGTATTGCTCGGGCTGTTTACCGGCTATGTGCTCGTGGCCGTGTTGCTGGGTGTGTGCGCCTATCTGGGCATGCACCTGGCCTATGCCTACCAGTTGCATCGATGGCTGGCCTCGGACCGCATCGAGCCATCCGACGGCATCGGTGTCTGGCAGGAAATCTATACCGAGCTGTATCGGCTCAAGCAGCGTAATCGCAAACGCAAGAAACGGCTCAAGAGCATCGTCCACGAATTCCAGGCCTCGACCGCGGCGCTGCCGGATGGGGCCGTGGTGCTCGATTCGCAGGGGCGTATCGTCTGGTTCAATGAAGCCGCGGGCGCGCTCATGGCACTGCGCAGTCCGCAGGATCTGGGGCAGCGTCTGGCCAATCTGTTGCGCCACCCGCGGGTGTCCAGTCATCTGATCAAAGCCGAAGGGGTGGGCGAACTGGAAGTACCGTCGCCCGTCAACGAAGCGGACACATTACTGTTGCGCCTGATTCCCTACGGCAACAATCAACGCCTGCTGATTGCCCGCGATATCAGCGAACAGAAGCGTCTCGAGCATACCCGGCGCGACTTCGTGGCCAATGCCTCGCACGAACTGCGCACGCCGCTTACGGTGCTGCGCGGCTATCTGGAGATGATGGAAGAGGAAGCCGCCAGCGACGGCCCGCTCAAGGGCTGGCAGGCACCGATCCGGGAGATGGGCGAGCAGTCGCGGCGCATGAATCGCATCATCGAAAGCCTGCTCAAGCTCGCGCGCCTGGAAAGCGAAGGTTTGCAACAACGCCAGGAACGTATCGATATCCCCGCCATGCTGCAGTCGCTGGTCGACGATATCCGGCGTGCGAATGCCACAACGCACGAAATCGTCATGGATATCGAGCCGGGGCTGGGGCTCTACGGGCGACCGGGCGAACTGGAAAGCGTGTTTTCCAATCTGTTGTCCAACGCGGTGCGCTATACCACCGGCGACGAAGGCAAGATCACCGTGCGCTGGTGGCGCGAAGAGGACGCTGCCTGTTTTTCGGTCACCGACAATGGCCCCGGTATCGAACCCCAGCACCTGCCACGCCTGACCGAGCGTTTCTATCGGGTCGATGCCGGGCGACAGGCGAGCACGGGCGGCACCGGTCTGGGCCTGGCCATCGTCAAGCACTGTCTCGAGCATCACGAGGCCGAACTGAATATCGACAGCGAACCCGGCCACGGTTCGACTTTTACCTGTCGTTTCCCGGCCCAGCGTGCGCTCGACCGTCAGGCGGCCTGAGTCCGTCATCGAGCGCTTCGACCGGCGTCGAACCGGTCTGACCGATGCGACGTCCCGGTGGCCGTTTCTGCCTTTAATCGACGATCGCCAGGGCGGCCGGCACGGCCGGGCCGCGGCGTGCTTACGTGGCGGCCCGGCGGCGCGTTTGCATGCGTGCGGCGTTGTCACTGGACCGTCACAAAGTCGTTATCTGGCTGTCATACGCCTTAGGTAGTTTCTCCCGCGGCTGCACAAGCCGAGACACAATCCAGGGAGACCTACTGATGAACCGTTTTCAACTGCGCGCCATGGGCGTGCTCGCCGGCGCGGCCGTGACCGCCATGCCCATGCTCGCTTCGGCTGGCATCACCCTTTACGAAGAAGGCAACAAGTCGCTGGAGATCGGCGGCCGTCTGCAACCGCAGTACCGTCTGGTCGACGGTGACAATGGCGACGCCGAGGGCAGCGATTCGGGCGACGACTTCTTTCTGCGTCGTATGCGCTTCTATATCGAAGGCACGCTGACCGAGAACATCTACGGCATCTGGCAAGTGGATTTCGGCGACACCTCGGACGATCCGGAAGTCAAGGACGCCTTCATCAATTATTCCGGCCTGCCGATGGGCAACATCACGGTGGGTAACGCGAACGTGCCGTTTTCGCGTGAACTGCTGACCTCCTCCAAGCGCCAGCAATTCGTCGAGCGCACGGTCGTGGGCGATCACAACTACGGTGTGCCGGATCGTCAGATGGGCGTGACCTACAACCTCGACGACAACGACATGGTTCAGGGCTCGCTGGGCATCTACCAGGCCGGTATCGACCCCAGCTTCTCCAAGGTCGACTTTGAGTCGCGCGTGAGTTCCGATGCCGAGTACTTCGGCAACATGGTCGCTGGTCGCGTCGATTTCACCCCGCTGGGTAAATTCAAGATGGCCCAGGGCGCCTTCGGTGAAGAGACCAAGTTCGGCATGGGCCTGAACGCCTTCAGCTGGAACAACGACGACGACATCAGCGACAGCGATATCCAGAACCAGTACGACACCGTCAACGGTTACGGCGTGGACGCGGGCTTCCGTTCGGGCTATTTCTCGGCGGATGCGGCGGTGCAGTACTTCGATGCCGATACCATCGATGGCGCGGCGACCTCTACAGGTCTGGTCGACGAGAATGGCGATGCCAAGTTCTCGACCTATCTGGTCAAGGCCGGCTACATGATCGTGCCGAGCAAGCTGGAATTCGTGGCCGGTTTCTCCGCGCTCGACCCGGACGACGGCTTCTATGCCGGCGGCGAGAAGTACGACGACATGGACAAGCGTTACTCGACCGGTCTGAACTACTTCTTCAACAAGCACGACGCCAAGATCCAGCTGACCTATGAAATCGGTCGGGACGTGCTCTACACCAACGATGCCAACGGCCAGGTCCAGGCACCGTCGAACATCGGTGGCGATCAGAACACGCTGTTCCTGCAGTTCCAGCAGGTTCTGTAACAACTCCCCTGAAAAACAAGAAGCGGATTGCTCCCTTTGATTATGACCCCGGCTCGTCCGGGGTCTTTTTTTTGCGAAAGATAGACATGAAACATTTAACGATATGCCTCGCCGCGGGGCTCGCCGTCGCCGGGCTGAGCGGTTGTACCGGTGACGATAATTCGTCGGTCGAAACCACCCAGGACGACCCGGCAACGACACTCTCGGTAACCCAGGTGGGGCGCTATCAGGTGCAGGCCAGCGCCGGCGAGTCGTTCCTCGACGATATATTCGACGAAGGCGCCGCCGAGATCGTGACCTACGATGCGACGAGCCAACGTCTGTACGTGGTCAACTCGAACGCGAAAACGGTCGACGTGCTGGCCATCGACAGCAGCGGCAGCCTCATGCGCATGGGCCAGATCGATGCCACCGCTGAAGGCGACTCGGCCAATAGCGTGGCGGTATACGAGGGCACGGTGGCCGTGGCCATCGAAGCCGACGATACGCAGGCGCCCGGCAAGGTGGTGTTCTACTCCGGCACCGGGCTGGAAAAGCTCGGCGAGGCCACGGTCGGGGCGTTGCCGGATATGGTCACCTTCACTCCCGATGGCAGCCGCGTACTGGTGGCCAATGAGGGCGAACCCGACGACGACTACGAAAACGACCCGGAAGGCTCGATCAGCGTGGTCGATGTAACAGGCGGCTTCAATGCGCCGACCGTAACGACCCTGGGTTTCGAGGTGTTCAACGACCAGGCCGATGCGCTGCGCGCGAAGGGCGTGCGTATTTTCGGCCCGAACGCGACCGCCGCACAGGATTTCGAGCCCGAATATATCGCCGTGGCGGCCGACGGTCAGCATGCCTATGCCAGCCTGCAGGAAAACAACGCCATCGCGGTAATCGATCTGGCAGCGATGCAGATCACCGATGTATTACCGCTGGGCTACAAGGACCACAGCGTGGCCGGGCAGGGTATCGACCCGAGCAACGAGGATGGCCTGAACATCCGCACCGTGCCGGTCATGGGCATGTATCAGCCGGATACGATCGCAGCCTTCGAGGACGGCGGCACCACCTACCTGCTGACCGCCAACGAGGGCGACTCGCGCGATTATGACGGCTTCAGCGAAGAGGCCGACGTGAAGGATCTGTCGCTGGACCCCGACGCCTTTGCGAACGCGGCTGCGCTGCAGGAAGACGCCCAGCTGGGCGATCTCAAGGTCACGACGACCCTGGGCCGTACTGGCGAAACCGATGGCGAGGGTGAGCCGATCTACGACGCGCTCTACGCCTTTGGCGCGCGCTCGTTTTCGATCCGACGCGCGGATACCGCCGAACTGGTCTACGACTCCGGCGATGACTTCGAGCGTATTACCGGCGAGCGTTACGGTGACGAGTTCAACAATGACAATAACGAAAACGACGGCGATTCGCGCTCGGACAACAAGGGGCCGGAACCCGAAGCCATCGCCTACGGCGTGATCGACGGTCGGCGTTATGCGTTCATTGGTCTGGAGCGCATGGGCGGTTTCTTCGTCTACGACATCACCGATGTCGATGCCCCCGAATATGTCAGCTATACCAACGCGCGCGATGTCAGCGTCGATATGGACACCGAAAACGGCGCGTTGATGGCTGGTGATCTGGGCCCGGAAAGCATCGTGTTCATCGATGCCGAGCAAAGTCCGGTACCCGGGGTGCCGCTGTTGGCGGTCGGCAACGAGGTCAGCGGCTCGACCACCCTCTATCGACTCGACCTGAAATAGCCGCCATGACAGGGTTTGGCCGCGGATGTCACAAATCTGTCATCAATCGGCAATACCCTGTTCAAAGTCGGCTCCCACACTCACCGCAGGTCAGAAGGGCTGGCCTGACATTTTCATCCGGGAGACATTGATGAAACTTCGTTTGCAACACACGCTGGGCGTGGCGGGCATCGCCGCGGGCCTGCTCGCTGCGGTCGGTACCGCGCAGGCCGCCGAACAGATTCGTATCGTGGGTTCGTCCACGGTGTATCCGTTCTCGTCGTACGTCGCCGAGGAGCTGGGCGCGACCACCGACATCCGTACGCCGGTCGTCGAATCCACCGGTTCCGGTGGTGGCATGAAGCTGTTCTGTGCCGGTGTCGGTGACGATACGCCGGACATCACCAACGCCTCGCGCCGCATGAAGCCGTCCGAATTAGAGATGTGCCAGAAAAACGGTGTCAAGGACATCACCGAAAACGTGGTCGGCTTTGACGGCATCGTGTTCGCACAGAGCAAGTCGGACGACGCAATCGATCTGACCCGCGAGCAGATCACGCTGGCGGTCGCTGCCAAGGTGCCGAAAGACGGCAAGCTGGTCGACAACCCGTACAACAAGTGGAGCGATATCGATTCGTCGCTGCCGGATCGTGAAATCCTGATCTACGGCCCGCCGACCTCCTCGGGCACGCGTGACGCCTTCGAAGAGCTGGTTATGGAGCACGGCTCCGAAAACATCGACGGCTATGACGAGGCCTACACGACGATCCGTCAGGACGGCAAATACGTGCCCTCCGGCGAGAACGACAACCTGATCGTGCAGAAGCTGGCCCAGAACAAGGACGCCTTCGGCATTTTCGGTTTCTCCTATCTGGAAGAAAACCGCGACAAGATCCAGGGCGCCAAGATCGACGGCGTCGAGCCCGAGCGTGATCTGATCTCGTCGGGCGAATACCCGGTGTCGCGTTCGCTGTTCTTCTACACCAAGAACGCGCACCTGGATAAGGTCAAGGGCATGGAAGACTATGTCGACCTGTTCCTGTCCGACCAGATGGTCAGCGACCGTGGCTATCTCAAGAACCTCGGCCTGATTCCGCTGCCGGAAGATCGTCTGAAGAAAGAGCGTAGCGAATGGGAATCCCGTGCCAAGCTCAAGGCATCGGATCTCAAGGGCTAACAGCTCGACCGTACCGGCGCCGGCCGCCGCCGCTTGGCGGCGCGCTGGCGCCATCTTGATTATGATGGCGACCCGCCGCATTCGCATTTCAGCCTAGGAAACGCGTTTTGGAAACCAGCCAGATCCTGCTCATCTTCTTTGGCGGTCTCGTGCCCATGGCCGCAGTGGCGTTTGCCCTCGGTCGGCGCAAGGCGCTGTTGTCGGATGCCGCCGGCAGCCGCATGCATTCGCTGCCGGCGCAGTACGGCGTGTATGTGGCGACCTGGATGGCGCTGCCTGCGTTGGCCATCGGTGTGGTTGCCGCCGGCGCCGCATTGCTGGGCGTACGCGTACCGTCGGCGCCGTTCGTGTTGTCGTTCGCGCTGTTTGGCGCCGCCATTGGTCTGGCGTTGGCGCTGCGCAAGGTCGAACCCTCGCTGCGCGCCCGCAACGCGATCGAAAAATTCGTCTACTGGACGCTGTTCGCGGCGTCGCTGGTGTCGATTCTCACCACGTTCGGCATCATCATTTCGATTCTGTTCGAGGCGCTGAAGTTCTTCAGTCAGGTCAGCGTCTGGGATTTCGTGACCGGTACCAACTGGTCGCCCGTGGCCACATTCCGCCCGGGCCAGGAAGCTGCCAACTCGCAATTCGGTTCGGTGCCGCTGTTCGCCGGCACGTTCATGATCACTCTGATCGCCATGTCGGTGGCGATTCCGGTCGGCCTGCTGGCGGCGATCTACATGTCCGAATACGCCAGCTACCGGGTGCGTACGCTGGCCAAGCCGCTGCTGGAAATCCTGGCCGGCATCCCGACCGTGGTGTATGGCTTTTTCGCCGCGATCACGGTCAGCCCGCTGGTGGTGGAGGTAGCCAATTTCTTCGGTTTGCACGCCTCCTATACCAACGCGCTCGCGCCGGGGCTGGTCATGGGCATCATGATCATTCCCTTTATTTCGTCGTTGTCCGACGACGTGATCAATTCCATCCCCAACAGCCTGCGTGAAGGCGCCTATGCGCTGGGCGCAACCAAGTCGGAAACGATCAAGCAGATCATTCTGCCGGCGGCGTTTCCCGGGATCATGGCGGCCTCGCTGCTGGGTATCTCGCGGGCCCTGGGCGAAACCATGATCGTGGTCATGGCCGCCGGTCTGCGACCGAACCTGACCTGGAACCCGCTCGAGGACATGACCACCGTGACCGTGCGTATCGTCGATGCGCTCACCGGTGATCAGGCCTTCGACAGCCCGGAAACCCTGGCCGCCTTCGCGCTTGGTCTGGTGCTGTTCGTGGTCACCCTCACGCTGAATCTGGTTTCGATCATCATCATTCGCAAGTTCCGCCAGTCCTACGAATAGCGCTGCAAGGGCATTCGATTATGAGTCAAGGCATTACGCTGACGCCGTCGCGTCAGCTCAAGAAACGGTATCGGGCAGAGAAACGCTTCAAGGCCTATTGCATCGGCGCGCTGGTGCTGGCGATGGCGTTTCTCGTGTTGTTTTTCTCGGACATGATCCGCCAAGGGTATTCGGCCTTCGTACAGACCGAAATCAAGGCCGAGGTCACCTACAACGAGGATACGGTCAAGTTCACCAACGAGTCCGTGCCCGAAGAGATCGCGCCGCTGGTTTCGCGGGCGTTCTTTCGCAGCATTCCGCGGCAGGTGGACGCCGATCCGTCGTTGATGGGGACCACCCAGACGCGCTGGCTGACCGCGACCGCGCACGTGGATCAGTTTCGCAAAGGCTATAGCGATCGGCTCGATCCCGATCTGAAGTCGACGCTGGAACGGCTCGAATCCGAGGGCCGTGTGGCCTACGGCTTCAACTCCGGGCTGTTCTTCTCGGGTGATTCCAAGATCCCGTCCAATGCCGGTCTGTGGTCGGCGTTTGTGGGCTCGTTCTATGTGATGCTCGTCGTGCTCATCGTGAGCTTTCCCATTGGCGTGGCCACCGCGATCTATCTGGAAGAGTTTGCCCCGGACAATCGCTTCACCCAGGCCATCGAGATCAATATCAACAATCTCGCGGCGGTGCCCTCGATTCTGTTCGGTCTGCTGGGTCTGGCGATCTTCATCAACTTCTTCGGCGTGCCGCGCTCGTCGGCCCTGGCCGGTGGTCTGACCTTGTCGCTGATGACGCTGCCGGTGATCATCATCAGTACCCGTGCCGCGCTCAAGGCGGTGCCACAGAATATCCGTCAGGGCGCGCAGGCGGTGGGCGCGTCGCGCTGGCAGGCCATACGCGATCACGTGCTGCCGCTATCGCTGCCGGGCATTCTCACCGGCACGATCATTGGCATCGCGCAGGCGATGGGCGAAACCGCGCCGCTGCTGCTGATCGGCATGATCGCCTATATCCCGGATGCGCCAACGAGCATGACCGAGGCCGCCACCGTGTTGCCCGCGCAGATCTATACCTGGTCGGGCATGCCGGAAGGGGCCTATGTGAGCCTGACCGCGGCCGGCATTCTGGTGCTGTTGTCGCTTCTGATTACGCTCAATGCGAGTGCGGTGATTCTGCGTAATCGCTTCGAGCGCCGCTGGTAGTCGGCGCGCGTCGATCTAACGGGTTGAAACATTTTCCATTTTATCGGGCGGAGACTTAGGATGCGTACACGAGATTTGACCGGCGACAGTACCCAGGTGGTGCAAGTGCCGACCACGGAGCGCCCGCAGGTGAAGCAGAAGACAAAAATGAAGATCAACGACCTGGCCGTCTGGTACGGCGAAAAACAGGCGTTGCACGGCGTGTCGATGGAAGTGGCCGAAAACGAGGTCACCGCATTGATCGGGCCCTCCGGCTGCGGCAAGTCGACGTTTCTGCGCTGCTTGAACCGCATGAACGACCTGATCCCGGACGTACGCATCGAGGGCGAGGTCGAGTTCGAGAACCAGAACATCTACGCACCGGAAGTCGATGTGGTGGAACTGCGTTCGCATATCGGCATGGTCTTTCAAAAGCCCAATCCGTTCCCGAAGAGCATCTACGACAACATCGCCTATGCGCCGAAGATCCTCGGCCAGGTGCGCAAGCGCACCGATATGGAGGATCTGGTCGAGCATTCGCTCAAGCGCGCCGGCCTGTGGGAAGAGGTCAAGGACCGTCTCGACATGCCGGGACTGTCGTTGTCGGGTGGTCAGCAACAGCGCCTGTGTATTGCGCGTGCGATCGCGGTCAGCCCGTCGGTTCTGCTTATGGACGAACCCTGTTCGGCGCTCGACCCGGTTGCCACGGCCACGGTCGAACAGCTCATCGACGAGCTCAAGGAGAACTACACCATCGTCATCGTCACCCATAACCTGCAACAGGCAGCACGTGTGGCGGGCTATACGGCGTTCTTCCATCTGGGCAATATCGTTGAATACGCCGATACCGACTCGCTGTTCACGCATCCGCGCGAGAAGAAGACCGAGGACTACATCACCGGCCGCTACGGCTGAACGCGGCGTACGGTCAGGAGAACGCTATGGATAAGGTCGGGCTGGAAAAACACACCTCGAAACAATTCGATGCCGATCTCGAGGATGTGCGTGAACTCGTCCTCTCGATGGGCGGGCTGGTCGAGCAGCAGATTGCCGACGCCGTGCGCGCCCTGATTTCGGGCGAGGGCACACTGGGCGAGGATGTCGTTCAGGGCGATACCGAAGTCAACCGCATGGAAGTCGAGATCGACGAGGAATGCACCCGGATACTCGCGCGGCGCGCGCCCCAGGCGGGCGATTTGCGCCTGATCATCGCCATCGCCAAGACCATTACCGATCTCGAGCGCATCGGCGATGAAGCCGAGAAGATCGGTCGTATGGCCACCCATCTGGCCAGCTACGATCGGCCCAAGAGTGCGTTTCGTCAGATCGAGACCCTGGGCCGGCATGTGCGCGAGATGCTACGCGACGCCCTCGATGCCTTTGCCCGGCTCGATTCCGAAGCGGCCTTGCGGGTCGCCCAGCAGGACGAAGATGTCGACCGCGAATACGAAGGCGTGGTGCGCCAGTGCATCACTTACATGATGGAAGACCCGCGCACCATCCGGCACATGCTCGATGTGCTCTGGGCGGTCAAGGCGCTCGAGCGTATCGGCGATCACTCCACCAACATCGGCGAGTACGTGGTGTACTTCGTCGAGGGCAAGGATGTGCGCCATATCGGCCTCGAGGCGATGGAAAAGGAAATCAACGAAGGGGCCGCCCGCCGGCGTGGTGGCTGAGCCCGGCGCCGGCCGCGACTGCAAAACCCCGGTGCGGCGCACAAAAGCCGCGCCGGGCTTTGATACTATCGGCGTCCCTGATTGGCGCGGATAGCGGAATTGGCCCAGAAAAAGCGACCCTCCAAACCCACCCCCAAACGCCGTACGCGCAGCAGCGCGCGTACCAAGCCCCGGCGCGGTTTCTTTCGGCGTTTACTGCCGTATGTGTTTCTGCTGGCCTGTATCGGCGCGGCCGTACTCGCCGGCTATATGGTCTATCTCGACAGCGCGGTACGGGCCCAGTTCGAGGGCACGCGCTGGACGCTGCCGGCCAAGGTGTATGCCAGCCCGCTCGAGCTCTATGCCGGGCTGGATCTGTCGCGTGGCGAGATCGTGTCGCGTCTGCAACGCCAGGGCTATCGCGCCAGTGGGGAGCTGGCCCGTTCGGGTACCTATCGCAGCAGCGGTAGTCGACTGGATATTCATACCCGTGCCTTTCACTTCTGGGACGGCAAGCAAGACGCGCGCGAAATCCGGCTGAACTTCGATGCCACCGGCGTGAGTTCGTTGAGCGCGCTCGACAAGCAGGGTGATCTCGCCCTGATCCGGCTCGACCCGCTGATGATCGGCAGTATCTACCCCAAACAGGGCGAGGATCGCATTCTGGTCAAGCTGGGCGAGGTGCCGCCGATGTTGCCGGCCGGGCTGATTACGGTCGAAGACCGTGATTTCATGCACCACTGGGGCGTATCGCCCAAGTCGATCTTGCGTGCGGCGATCGCCAACGTACGCGCGGGCGGTGTGGTGCAGGGCGGCTCGACCATTACCCAGCAGCTGGTCAAGAATTTCTATCTCAACAATCAGCAGACGCTGGTGCGCAAGGCCAAGGAAGCGCTGATGGCGATCCTGCTCGATGCGCATTACTCCAAACCGGAAATCCTCGAGGCCTATCTCAACGAGGTCTATCTGGGCCAGGACGGCAGCCGCGCCATTCATGGCTTTGGCCTGGCCAGCTATTTCTATTTTCAGAAACCGCTGGAAGAACTCCAGCCCCAGGAAATCGCCTTGCTCGTGGCCATGGTCAAGGGCCCGAGCTATTACGACCCGCGCCGCAATCCGGAACGCGCCGAGCGGCGTCGTAATCTGGTACTGGACATGTTCCACAATGCCGGTTTTCTGGAAGACGATGCCTGGCGCGAAGCCAAGAAAGCCGATCTGGGCGTGACCGCACGTTCGGTACGCAGTACCAGCCAGTATCCGGCCTTCATCGACCTGGTACGACGCCAGCTGCTGGGCCAGTACAAGGACGAAGATCTCACCGAAGAAGGCCTGCGCATCTTCACCACGCTCGACCCGGCCGTACAGGCCGCTGCCGAGAAACGCGTCGCCGACGGGCTCGACAAGGTGGAAGCCGCCCGCGGTATCGACCGCGACAGCCTGCAGGCCTCGGCCGTGGTGACCAGCGTCGAGGGCGGGCGCGTGCTGGCCCTGGTGGGCGGGCGTAATGCCGGTTTCGCCGGCTTCAATCGTGCGCTCGATGCACGCCGGCCGATCGGCTCGCTGATCAAGCCGGTGGTCTATCTTACCGCGCTCGCCGAACCGTCCAGATACAACGTGATCACGCCGCTGGATGACAGCGCGTTGTCGGTGAAGCTGGCCAACGGCGACACCTGGCGGCCGCAGAATTACTCCAAGCGCACGCATGGCAGCGAAGTGCCGCTGCACTATGCGCTGACCCACAGCTACAACCTGGCCACCGCGCGTCTGGCTCTGGATGTCGGCATTCCCAAGGTGATCGACACACTCAAGGAACTGGGTTACAACGGCGATCCGTTGTCGGTACCGTCGCTGTCGCTGGGTGCGGTGGATATGGCGCCCATGCAGGTCGCCCAGATCTACAACACGCTCGCGGCTGGGGGTTATTACACGCCATTGCTGGCGATTCGTGATGTGACCACGCGCGAAGGCGAGCCCTTGTCGCGCTACCCGCTCAAGATTCGTCGGGCGGTCGACGAGGCGCCGGTCTATCTGACCAACTGGATACTCCAGCGAGTGGCGCGCCACGGCACCGGCGCATCGATGTACAACACCCTCAATCGCTCGCTGAATGTGGCCGGCAAGACCGGTACGACAGACGATCTGCGCGACAGCTGGTTTGCCGGCTTTGCCGCCAATCGTCTGGCTGTGGTGTGGGTCGGGCGCGATGACAACAAGCCCGCCCAGCTGACCGGTGCGACCGGCGCGCTGCAGCTGTGGGCCGGTATCATGGCCGATATCGACCCGCGCGGCCTGATGAACGTGCCGCCCGAAGACGTGGTGGAAGTGCCGCTGCGCCTGCGCTTCGATGCCGACCGTAGTGCCGGCAACGACTACGGTGGCTGCAGCGGTACCACGCCGGTGCCGTTCATACGCGGCTATGTGCCGGACGGGCTTTCCGATTGCGATAGCGATATCATGCGTGAAAATCGCTATCGCCGGCAGCAGCCAAGCGAACCGGACGAGCAGAAGAAAGAGGGCAACTGGCTGCAGCGGCTGTTCGGCTGATGCCGTTAGCGCGTGGCGCGGCCGGTATAACGCCGCAGCCCCGGCAACCGGCGGCGGCCGCGCGCGTATCTGACGAGAGGTTTTCGACGCATGCAACGAATCGCAGTACTGGCGCTGGCCGTGGTATTGGCCGGCTGTGCCACCACCCAGCGCACGAGCTTTCCGCCGCCGCAGGGCCCGGCCGGGCCGAGCACGCCCACGCCGCAACGCCCGTCCGGACCGGAGCGCGAGCCGGTCGCGCCGGCCAAGCCGCAGGTCATGCCGCCGCGTTCGGCCCAGGAGGCCAGCAGTCCCGCGGTCCTGTCGCTACTCGGGCGTGCCGATACGCTCGCACGCAACGGCAATATGGACATGGCTGCGGCCACGCTCGAGCGCGCGCTCGATCTGGAGCCGCGCAATCCCTTCGTCTATCAGCGCCTGGCCGCGGTCAAGCTCGCCCAGGGTCAGGGCGCTCAGGCCGAGGCGATGGCGCGCAAGTCCAATAGCGTGGCCGGCGACAATCCCTTCGTACGCGCCGACAACTGGCGTCTGATCGCCGAAGCGCGCCGTGCCGACGGCGATCGTAGCGGCGCGGACGAAGCCATTCAGCGGGCCAGCAACTATCGCACCGCCAGCCAGCAGCTCATGCGATGAGTGCAGCGGCCGGCGCCGCGCTTTTTGCCGATGACCAGGCGCTCGCCCGCGCGCTGCCGGGTTATGCTGCCCGGGCGGGGCAGGCCGAGATGGCGAGTGCTGTCGCCCGTGCGATCGACGCGGGCGAACGCCTCGTCGTCGAGGCCGGTACCGGCACGGGCAAGACCCTGGCCTATCTGCTGCCGGCGCTGGCCTCGCAGCGCAAGATCATCGTCTCCACGGCCACGCGCTATCTGCAAAGCCAGCTCGACGACAAGGACGTGCCGCTGGCCCAGACCGTGCTGGGCCGCGAGGTACATGCCACCGTGCTCAAGGGGCGGGCGAACTATCTGTGCCTGCACCGGCTCAATCTGACCGAGGCCAGCGGCGATCTTTATCTCGCGCCCAAGATCCGCGCGGTACGCGAATGGGCGGCGCGCACGACCACCGGCGATCTGGGCGAATTCGGCGACCTGGGCGATGGCGACGCGTTATGGCCACGTATCACCTCGACCACGGATAATTGCCTGGGCCAGGAATGCCCGTTGTTCGATCAATGCTGGGTCGTGCATGCACGCCGCGAGGCTCAGGCCGCCGATCTGGTGATCGTCAACCACTATCTGCTGTTCGCCGATCTGACCCTGCGGGAGTCCGGGTTTGGCGAGGTGCTGCCCGGCGCCGATGCCATCGTGCTCGACGAGGCCCATCGCCTGCCCGATATCGCCGGACGTTTTTTCGGCCAGGCCTTGTCCGCACGCCAGCTCAAGGATCTGGTGCGCGATGGCCTGGCCGAGCTGGATACGCTGGGTGGCGATATGCCGGGCCTCAAGGCCAAGCTCAAGGATGTCGGCAATGCCGAGCGCCGCTTTGCCGATGCGCTGGGTGATGCGCCCGGCAATCGCAGCTGGGAAGAACTGGCCACCGATATACGCCGGGCTGCGCGCGACGATCTCGCGGCGGCGCTGGTCGCGCTCAAGACCGGCGTGGAACCGGTCGCCAGCCGTAGCGATCGCATGAAAGCGCTCTCGCGGCGCTGTGGCGAACTGGAAACCGCCTTGACCATGGTCAGCGCCAGCGATGCCGACCGTATCAGCTGGCTGGAAAAACGCGGCAACGCCTGGATCTGGCACAGCACGCCGCTGGATGTGGCCACGCCGTTTTCGCGCGCAATCGAAGCCTATCCGGGCGCCTGGATATTCACCTCGGCCACGCTCGCGGTCAAAAACGACCTGAACTATTTCTGTCGCCGGCTCGGGCTGGCCGATGTCGCCCAGCAGGTCTTGCCGAGCCCGTTCGATTACCAGCGCAATGCCATGCTCTACGCGCCGCAGTCGATGCCGGCGCCGAACACGCCCGATTTCGACGACGCCGTGGTTTCGCAGGCGCTGGCGCTCATCGAAGCCTCGGGCGGCGGTACGTTTTTGCTGTGTACCAGTTATCGCGCGGTCGCCCGTTACGGCGAGGCCCTGGCCGCGGCCGGTATCGAGGTGCTCATGCAGGGCAGTGCGCCGCGCACCACGCTACTGGCCGATTTTCGTAACGACGACAATGCCGTACTCGTGGCCACCAGCAGCTTCTGGGAAGGCGTGGACGTACGCGGGCAGGCGCTGCGACTGGTGATTATCGACCGGCTGCCGTTTGCCTCGCCGGCCGACCCGGTACTGGCCGCACGCTTTACCGCGATGAAGGAGGCCGGTGAGAATCCATTCATGGATTATCAGCTGCCGCAGGCGATCATCACGCTCAAACAGGGCGTCGGACGACTCATTCGCGATGCGGCCGACCAGGGCGTGCTCGCGATCTGCGACCCCCGTTTGTTCACGGCCCGCTACGGGGGTGCCATTCGTGCCAGCCTGCCGCCCATGCCGATCACCCGCGATCAGGCGGTGGCCTGCGAATTCCTCGACAGCCTGGCGCCCGCATGAAGCTGCTTGCACTCGATGCCTCGACCGAGGCGTTATCCGTGGCGGTCGTCGACAGCGAGCGCGACTACGAGATCGAACATTTCGAGATCGCGCCCCAGGCGCACGCGCGCCGTTTGTTGCCGCTCGCCCACGAACTGCTGGAACGCGCCGAACTCGCACTCGCCGATCTCGATGGCTTTGCCTTCGGGCGGGGGCCGGGTGCGTTCACCGGCCTGCGGATCGCCGCCGGGCTCGTGCAAGGCCTGGCGGCCGGGGTGGATCGGCCGGTGGTGCCGGTTTCGACACTCGCCGCACTCGCCGCGCGTTGTTTTCATCACGACGAAAAAATCCGGCACGTGCGCGTAGTTCAGGATGCCCGCATGGGCGAGATCTATACTGCGGATTACCAGCGCGGCGAGACGGCCGCGCCGATTGTGATTGAAGAGGAACGGGTGATACGGCCCGAAGCGCTGGACACCGATGACGCCTGGGTACGGGCCGGCAACGGCTGGGGCGTGGTCGCCAGCGCGCGTGGCGTGGCGGCCGATACGCTAGTTGCCCTCGAGCAATGGCCGCACGCGCTGGATATCGCCCGTCTTGCCTGGCCGGTGTTGGCACGCGGCGACGGCGTAGCCGCGGCCCGGGCTCTGCCGGTCTACGTGCGCGACGATGTGACCCGCAAGCCGAGCGGGGCGCGCTGAGATCGCACCGGCCGCGCCAGGCCGGGCGAAAACACAAAACGGAGGAAGACATGCTGTATCGATTGGACGACATCAGCCCGCAAACGCCGGGCGAGGGCCAGTTCTTCGTGGCCGAGAATGCCACGGTGCTGGGCAACGTGACGCTCGAAGTCGATGCCAGTATCTGGTTCAACGCCGTGCTGCGCGGCGACCAGGAACTGATCACCATCGGCCGCGGCAGCAACATCCAGGATGGCTGTGTGCTGCATACCGACCCCGGTTTTCCCTTGACGGTGGGCGCGGACTGCACGGTGGGCCATCAGGCCATGCTGCACGGTTGTACGATTGGCGATAACAGCCTGATCGGGATCAAGGCGACCGTGCTCAACGGCGCGAAGATCGGACGCAACTGTCTGATCGGCGCGGGCGCGCTGGTGCCCGAAGGCAAGGAGATCCCGGACAACAGCATGGTGATCGGCGTGCCCGGGCGGGTGAAACGCGAGCTCAGCGAGGACGACGCCAAGAAGCTCAAGCGCGGCGCCGCCCACTATGTCGAAAACTACAAGCGCTTTCTGGCCGGTCTGGTACCGGTGTCGTCAGCTTAGATAGATATCGAAGCGGATCGCCTTGCCTTCGACCTGGCGATCCGGTTTGGCCAGCGGCGCGGCCCGTGCATGCTGCTTGACCACCACCTGGCGCGTGGCGCGCGTGCGCGCGCTGGCCAGCAACTCGGCTGCGTCGCCATCGGTGCCGATCAATTCGTGCATCCAGGCCAGGGCTTTCTGGGGCCGGGCCTTGCGACGCGGTGTATCGAACATGGGGTCGATATAGATCACATCGAATGGCGCCGCGTCGGCCACGGTTAGCCAGGCGCGCGCGTCGGCATGAATCAACGAGGGCCAGTTGGCCAGCCATGCCGGGGCGGCCAGTCGTGCGCGTTCGCGCGCATCCGCCACGAGCGCGAACAACACGGGATGGCGCTCGATAGCAACGACCTGACAGCCCAGCGCGGCCAGCGTGGCGCTATCGCGGCCGAGCCCGCAGGTGGTATCGAGCACGTGCGCACCCGGATGCCGGCGCAACCCGAGCGCGCCGGCCAGCGGCGAGCGGCGCCCACCCGCGGCGCGTTTGTCCACGCTCGCATCGAGCAGATCGATACGCAGGCCGCGATCGGTCGCAGGCGCCTGCGCATGGTAGAGGGTGAGCCCGTCGGGCTGCTGGCATAGATAAAAACCAGCCTCGGGCGGGGCGTCGCGCATGACAAAGCCACGCACGGCCTCGCTTGCGCCTGCCGTACAGCCGGGTTCGACGATCAGGGGCGGCAGGGTGGTGTGGATCATGATTCATGAACAAGGCGCCGGCCGGCGCTTTCGCGGCCCGGGTTTGGCCGCCGATTGGCCGGGTGTTTTATAGTGACGCCTTTGTTCGCTACGAGTCACGTCATGTCCGAATCCTTCGCCCGCGCCGCGGCGCCGAATGCGCTCGAAGCCCTGCGCGCCCGTACCACGGTGGTTGCCGATAGCGGCGATTTCGAAACCATTCGGGCCTATCGGCCGACCGATGCCACGACGAACCCGAGCCTGGTCCTGCAGGCCGCCGGCGATAGCCGCTATCGGCATCTCGTGGACGAGGCCATGGGTGCTACGCCCGCTGGCGGGCTCACGCGCGTGGAACGACTGATGACGCTGTTCGGGCGCGAACTCACGCAGGTCGTGCCGCGCTATGTGTCCACCGAAGTGGACGCCCGCCTGTCGTTCGATACCGATGCCACCATCCGCAAGGCGCGCGCGCTGATTGCTGACTATGCCGAGCTGGGGGTGGGCGCCGATCGTATCCTGATCAAGATCGCCAGCACCTGGGCCGGTATTCGCGCGGCCAGCGTGCTCGAGGCCGAGGGCATTGCCTGCAACATGACGCTGATCTTTTCGCTGGCCCAGGCCCAGGCCTGTTTCGAGGCGGGGGTGACGCTGATTTCGCCGTTCGTCGGTCGTATTACCGACTGGTACAAGAAAGCCGACGGCGTCGACCATTACGCGCCGGAAGACGATCCGGGCGTAGCCAGTGTGCGCCGTATCAATGCCTATGCAAAAACCCATGGTTATCCGACCCAGGTGATGGCCGCGAGCTTTCGTAACCGCGAACAGATTCTCGCACTGGCCGGGGCCGATCTGATGACCATTTCGCCGGCGCTGCTCGAAGAGCTGGCCGGTCTGGGGCAAAGCGATACGCCGGGCATCACCACGACCGAATCCGATGTGCCGCGGCTGATGCTCGACCGGCGTGCGTTCGATTGGGCCATGAACGCCGATGCCATGGCCACCGAGAAACTCGCCGAGGGTATTCGCCGTTTTGCCGACGATCAGCGCGCGCTGGAAACACAGCTGGGCGGCTGAGCGCGTGCGCGCCGCCGGGGCACGCGTTAGCCGTCGAGGTAATCGAGTACGGCGCTGTAGCCGCCTTCGGTCAGCAGAATGGCGTTGACCGTGCTTTCGTAGATACGCCCGGCCTGGCGCAGCTGCTCGATCTCGCGCGCATCCTGGCTTGCGCTCAGGTAATAGTAGTCGCGGCCCTCGTCGAAACTGTCCTTGAGCTGTTTGAATGCCAGGAACGCCGTGCCTTTCTTGTCACCGCGCTGCTGATCGATTTCCTTCAGGCTCCAGGTCTTTTCGGTCTTGGCCATGCGTTGCTCTCGGGTTGAGTTGGCGCCAAGCTAGCAGGCGCTTAGAAACGGGTCAACGCGACTTTCAAACGCCCGCGTGACGTTGTTCGAACGGCGATGACTCTCGTAATCTATAGGCGCATAGACGCGCATCGATTCTTCACACTGCAGGTACCCGGATGAAAGTCAACGAACTGGTCGCACAATGGCAAGCCAATGCTGGCGAAACGCGCACCGACGAAAGCTACGAGATTCGTCTGCCCCTCTACGACGCGGCCAAGGTGGCAGCCCTGTGCGATCTGTTTCCCGGCCTGACCCAGGAACGTATTCTCACCGATCTGCTGGCGGCCGCCCTGGACGAACTGGCCAGCTCGTTTTCCTACGAACCGGGCACCGAAATCGCGGCCTACGACGAAGAAGGCGACCCGATGTATGCCGATGCCGGGCTGACGCCGCGCTTCCAGGCGCTGGCCAAGGAATATGCCGAGAAGCTGCAGGCGGGCGAGCGTATCGACCAATCCGCCGCGTCGCGCGGTTGATGTCTTGACGCGCGCCACCTCGTCGGGCGCCTGGCGGGCGCGCCTGGAACAGGCGCTGTCGGTCACGATGCCGGTGGGACATCGCGACCCGGGGGACAACCGCCCGATCGCCGCCCACGGGCGGGCGGCGCGCCGTGCGGGCGTGCTCATCCCCGTGGTCGCTGCTGCCGAGCCCTATGTCTATTTCACCCAGCGCAGTGCGGCCCTGCGGCATCATCCAGGCCAGATCAGTTTTCCCGGTGGCAGCATGGAAGCCAGCGATCGCAATGTGGAACACGCCGCGTTGCGCGAAGCCGAGGAAGAAATCGAGCTGCACCCGCGCCATGTCGAAGTGCTTGGCGAGCTACCCGAATACCCGACCGTCACGGGCTTCGTGATCAGCCCCTTCGTCGGCTGGGTGGACCCGAACGCCCAGGTCTACCCGGACGATGCCGAGGTCGCACGGCTGTTCGCCGTGCCGCTGGCGCATGTGCTGGATCTGGACAACTATCGACGCTACCCGTACGAGCGTAACGGCCAGACCTATCAGGTCTACGGCATCGATTACGGCGACGATCATATCTGGGGCGCGACCGCGGGTATTCTGCTCGGCCTCGTACAACGTCTGGCCCATGCCGAACGGCGGCCGCTGGATATGCCGCGCCCGGCCGAAGAGGAGACCGTGCGCCGTGGCCGCTGACAAGTCGGCGCGCGACGAACTCAAGGCGCTGCAGGCGCAGCTGCTGCGTATTCAGCATGTCTTTGCCGCGGGCGGCCACACGGGGGTGATCGTGCTCGAAGGCTGGGATGCAGCCGGCAAGGGCGGGCTGATCCGGCGTATCGCCTGGACGCTCGATCCGCGTTATCTCGATGTGTGGCCGATCAAGGCCCCGGATGCACGCGAACGCCGCGAGCTGTGGCTACAACGCTTCTGGGAGCGCTTGCCCACGGCCAGCGAAATCGCGATCTTCGACCGGAGCTGGTACGGGCGGGTTCTGGTCGAGCCGATCGAGGGCTTCATCACCGAGGCCGAGTGCGAGCGCGCCTACGACGAAATCAATGCCTTCGAGCGCACGCTGGTCGACAACGGTGTACGGCTGGTGAAGCTGTTTCTGGATATCGATGCCGATACCCAGCTCGCGCGTTTTCGTGCCCGCTACGAGAATCCGGCCAAGCGCTGGAAACTCACCGAAGACGATATCCGCAACCGCGCCCGCTGGCAGGATTACGAACAGGCCTATGCGCGCATGTTCGAGCGCTGTTCGACGTCTGCTGCGCCGTGGATCCGTATCGATGCCAACCACAAGTCGCGCGCCCGTGTGGCGGCGTTGCAGCGTATCGTGGCGGTGCTCGGCGCGGGGCTCGATCTGTCCGCCGAGCCCCAGGTCGACCCGATCGTGGAACGGTTCATGTTGGCGAGTTCCTAGGCGTCGTTGTCGCTCTTCGGCGCCCGGTCGTCTATTTTCCGCGCCACGTCCATGAGCGGCTCGATCAGATCCATCGGCAGCGGAAAGACGATGGTGGAGTTGTTGTCGCCGGCGATATCCACGAGCGTTTGCAGATAGCGCAGCTGCAGTGCCTGGGGTTCCTTGGCGAGCTGATTGGCGGCTTCGCGCAGATTTTCTGCGGCCTGCATTTCGCCCTCGGCGTTGATGACCTTGGCCCGACGCGCGCGCTCGGCCTCGGCCTGACGGGCGATCGCGCGGGTCATGCTTTCGTCGAGATCGACCTGCTTGATCTCGACATTGGCCACTTTCAGGCCCCAGGCATCGGTATGCCGGTCGAGAATTTCCTGGATATCGGCATTGAGCTTGTCGCGCTCGGCGAGCATTTCGTCGAGTTCGTGCTTGCCGAGCACGCTGCGCAGGGTGGTCTGGGCGAGTTGGCTGACCGCATCGTAGAAATGCTCGACTTCCACGATCGCCTTGTCGGCATCGATCACGCGGAAATACACCACGGCGTTGACCCGCACCGACACGTTATCGCGCGAGATCACGTCCTGGGGCGGCACATCGAGCACCACCACGCGCATATCGACCTTGACCATCTTCTGGATCACCGGAATGACCAGAAACAGGCCGGGGCCTTTTACCCCGGTCATGCGCCCGAGAGTGAACATCACGCCGCGTTCGTATTCGGGCAGGATCTTGATCGAGGCGAAGATCAGCAGGGCGAGCAGAATGACGATGGCAAAACCGAAATTGATCAGCATGGCTTAGCTCCGCGGTTTGGGCCGACGCGCTGAGGCGTTGCCCGTATGAATGGGGGTATCCGCCGGCCCGGCAGGGCGTACGAATACTTTCAGGCCTTCGGCATCGGTGACGATGAGTTGGTCGTCGCGTGCAACCGGCGTGGGGCTTTGCGCCAGCCAGGATTCGCCGTGCAGCCGCACGCGGCCTTCGTGCTCGAAGTCGGCGAGGGCTACACAACGGCTGCCGATGAGCCCGGCATGGCCGGTCTGTATTTTCTCGCGTCGCGAGCGCAGGAATATATACACGATCCCGAAAAGCAGCAGGGCGCTGGCCACGGCGAGCCCGCCGATCAGGCCGAACGGGATTTCGAAACCGGGTACGTCGGTATCCATAAGCATGATCGAGCCGAACACGAAGGCGGCAACGCCGCCCAGACCCAGAATACCGAAGCTGGGCGCGAACATCTCGGCGATCATCAAACCCGCGCCGAGCGCGATCAGCGCCAGGCCGGCATAGTTGACCGGCAACACCTGAAAAGCGAACAACGCGCACAGCAGGCTGATCGCGCCGACCACGCCCGGCACCGCGGTACCCGGGTTCAGGCCTTCCAGAATCAGGCCATAGATGCCGATCATGAACAGCAGATAGGCAACGGTGGGATTGGTGACCACCGACAGCAGTTCCGTCTGCCAGCCCGGTTCGCGCTGTTCGATCGTCGCGCCGGCGACGTTGAGCTGCTCTGGCCCGGCCACGGTATCGACCTGCCGGCCGTCGAGCGCGGCGAGCAGTTCGGTGGTGTTCGCGGCGATCAGTTCGATGACATTGGCCTCGAGCGCGGCCTTGGCCGACAGGCTCACGCCTTCACGGACCGCTTTTTCGGCCCAGTCGGCATTGCGCCCGCGCTGTTCGGCCAGGCTGCGGATATAGGCCACGGCATCGTTGACCGCCTTGCGGCGTTTGGCGGTGGCATCGTCGGCCGGCGCCTCGCGAGCTTCCGCTTCGTTATCCGGGGAATCGGATGGCGCAGGCGAGGCCGGCTTGCTGTCGCCACCGATCGATACGGGCGTGGCCGCGCCGAGATTGGTGGCTGGCGCCATGGCCGCGATATGACTGGCGTAGAGGATATAAGTGCCGGCACTGGCGGCGCGTGCGCCGCTGGGCGCGACATAGGCGGCGACCGGCACGGATGACGCCAGTATCGCCTTGACGATATCGCGCATCGCGCCGTCGAGCCCGCCGGGCGTATCCAGGCGCAGTATGACCAACGCCGCGTTTGCCTGGGCGGCGGCCGCCAGTTCGTCGTGCACGAAGGCGCTGGTGGCAGGGCCGATGGGCCCGACGATCGGCACTTCGCGCACGCCGGACGCGTCGCTCGCCGAGGGTTGGGCCGAAATCGCGCCGGTGCCCGCCATCAGGACGAACAAGAGCAATCCGATCAACCCTGTGCGTACAAAAGCCATGGGTCGATATTACGCGATCGCGGCGTTTTACGATGCCCGTGCGCCAGCCTGTGTGCGTGCTTTTCCCGAGTGGGCTAGTCGAGGCGTTCGTAGAGCGCGATCAACTGCTGCGTGACCTTGTGACTGGGCGCGTAGTGGATCAGCGGGATCGAGGCGTCGTGGGATTCGCGCACCTTGATCGAAGAGGTGATACGCGTTTCGATCAGCGGATGACCTTCGGCCTTGAGCTCGGCGAGCATGCGCTCGGGCAGTTTCGCCCGCGCCTGAAATTGATTGACCACGATGCCGTCGATCACGAGGTCGGGGTTGTGGTCGTCCTGGATCTCGTGGATGTTGTCGAACAGCGAATACAGCGCCTGGCGGGCGAAATCGTCGCAATCGAAAGGCACGAGACAGCGCTCGGCGGCGATCAGCGCCGATTGCGAATAGAAATTCAGCGCCGGTGGCGTATCGATGAAGATCGCATCGTAATCGTGAAGGCGCGCCAGCGATTGCTTGAGCTTGTAGATCTTGTGCTTGGCCTCGAGCTTGATGCGCAGTTCTTCCAGGTCCGGATGCGCGGCCATCACCGATAGATTTTCGAACGGCGAGGGCGTGATGTAGTCGGCCAGATTACTGCCCGTGCGCGCCCGCGACAGGGTGGATTCGAAGAAATCCGCGCTGCCGGCCTCTGCCTGGCGGTTGTCCGACGACAACAGATACTGGCTGGCATTGCACTGGGCATCCAGATCGATCACCAGCGTGCGCTTGCCGCGCGCGGCAGCGATCGCGGCCAGATTGCACAACAGCGTGGTCTTGCCGACCCCGCCTTTTTGATTGAACACCACGCGACGCGTCATCGATAACCCCCGGTCTGCCCTGGCTATGGCCGGCGTGCTGTAAACGCGCGCCAGCGTAAAACCCGTTTTCTTCCGAATAAGTGAGCTTAGCGGGCTGTCCGCATAGCGTCGAGCCTGTCGACCAGCGCCGGCAGGGCCATGCTCGCGGCCTCGGCGATATGCACATCCACGCAGGGCGATACGGCGGTGGCCTGCGGGTTGACCTCGATGACGGGCGTGGGCCCGTCCACGGCCATTTCCACCAATGCGGCGGCGGGATAGACCTGATTGGAAGTGCCCACGACCAGCACGCAGTCACAGCGATCCAGTTCGGCCCGGGCGCGTTCGAGCGCGGCCATGGGCAGCATCTCGCCAAACCAGACCACGCCCGGGCGCATGCCTGCGCCGCAGGACTGGCACGTTGGGATGGGGGCCTGCTCGTCGGCTTCGGCGACGGCCTGGCGGCGTTCGTCGCCGCATTCACTACAGCGATCGATCCAGATATTGCCGTGCAGTTCGGATACGTCGCGACTGCCGGCCGTACTTTGCAGGCCATCGACATTCTGGGTGGCGATGACCACGTCCATATGCCGTTCCAGCGCCGCGATCGCGCGATGCCCGGCATTGACGCCGCCGCGGGCAATCAGCGTGCGCCGCCAGCGATACCACGCCCAGACCCGTTCCGGGTTGGCGGCAAAGGCCTCCGGCGTGGCCAGATCCTGGGGTGAGAACTGCGCCCAGAGCCCGGTCTGGGCTTCGCGAAAAGTCGGAATACCGGACTCGGCGGACAGCCCCGCGCCCGACAGTACGAGCAGGCGCTGGCTGACGGCGAGTGCGCGGGCCGCGCTATCGATCGTCGGTGTCGAAGGCATGGCTGACGGTCGGCCTGTACGCCGAGTTCATGAAAAGACAGCCCGTCACTCTAACCGGGTGACGGGCGTTCGTCAGCCGTGGCCCAATGTCTAAACGCCTAGCGGCGGCTGCGCGGTGCCTTGACCGCACGCCGACGCGGCATCCATTGCACGTGATAGAGATCGTGGCGACGGTCGAGCATGTTCTGCACGGAGCCGGTGGTACGGGCGTCCAGCAGGACGTCCAGGCGCACATCGGCGATCGCCACCATTTCCACGTTGGGCGTGGTGTCCGCGGCGATGCCGTCGCGGGCGAAGGCGAAATCGCAGGGCGTGATGATCGCGCTCTGGCCATAGTGCAGGTCCATGGCATGCACCCGCGGCAGGTTGCCGACATTGCCGGCGGTGGCCACATAGATCTGGTTTTCAACCGCACGCGCATGGGCCGAGTAGCGCACCCGCAGATGGCCGTTGCGATCTTCGGTGGAATAGGGCACGAACAGCATGTTGATGCCCTGGTCGGCCAGATGTCGACACAGCTCGGGGAATTCGCTGTCGTAGCACACCAGTACGCCAATCGGCCCGCAGTCGGTTTCGATCGCATTGAGCGAATCGCCGCCGACGATATTCCAGTAATGGCGCTCGCCCGGGGTGGGGTGGATCTTGGGCTGCTGGTATTCCGAACCGTCGCGCAGATAGATATAGCCGATATTCTGCAGATCCTCGCCGACCCGGGTCGGATGCGAACCGGCAATGATGTTGATATTGAACTTCACCGCCAGCGAGGCCATCAGCTCACGGAACTCGTCGACGAAATCGGCCAGCCGCTGAATCGCCGCGCGATGACGCAATTCCTCGTTCTTGATCGACAGCAGCTGGACCGTGAACAGTTCCGGAAACACCACGAAATCGGCCTTGGCATCGGCTGTTTCCTGGACGAAATAGGTCACGATCTGGGCGAACTCGTCGAAGGAGTTGATCGCGCGCTGGCCATACTGGATGGTGGCGATACGTACCGTGGCCGGGCGCTGCAGATGCACATGCGAGTCGCCGGCGACGTCCTCACGGTATTTGTACTCCGGATTGCGCCAGAGCAGGTGGGCGCCGTAGCCCATGGATTCTTCATCCGGCGGCAGGTAGTTGGGCATCACGCCCAGCAGTTCGTAGCCCTGGTTGAGCTGAAAGCTCAGTACCGAATCGCGGATTTCCTTGTTCTGGACCGCCTCGACATAGGCCTCTGCGCTGCCGTACTTCTTGAAGCGGCGCTTGAGGCCGGGCAGGCGCCCGGAGAAGACGATGCCCTTGAGCCCGAGCTTGATGCACAGTGCTTCACGTTCGCGATAGAGGCGCTGGCCGATACGCAGACCGCGGGCCTCCGGGTCCACGCAGATTTCATAGCCGTAGAGATAATCGCCGTCGATATCGTGGGTGGAGCCGTAGCCGTTGCCGGTGATGCGGGCCCAGGTATGCGGACGCATGACCTGCTCTTCGGGCAGGCACAGGGTCGCGCAGTAGCCGACCACGACGTCCTCGTAGACTGCGACCAGTTGGCCTTCGGGGAAGTTGTTGATCTGGCCGCGCAGCTCGTCGAAGGTGTAATCGTCGAGGTTGGGATAGGTACGTTGTACCACCCGATTGATCGCCGGAATATCCGACAGATTGGCGGTACGAACGATCAGACGTGAACGGCTTTGGCTGGGCATGAACGATCCCTCGTTGGCGATGACGAGGCGATACGCAACGCATGCTGGCGCGCGTATCGCCTCGATCGATGATTACGGCATGAATACCGAACCGCGCGCCGGCATCAACCGCCGCGGCTGGCTTTCTTGCGCTCGTGTTCCTTGAGCCAGCGTTTGCGCACGCGCACGTTGGCAGGGGTGATTTCGACGAGTTCGTCGTCGTTGATGAATTCCAGCGCCTGTTCCAGGGTCATGCGAATGGGCGGGGTGAGCACGATATTCTCGTCCGAGCCGGCCGCGCGCACGTTGGTGAGCTGCTTGGCCTTGAGCACGTTCACGGTGAGATCGTTCTCGCGCGAATGAATACCCACGACCATGCCTTCATAGACCTCATCGCCGGGCGAGACCATCATCTTGCCGCGATCCTGCAGATTGAACAGGGCAAAGCCCACGGCCTTGCCGGCGGCATTTGAAATGAGCACGCCGGAATGGCGCTGGCCGATGGCATCCGCGCCTTTCGGCCCGTAGTGATCGAACACATGGGTGACGATGCCGGTGCCCGAGGTCAGGCTCATGAACTCGGTCTGAAAACCGATCAAGCCGCGCGAGGGGATCATGAATTCCAGGCGCGTACGGCCGTTGCCGTCGGGCTGCATGTTCTGCAGCTGGCCACGGCGCTGGTTGAGGTTGTCGATGACCGCGCCCTGGTGTTCGTCCTCGATATCGCAGATCAGCAGTTCGTAGGGCTCGTGGATTTCGCCGTCGACTTCACGGGTGACCACTTCCGGCCGCGAGACCGAAAGCTCGTAGCCTTCGCGGCGCATGGTTTCCAGCAGCACCGACAGATGCAGCAGGCCACGCCCGGACACCTTGAAGCGATCCGGATCGCTGGTCAGATCCACGCGCATGGCGACGTTGGACTTGAGTTCGCGATAGAGGCGCTCGCGAATCTGGCGCGAGGTGAGGTAGTCGCCGTCCTTGCCGGCCAGCGGCGACTTGTTGACCTCGAAGGTCATGCTCATGGTCGGCTCGTCGACGGTCAGCGCGGGCAACGCCTCGGGCGCGCTGGTATCGCAGAGCGTGTCGGAAATATCGAGTCCGTCCATGCCGGTCAGCGCAACGATATCGCCGGCCTGGGCCTGATCGACTTCCACCCGGTTGAGGCCGAGAAAGCCGAATACGCCCGCGATCTTGGCGTTGCGCTTGTTGCCTTCGCGATCGACGATGGTGATCTGGGTGGCCGGTTTGATCGCGCCGCGCGCGATACGGCCGATACCGATCTGGCCGACGAAGCTGTTGTAGTCCAGCGTGGTGATCTGCATCTGGAACGGGCCGTCGGTCTTGACCGGGGGCGAGGGCACGCGTTCGGTGATGGTACGGAACAGCGGCTTCATGTCGCCTTCGCGCACGTCGTCTTCCAGTCCGGCATAGCCGCCCAGCGCCGAGGTGTAGACGGTGGGGAAATCCAGCTGTTCGTCGGTGGCACCGAGCGAGTCGAACAGATCGAAGGTCTGGGTGAGCACCCAGTCCGGGCGTGCGCCGTCGCGGTCGATCTTGTTGATCACCACGATCGGCTTCAGGCCCAGCTCGAAGGCCTTTTCGGTTACGAACCGCGTCTGCGGCATGGGGCCGTCGACGGCATCGACGAGCAGCAGCACCGAGTCCACCATCGACAGCACGCGCTCGACTTCGCCGCCGAAGTCGGCATGGCCGGGGGTGTCGACGATGTTAATGCGATAGTTTTCGTTGCTGTCCGGGTCGCGCCATTCGATGGCGGTATTCTTGGACGTAATCGTGATGCCGCGCTCTTTTTCCAGATCGTTGGAATCCATGATCCGATCGGCGACTTCCTCGCGCGCTTCGAAGGTGCCGGACTGGCGCAGCAGGCAGTCCACGAGCGTGGTCTTGCCATGGTCCACGTGGGCGATAATCGCGATATTGCGCAGGTTGTCGATCATAGAGGCCGTGGCCGGTAGAAAATAAAGCGCGCCATTATCCGTGAAGCAGCCGCTCCCCGGCTAGGCCCCGCGCCGCGACGCCCGCGGATTTTCTTGCACTGCAGCGCGCAATGGCAGCCGCTATCAGCGTTACCGGCGGTTGCCCGTTTTAAAAACATCCGGGCACATGAGCGCGTCAGGCGCGCCCGACCCCATATCAGGGCTGATATTGCGCAGCTGCGGCATGCGAAGCGGGCGCCGCCGCACGCACACATGCCTACTTTTGCCGGCCGCAGATAGCTGCATGCGACAATAAGTCGATGAACAATGCCCCGCCCGCGCGCGAGACGCGCTATCTGCAACGCGGCAGCCGGATGTACTGGCGTGCGAATCTGGCGCTGTTCGCAGCCGGCTTCGCAACGTTTTCCTCCATGTACGCGGTGCAGCCGCTCATGCCCGCATTCGCGCGCGAATTCGATGTCAGCGCGGCGGCGAGCAGTCTGTCGTTGTCGGTGACCACGGGCGTGCTCGCCTTCACGCTATTGCTGGCCGGGCTGATGTCCGAGGCGATCGAGCGCAAGCCGGTGATGATCGCGTCGCTGATCGGCTCGGCCGTGTTGTCGATCGCGGCCGCGCTCGCGCCGGGCTGGTGGTCGCTGCTGGCCGCGCGGGCGCTCGAAGGCGTGGCCCTGGGTGGCGTGCCGGCGTTGGCGATTGCTTATCTATCCGAAGAGATCGCGCCTTCCGATCTGGGTACCGCCACCGGTTTGTATATCGGCGGTACCGCTACTGGTGGCATGGGCGGACGCGTGATCACCGGTTTCATTTCCGAATACGCGGACTGGCGCGTGGCGCTCGCCACGATCGGCGTAATCGGTCTGGTTGCGACCGTGCTGTTCTTCTGGCTGCTGCCGCGCTCGCAGAACTTCACCGCCAAGCGCGGCATGTCGCTGGCCCAGCACGCCGGGCCGATCGGTGAACATCTACGCCACAAGGCGTTGCCCTGGGTGTTCGTCTGTGGCTTTTTGTTCATGGGCGCGTTCGTGTCCGTGTACAACTACATCGGCTTTCGCTTGAGCGAAGCACCGTTTTCGCTCGGCCAGGGCGCGATCGGATCGGTCTTCGTGATCTATATTCTCGGCATTCTCACGTCGCCTATTGCCGGGCGGGTGGCCGATAGCGCCGGCCGTCCGCCGGTGTTGCTGTTCGCGATCGTGTGCATGGCCGCCGGGCTGGCCGTCATGTGGCCGGACAACCTCATTGCCGTCGTGCCGGGCATGGCACTGCTGACCATCGGTTTCTTTGCCGGGCATTCCACTGCCAGCGGTTTTGTCGGCCTGCTCGCCGAACGCGGCAAGGGCCATGCTGCCGGGCTGTATCTGCTGGGCTACTACCTTGGCTCGAGCGTGGTTGGCTCGCTGGGCGGGCTGTTCTGGAGCGCGGCCGGCTGGGCCGGGGTGACGCTGATGGTCGCGGTGGTCCTGCTCGCCGGGCTGGCGGTCACGCTGTGGCTGATGCGCTGGCGCCGACGTGAAGCCGGCAGCGCCTGACGCCGTTCGAAACGGTGGCTTAAAACCCGCCGCGAAAGGTTTCGTAAAGCAGAAACACATTCAGCGCGATTACCACACAGGCGATCGCCCAGGCGGCGATGGTCGTGGCGCGGTGGTTGACCAGATCGCCCATGATCTCGCGGTTGGAGCAGAACAGCAGCAACGGAATCAACGCGAACGGAATACCGAAGGACAACACCACCTGGCTCATTACCAGGGCCGTGGTGGCATCCACGCCCATGCCCAGAATGACCAATGGCGGGGCCATGGTGATCATGCGGCGTGCGAACAACGGAATCTGGCGGGCGATAAAGCCCTGCATGACCACCTGGCCGCTCATCGTGCCTACCGAGGAACTGGAAAAGCCGCTTGCCAGCAGGCCGAGGCCGAACAAGCCGGCCGCGGCCGGCCCGGCGTATTCGCCGAGCTGGGCGAAGGCACCTTCCAGGGTGGTTACGGGCGTCGTTGCGCCGAAGAACAGCCCCGCGGCCATGACCAGCATGGCGGCATTGATCAGGCCGGCCACGCCCATGGCGATAAGGATATCGATGAACTCGAAGCGAAAGATGCGCCGGCGTTCGCTGGCACTGCGCCCGACCACACGCCGCTGGGTGAGCGCCGAATGCAGATAGATGACATGCGGCATGACGGTCGCGCCCAGAATACCGGCAGCGAGCATCACGCTATGGCTGCCTTCGAAGCCGGGGATCAGACCCAGGGCCAGGTCGTCCATCGCCGGGTCGGCGACATAGACTTCGTAGGCAAAGGACACGATCACCACGCCCACCAGCGCGGTAATGCCGGCTTCGAGCGGGCGAAAACCGCGCCGCTGAAGCTCCAGCAGGCCGAAGGAAAACACGCCAGTGATCAGGGCCGCCGGAAACAGCGGAATGCCGAATAGCAGGTACAGCCCCAACGCGCCGCCGATGAACTCGGCCAGATCGGTGGCGATGGCGATGATTTCTGCCTGAATCCACAGCGCAATGGTGACCGGCCGCGGAAAACGCGCGCGACAGACTTCCGGCACGTTCTTGCCGGTGGCAATACCCAGCTTGGCCGACATGCTCTGGATGACGATGGCCATGACATTGGCCACCACCACGACCCACAACAGCAGATAACCGAAGGTGGAGCCGGCCTGGATATTGGTCGCGAAATTGCCGGGGTCGATATATGCCACGGCGGCGATGAAGGCCGGCCCGAGAAACGGCCACAGTCCGCGCAGCCCGCGATGATGGCCGTCCAGCGCGGCCTGGGCAGCACGAATGGTGGCCCCTTCGCCGGGCAGCATATCGGCGGATTGGCTGTGGGGATCGGCGCTCACGCGCTTGCGGTCCAGGCGCGTGTAATTGGTGGCATCAATCGAGTATGACTCGAGACTATAAAACTTAGCATGGGCTGAATTTAGCGATCGCAATCGATGCGGTCAATAGGGAAATGGCTGGCGCCCAGCGGCGGGCACCGTACAATTGCCGTATGCCGCACAATGCCTTATCGCCGTCGCCCGTTTCAGACACCGTGCTCGCCGGGCCCATCCTGCGCCAGGCGCGCCCGCAGCGGCTGGTGCTATGGCTGGCCGTATCGCAGCCGGTGGACTTGGCGCTGGCGTTGTACCGTGACGACGACGGCCGGCGTCAGATCGCCGACGACACGATCGCCCTCGATCGCTACCGGCGCGATCTGCGTATCGGCGAGCACGCCTGGCTTGTATTCATCGATATCGATCTGGCCGCCGCCGGGGTCGATGCGCTGGCCGAAGATACGCCGATCGGCTACGACCTGTTGCTCGAAGAGGCGCGGCATTCGCTGGCCGTACTCGATCCAGGCCTGTGTTATCCGGGCGAGGCGCGCCCACGCTTTGTCATCAAGACCCGGCTCGACAGCCTGCTGCATGGCTCCTGCCGGCGCCCCCATCATCCGTCGGGCGACGGCATGGCGCGTGCGGATCGCTGGCTGGGCGAGCGCCGCGACGATAGCCGAACCTGGCCGGTGGCGGTGTTGCTGACCGGCGATCAGATCTATGCCGACGACGTCGCCGGGCCCATGCTGCGCGCGATTCATGCGCTCATTGCCCGGCTTGGGGTATGGCCGGAAACGCTCGAAGGCGCCGTGCTCGACGACAGCGATGCGCTGTATGCCTGTAGTGCCTGCTATTACCGGCGCGACGAATTGCTGCCGCAGGAAAAGGTCAACCGCGATCTGCGCGACCGCTTTTTCGGCGGTACGCGCAAAC
Source organism: Salinisphaera sp. S4-8 (assembly GCF_040361235.1). Taxonomy (NCBI): domain Bacteria; kingdom Pseudomonadati; phylum Pseudomonadota; class Gammaproteobacteria; order Salinisphaerales; family Salinisphaeraceae; genus Salinisphaera; species Salinisphaera sp. S4-8. The sequence continues at coordinate 293,482 of NZ_APNF01000005.1, read as the reverse complement.
CGGTGTTTACTTCGGCTTCCTCCGGCAACCACCTGATTACGCTTGCCGAAGTGTTGGCGATGTATTTGCTGTGCTGGTCGGACGCGGCCTGGCGCGGGCTCGAATACACGCCGCCCGCCCTCGACGAGCAGGAGCGCGAACGCTACGACGCAGAGGCGGCGATCATCGAGCGCTTCGTGGCCGAACTGCCGGGCGTGCGCCGGCTCATGGCCAACAGCGTGACCGCCATGATCTTCGACGATCACGATGTTACGGACGACTGGAACCTCACCGGCGAATGGATGGATACCGCCTACGGTCATCCGTTTTCACGCCGTATCATCGGCAATGCCCTGGTTGCGTATCTGTTATGCCAGGGCTGGGGCAACCGGCCGGAGGTGTTCGAGGACAGCGTCTGGCCCAGCGTCGAAACGTATTACGCCAGCCGCGACAATACCGCCCACGACGCGCTCATCGACACGCTGCTGGCCTTTCATCGCTGGGATTTCATGCTCGACACCGAACCGGGCGTGTTGGTGCTGGATACACGCACCCGGCGCTGGCGGCGCGGGCGCGCGCCGGCCAAGCCCTCGGGGCTGATGGACTGGGAAGCGCTCAGCGACATGCAGACCCAGCTCATGCATCGCGAGAGCGTGGTGATGGTGTCGGCCGCGCCGATTTTCGGCGTCAAGCTCATCGAGAACATCCAGCGCGTATTCACCTGGTTCGGCAAGCCGTTGATGGTGGACGCCGAAAACTGGATGGCGCACCCGGGCGCGGCCCATACGCTGCTCAACATATTCCGCCACGGCAATACGCCGAAGAACTTCACCATCCTGTCGGGCGATGTGCATTACTCGTTCGTCTACGATGTGACCCTGCGTTTTTCGGCCGCCCGCCAGAAGATCTGGCAGATCACCAGCTCCGGGGTGAAAAACGAGTTCCCCCGCAAACTGCTCGACTGGTTCGATCGTCTCAACCGCTGGTTGTATGCGCCGTACTCGCCGCTGAACTGGTTCACCAAGCGTCGGCGTATGCGTATCTATCCGCGTCGGCCGGTGCCGGCCGATCACGGCGAACGGCTGGTGAACGGCGCGGGCATGGGCTATGTACGCTTCAACGACGCCGGCCAGCCCAGCGATATTCGGGAACTGTGTGCCGACGATTCCGATGTGCGCTTCGAAGCCAGCGATCACGAACAGGTATGAGTATTGAACCTCGCGCGTCGTGCGTTGCCGAAGGCCGGGTAATGTCCTGGAAACGAACCACGCGATGAGCCGATCGGTATGGCCGCTATGTGCGGTATTCATTCTCGGCGCGCTGCCCGCCAGCGTCTGGGCCCAGAACGCACTCTCGGCACTGGATGCCAACGATGACGGCGCCATTGGCCGTCAGGAGGCCATCGACGGGCAGCGCAAGACTTTCGAACAGCTCGATCGCAACAGCGATGGCCAGCTCGACAAGGACGAACTCGCCGCCAGCCGGGTGCCCGACGACGACCACGCATCGGCCGACGTGAGACGCGCGCGCCGCAAAGCCATCGCGCGCACCTTCGCCAATCTCGATCGCGATGCCAGCGGCGGTGTCTCACTGGCCGAATACCAGGCCGCGATGACGCCGTATTTCGATGCCCTGGACAGCAACGACGACGGCGTACTCGACGGCGCGGAACTGCGTCGGGCCATCGAAGACGACGATACGCCGGCGAACTAGGCTTTGTGCGTATTGTCCGCGAGCGCGGCCCGCAAGGCCTGCGCGCCTTCGCTAAGCGCGGCATCGGCGCCGGCAACCCCGCCCGCGAAGTTCACGAAGCCGTGGATCATCGATGGATGACGCGCGATCCGGGCCTGCACACCCGCGGCCTGGAGTGCCTTGGCATAGTCCTCGCCTTCGTCGCGTAGCGGGTCGAAACCGCCCGTAATCACGATGGCGGGGGCCAGGCCTTCGAGATCGCCGTAGATTGGCGATACCCGCGGGTCGCGGTTGTCGAAGCCGTCCCGGATATAGTGTCCACGAAACCAGTCCATGGACGATTTTTCCAGCAGGAAACCGTCGGCAAAGGTATGGACCGACGCGCGCTCGCGGGCGAAATCGATGGCCGGATAGAACAGCAGCTGAAAACAGGGCGAATGGCGGTCGTCGCGGGTGATCTGGGCGACGACCGCCGATAGATTGCCGCCCGCGCTGTCACCGCCGACCGCCAGGCGATCGGCATCGATGTCCAGTTCCTGCGCACGGCGGGCAATATCGCGAAACGCGGCCACTGCGTCATCGACGCCGGCGGGCGCCGGATGCTCGGGAGCGAGACGGTAGTCGACCGCGATCACCACGCAGTTGGCGCGTTCGGCGAGCGCGCGGCATACGCCGTCGTGCGAGGCCAGTGAACCGATTACGAACCCGCCGCCGTGATAGAACACCAGGGCGCCGCCTTTGTGTTCCCCGCGTGCGGGGCGATAAACGCGTGCCGCGCAGGGGGTGTCTGCACCGGCCACGTGAATGTCCTCGCAGGCGATACGTGTGCGCGTCCGTGGTTCGAGCAGACGCGATTGGGCATCGATGAGCGCGCGCTCGCGATCAATCGCACGTCCGCCCAGCGTGGCATCGCCGCGCAGGCGTTGCAGGCGCAGCAGCATTTGCGTCTGCACATCCAGGGTCTGGCCGTCGCGCACGACCGGCGCGCCGGCGAGAATACGCAGTACCGCGGCAGGCAGTCTGAGCGTGCCGCGGGCGATCGCGCTTTCGATACGCGCCGCCGGAGATCGTCGGGTCATGCTATTCACTCGCAAGCTGATGAGGTCGATACGCTACCGGCACGAAAACTGACCACCGGCGTTGTCAGAATAAGGCATTCTAGCCCAGTACGTGGCGCCATTTCATATGCCCGCATTTGCCTGCCTGCACCGACATGCGCGCTCAGTGCCCACGCGTTTGATGCGCTGTGCACCGAATCTGTGTACGCTTTCCCGCTGAATTTGGGATAGATAACCCATACGGCACCTCGTATCGGCGTAGGCGGGCGTGTTTAGGTTGGCGATAAACAGGGGCGCCCAACCTCCGTAGTGTCCGTTATTCAATTGCGCCTTAAATATTGATTCACTGTCTTATTGCTCTGTGGACTTCAAACGGCCCATGATCGATCTTGAGCTCTTGCAGCATGCCGTGATGGACTCGCGCGACGGCATCACCATCGCCGATGCGCGCGCCGACGACCTGCCGCTGATCTTCGTCAATCCCGCCTTCGAGCGCATGACCGGCTACAGTCATGATGAAGTGGTGGGCCGCAATTGCCGCTTTCTGCAGCGCGGACGGACCGAAGCGGCACGTAGCGAGCAAATGCGCGCGGCGCTGGCCAAGGGGCAGGGCTTTTCCCAGGTCATTACCAATTACCGCAAGGATGACACACCGTTCTGGAACGAGTTGAGCGTATCGCCGATTCATAACGAGCACGGCACGGTGACGCATTTCATTGGTTTTCAGAAGGATGTCACCCAGCGCATGTTGCTCGACGAAGAGCTGCGCGCGCGTAACCGCGATCTCGAATCGGCCAAGGAGGCGCTCGAGGAACTGGTCACGCTCGATGCCCTGACCGGAGTCTACAACCGGCGCCACTTCGACGATCGCATGGAGTCGCTGTTCAAGATCTGCCGACGCACGGGTGAATCGCTGGCGGTATTCTTCATCGATATCGATCATTTCAAGGCATTCAACGATCGTTTCGGCCACCAGGCCGGCGACAATGCACTCATCGAGGTCGCCCAGACGCTGGCCGAGAGTTTTCAACGCGGCTCCGATTTTCTGGCGCGCTATGGCGGTGAGGAGTTCGTGGTGGTGGCCTGTGGCATGGAAGCACAACCCGCCCGCGATTTCGCCGATCGATTGTGCGCGCGCGTGCGCGAGCTGGGCCTCGAAAACCCGGACGCGCCGGGGGACGGACTCACCATCAGTGTCGGTTATACCGTCGTCGTGCCGCATGCGGGCCTCGATGCCCAGGCGGTGGTCGCCGAGGCCGACGAAGCCCTGTTCGCCGCCAAGCATGCCGGCCGGGACCAGGCCTGCGAGGCGACTGCCCGGACACGTCGTCGGGCATCGTCGCCCCGGCATGCGCGACGTGGGCGCAGCCGATAGACGCGTAAGACGGCAATAATCCGCGAATAAACGCGAAGACACACGAATAGGGCGAAAGATGGGCCGCTCGAAGGCGGGGTGGCCTGCTGTGGCCCATGCGCGCGATACGACCGCAATTGCTTATCGTTGATCTGTGTCATCTGCGTCGATCTGCGGACTTTTCCGGTCGGCACGGCCAGCCGAGCCAAGCCGTCAATGCAGTCGATCGCCCACCAGGGCCACCTCAATCAATCGGCGTAATCGGCGTAATCTGCGGATAGATGACTTCTTGCGTATGCATGAAACCCCGCAGTTTTTTCTCAAGCCAGCAGGTTGTCCGCCAATGAACGCAAAGACACGCGAATAAGGCGAAAGATAAGCTTCGCGAAGGCTGGCTGGCCTGTTGTGGCCCATGCGCCATACGACCGCAATTGCTTGGCGTTGATCTGTGTAAGCTGTGTCGATCTGCGGACTTTTCCGGTCGGCAGGGCCAGCAAAGCCGTCGATGATGTCGATCGCCCACGCGGGCCACCTCAATCAATCTGCGTAATCGGCGTAATCTGCGGATAAATGGCTTCTTACGTAGATTTCCGCAAATGAACGCGAAGACACGCGAATAAGACAAAAGACGGATCGCTCGAAACACACTTGGTTTGCTGTTTGCGCCGCATGTCTAGCTGTTTTCTCAACCCATAGCTGCCTTGCGTTCGCGTTTATTAGCGTGCATTCGCGGACTGTTTTTTCAGGTGGAAGACGAAAAACCGCAGATGTCGCCGTACCTGGGCCGACGTCGGCCTGCCGGGTCGTCGACGCCGCGGGCCGCGCTCATTTCGCCTGCGCGAGCGCAGCCGGCGCGAACGTCGGCGCAGCGATTGAAAACAGCCGACCTTGTCAGCGGTTCTCATGCTGCACTAATGATTGTGGCGGAAGGCGTCGGTCGCCTCGAGCAGGGCATGGCGGTTGCCGGGCTCGAAAGCCGAATGGCCGGCATCGGGGGTGATGCGCAGGTCGGCCTCGGGCCAGGCGCGATGCAGGTCCCAGGCGTTGGCCAACGGACAGACGACATCGTAGCGGCCGTGTACGATCGTGCAGGGAATATCGCGAATACGTTCGATACCCCGCAGCAACTGATCATCGTGCTCGAAAAAACCGCCGTGCACGAAGTAATGGCATTCGATACGTGCGAAGGCCAGCGCGAAGTGGCCCGCGCTCTTGCTGTCGATTTCGGCGGCGCTGGGCCTGAGATAGCTTGTTGCCCCTTCCCAGGCCGACCAGCGGCGGGCCGCTTCGAGCCGGGTGTGTTCGTCGTCGCTGGTCAGGCGTCGGTAATACGCACTGATCAGATCGCCGCGTTCGCCCACGGGAATATGGTCGCGATACGCTTCAAAGGCGTCGGGAAACAAGGCGCTGGCACCATGTTGGTAAAACCACAGCATTTCGGCGCGGCGCAGCATGAAGATGCCGCGTAGCACCATTTCGCTCACCCGCTCGGGATGGGTCTGGGCATAGGTGAGTGCCAGCGTGGAGCCCCAGGAGCCGCCGAATACCTGCCAGCGATCGATCGCCAGATGTTCGCGCAGGCGTTCGATATCGGCGACCAGATGCCAGGTGGTGTTGTCGACGAGGTCGGCATGCGGGGTGGAACGCCCGCAGCCGCGCTGATCGAACAGCACGATGCGGTAATGCGCCGGATCGAAAAAACGACGGCTGCTCGGCCCGGCGCCGCCACCGGGCCCGCCATGCAGGAACACCACCGGTTTGCCCTGCGGGTTGCCGCACTGCTCATAGTAGAGCGTATGCCGGTCGTCCACGGCCAGCATGCCGCTGTCGTAGGGCGCGATTTCGGGATAGAGCGGGCGATAGTCGCTCGGATCGGTTATGGCGGGCATGAGTACGGCGCAATGAAATCCAGCCCACAGGCTATCATCGGCCCCCGCGCCGCGAACCCGATCAGGGCATGAGCACCAGCGTGGTCGTCGCCGCCAGGCTCGACGCCACGGCCAATGCGAGCAGGGAGAGCGCCAGGCTCCAGCCGATGGTGGCCTGCCAGTTATCGTAACCGGTCAGGCGCTGTACGAGCAGCGCGTTGGCCGAATAGGGCGTGCCGGCGATGGTCAGCCCCCAACCGGAAACCATCGCGATGGCCAGCCCCAGCCCCGCGGCCTCCGGCCAGAGCCGGCTCGACAGCCCGCCCGCGAGGGTTACCAGAATCAGCGGATTCATCCCGATCAAGCCGCCGGCAAACAACACCCAGGGCAGGCCGAAGGCGATGGCGGGGAATGCCCAGTCGGGCAGGTCGAAATCGGTATCCAGCCCGGCGGCGACGAAGGCGCTCAGGGTCGCGCCGAGAAACGCCGAACCACAGATGATGGCCAGTTCGTTGCTGATGTTGTCCATGCGTGGCAGACGTCGCTCGCCGGGGCTGGCAAGCAGGCCGATCGCGACAACCAGCAGACAACTACAGGTCACAGCCTGCGCATAGGCCAACCCGAAAAGTGCCCGCGATGCGAAGGTACACACACAGATCAGGCCGATACAGGCGGCAAAGAACAGCCACGACGGCACGACGTGCGGCGGGCGCTGGCGGGCCTGGCCGGGCACCGGCGCGTTCTCGGGTTCACGAAAGAGGGTGCCGGTAATCAAGTAACCCGCGGCCAGCGGAAAGGTCAGGCTCAACAGCTGCCAGCCGTGCAGGCCGGGCACCAGGGTGAGGGTGAGTACCACCGCGATCGACAACGGTGAACACACCGATGCCGAGCCAAAGCCGCGCAGCACCGCGCGCGCGGCATTGCGGGCGCCGCCGGAATCGCCGTAGTTGTAGATTTCGCGCCCGATGAGAGTCGAAACCACGCTCACCGAGCCAAAGTTCAACGGCATGGCAAGAAACAGCGTACCGAAGGTAATACTCAGATAGCGGGTGAGCGCGCGCCCGGCAAACAGGTGTTCCGAGATGATCGACAGATGCCGCGAACGCCCGAGCGCGTGCGATAGCAGCATGACCGCAACGACCAGGGCTGCCAGGCGTGTAATGGTCATCAGCCCGGCGCTGAGCAGCCCCGGCTCGACGAGCAGGGCGCCAACGATCGCCACCAGCACCGCGGACACGATCACCCGCGGTATCCGGTTGAGGCCTGGCCAGGCGAGCACGATCGCCAGTATCAGCGCGGGTGCGCCGACGAACCAGGCCAGCCGGGGCAGGCCGAGCACGCCGGCGACCAGGGTGAGATAGACCAGCGCGCTGCGCAGGTTGTCGATGCGGCGAGCGTTCATCGTGGCCGTCGGCGCCCCGTGTTCACGCCGCGGGCAACAGCCGCGTGCCGGTCAAGGCCTGCACGTCTTCGAAGCTGTTGTCGCCGAACAGTTCCACCACCCGCGGGCCGTCTTCGGTGATTTCGATCACCGCCAGATCGGTGTAGATACGGCTGACCACGCCCGTGCCGGTCAACGGATAGGTACAGGCATCCAGGATCTTGGGCGCGCCGTCCTTCGTGGTGTGGCGCATGAGCACGTAGACGGTTTTTGCACCCACCGACAGATCCATCGCACCGCCCACGGCCGGTGGATATTTTTCGTTGTCGGTGGCCCAGTTGGCGAGGTTGCCGTCCGCCGAGACCTGAAAGCCGCCCAGGACCGCGATATCCAGATGGCCGCCACGCATCATGGCGAACGAATCCGCGGTATCGAAATAACAGCCGCCCTTGATCAGGGTGACGTACTGTTTGGCCGCGTTGATCAGGTCCGGGTCTTCGGTGCCGGGCGCCGGCGTGGGGCCCACGCCGAGAATGCCGTTTTCGCTGTGATAGATCACCTCGCGGCCTTCCGGCACGTAGTTGGCGACCATCACCGGCATGCCGATGCCCAGATTCACATAGCTGCCATCGGGGATGTCCTGGGCCAGGCGCTCGGCCATTTGTGCGGGTTCGAGACGGGTCATACGATGCCCTCCTGTGCGGCGACGCGATCAACGAAGATGCCGGGCGTAGCCACGCTCTCCGGATCGAGTTCGCCGAGTTCGACGATATGTTCGACTTCGGCGACAGTCAGATCGGCGGCCATCGCCATGACCGGATTGAAGTTGCGACCGGCCGTGTTGTAGGCGAGGTTGCCCCACTTGTCGCCCTTGTGGGCCTTGATCAAGGCCACGTCGGCCTTGAGCGGCGGCTCCAGCACATAGCCCACGCCGTCGATCTCGCGGGTTTCCTTGCCCTCGGCGAGCTTGGTGCCATAGCCGGTGGGGGTGAAGAAACCACCCAGGCCAGCGCCGGCAGCGCGCATGCGCTCGGCAAATGTGCCCTGGGGCATCAGTTCGAGTTCGATCGCGCCTTCTTCATAGAGTTTTTCGAACCAGACCGAACCCTGCGAGCGCGGATAGGTGCAAACCACCTTGCGCACCAACCGGTCGCGCAGCAGTGTCGCGATACCGATTTCATGCGAACCGGCATTGTTGGAAATGATGGTGAGCTCGCTGGCACCGTGCAGGCGCAACGCCTCGATGAGTTCGAAGGGAATGCCCGAGCTGCCGAAACCGCCGATCATCACGGCATCGCCGCTCTTGATACCGGCGATCGCTTCGCGCACGGACGCGACTCGCTTGTCTATCATGTTCTTATACCTTTCAGGAGGAAGCTTTCGCTTGTTGCGCGGCCTGTTCGGCTTGTTTGGCACGGGCCAGGCGTTGCGCATCCTTGGAACCCAGTCGCCCGCCGAGCACCGCATCGGCGATATAAACGCAGACGATGATCGCGATGCCCACCACATCCGACACCCGTTCCGGATAGATCAGGCCGGCGCCGGCCACCAGCACGACCAGCCGCATGACCGGATTGATCGCACCAACCCGGTAGAGATAGCCCTCGAGCGCGGCCGCGACCAGCCAGATGGCGGCCACCGCGGTCACCGTCGACAGCAGGATATGCACCAGATCGCCCTGCAGGATCAGCGCTGGATTGGTGACGAACAGGAAGGGCAACACAAACAGAATGCTGCCCAGGCGCATGGCATAGACGCCGGTACGTCCGGCGTTGGAGCCGGCCACGCCCGCGGCGGTGATCGCGGCCAGGGCGACCGGCGGGGTGATATAGGACAGCATGCCCCAGTAGAGAATGAACAGATGGCTGGCCAGCGGGTTCAGGCCCGCTTCCACCAGCGCCGGCGCCAGCAGAATCGACAGGAAAATATAGCAGGCGCTTACGGTCATGCCCATGCCCAGCACGAAGCTGGTAATCGCACCCGCGGCCAGCATCAACGGGATACTGCCGTCGGCATAGAGCAGCAGCTCGCGCGAGAAGGCACCGGCCACGCCGGTATACGACAGCCCGCCCACGACCAGGCCGATGCCGGCCAGAATCGAGACCAGACTGGCCACGCTGCTGGTGAGATTGAGCAGCAGGTATTGCATGCGTGCCCAGTTCAGGCGATGGCTGCGTTTGAATACCGCAATCACCAGCAAGATGATGGTCGCGTAGTAGGGCGCATAGGCGTCCAGACGCATGACCAGCAGCATGTAAATGAGCATCGCGAGGCTGAACAGGTAGGGCCAGCCCTGCTTGAGCGTATCGACCACGCGTGGGATTTCGGATTCCGGCATGCCGATGAGCCCGCGCCGGGCGGCGTAGGCATCGACCTGGAACAGCAGCGCCAGATAGAACAGCAGCGCGGGCAAAAAGGCCGCAACCATCACATCGGCATATGGCACGTTCAAAAACGACGCCATGATGAATGCCACCGCGCCCATGACGGGTGGCATGAGGGTACCGCCGGTCGACGCACAGGCTTCGATCGCGCCGGCGTAATGGGCCGGATAGCCCGACTTCTTCATGGTCGGAATCGTGATCGGGCCCGTAGTGAGGATATTCGAGATCACACTGCCCGACAGACTGCCCATGATGCCGCTCGAGAGCACCGCGACCTTGGCCGGGCCGCCGCGGCTGCGCCCCATCAGCGCCATGGCGAAATCCATGAAGAAATCGCCGCCGCCGGTCACCGTCAATGCCGCGCCGAAGACCACGAAGCCGATGATCAGATTGGCAACCACCTGCATGGGAATGCCGATCACCGATTCCACGCCCAGCACGTGAGCGCGCAGGGTTTCGCCAAAGCCGTACTGGGTACCCCAGAGAAAGCCGGGCATGTGATCGGCGAATAGCGGGTAACAGCCGAACAGCAGCGCTACGAGCACCAGAATCAGGCCGCCGCATCGACGCGTGCCTTCGAGAATGAGTGCCAGCATCACACCGGAGGCCACCGTGGCCTCGATCGGGGCGCTGAAATCCCAGCCCTGCTGGATGATCTCGAGGCCGTGCAGGCCCAGATAGACCGCGGGCACGATGGCGATCACCGCCAGCGCCCAGTCATACAACGGCACGCCGCTTTTCGCGCCGGACCAGGCCGGGAAGTAGAGGAAGGTCGCGGCCAGAAACAGGCCGATCAGGTAATAGAGAAACGAGTTGCCCAACGGCTGAAAGCCGAACAGACCCAGGGTGAAGGTCTGGTTGATGGTGAGCAGCAGACCGAGGGTGCCCAGCGCCATGACGGTCCAGTAGGAGACACCGCGCAGGCGGCTGGCTTCCTTGTCCGTTTCCAGGCTGATCTCGGTGGCCGACGGCGTATTTGTGGCCATGGCGACCTCTTCGGAGTTCGGTGAACGTGAAACGAAAAACCGGCCGGCAAAAAGGCCGGCCGGTCGTGCTGCGGCGGCTATCGACTAGAGCGAGTCGATTGCCTGCTGCCGATAGTTGTCCCAGATTTTGGCAAAGGCTTCGTCGCTCTTGCCTTCGCCCTCGGCCACGGCCTTCTTCCAGGCGGCCTGCAGCGCTTCCAGACGGGCCAGGCGCTTGTCGTTCCAGGCCTGCATTTCGTCGGTCCAGATGCCTTTTTCCTTCAGGTACTTGATCGCACCCGGATGAAACGGCACATCGATCGGCGGGGTGCCGGCCTTGTCCAGCTTCCAGCGGTTCATGACCGCCGTGCCGTCCTTGTACATCGGATAGGTTTCGTCGAACGCCTTGAGATAGTTGTAGACGAAATCTTCATCCTGATCGGCGCGCACGGTGAGCACCGGATAGCGATAGGCGAAGATATTGACCGGGTTGTCTTCGCTCAGGCCGGCGCCGACCGTCTCGGTGTAGGGCTGGAGAAACGGTGCGATCTGGCGCAGACGGTCCCAGGCTTTCTTGTCGTCCGGGTCGACTTCCAGCCAGTGAATGCCGCGCGGCGATTCGGCCAGTTCATAGAGCTGGCTCGGCGTGGTGGTGGTGCAGGACGCGTCGGCCTTGCCCTGAGCCAGCGAGCTCATGGTGGCGTTATAGGTCGGGAACATGCGTGCATCGACATCGTCGCGCGTCAGCCCGGCCGCGCCCAGCAGGGCGTCGCACTTGAGGTTGATCGACGGGTTGCCGGCGACATAGGCAAAGCGCTTGCCCTTGAGGTCCTGCATCGTGCGGATATTGGCGTCCGCCGCGGTGAAGATACCGAACGAGGAGGGCCGGCCGGCCAGCGCACGCAGATCCTGCGGACCCCAGCGGCGATCGGCGAAATCCGCCACGCCTTCCGAGGCAAAGAAGGCTTCCGTGGCCAGATAGGCGACTTCGGCGCGCTTGGTCAGCAGCGGCTGCAGCCGGCCGATAGCCGAACCGGAGGGCTGGATACGAATACGGGTGCCGTACTTGCGTCCGAACGCATCGGCGATGGCGGAAGCTTCGGCATAGCCGGCAGAACCGACGTCGTAGGACGACCAGGTCATCGAACGCGGCAGATCGGGCTGGCTATCGTCGGCGGCGAGCGCACCGCTTGCATGGCTCAGACCGAGCGCGGCGCTCAGTAGCAGGGGCGAGAACGCGCGAAGCGTGGGTTTCAGGCGCATGGGTTTCTCCTTATTGTGCTGTTCGTGCGACGGATCGCGGCAAACTCACCGTCGTGCGTGCTCGATGCGACTGCATAGCGAACATCTGGTCGCAAAGCGTATGCGCACGCTATCGCGTGGTCAACGCGACGCCCTGGGGGCGACGTACGCGCGGTTCGCCGAGAATGGGGAAAGGCCGTCGCTGAACGCGAGTACCCGCGCTGGCACAGCTGCGCAGCTGTTATCGCGACGAAAAATACGCACTAGCGGAAAAACCACCGACGTGACGTCACAGCGATTGCGGCCGGTAGCGCCGCAATCGTGCAACATAAATCGTATCTCGCGCGCGGGCCGGGGCAATTGCAACCGCGAACCGATATTTTATCGAAACACCGTTTCGCCGAGATTAACGAAATCGCTGTTCGGTCGCCGTTTTAAGCGCGTTGTCGCTACGACCGCGGCGTATTCCGGATTAACTTATCGACCTTTCGGCATCTGACCGGTTATACCTTCGTATGATGCGTTACGGAGTTGTCGATAATGCCGACGGTGCGCGGCGTCGCGCACCGTGGCCACGCATGGCGGGTTACTTGGGCTGCATGCGAATGGCGCCATCCAGACGAATGGTGCTGCCATTGAGCATGGTGTTTTCGATGATGTCGCGGGCTAGGCGCGCATATTCATCAGGACGGCCCAGGCGGGGCGGGAATGGCACCATGCGGCCCAGCGATTCGCGCACCTCCTCGGGCAGTTCGGCCATCATCGGCGTATCGAATATGCCGGGCGCGATCGTCATTACGCGAATACCGTGGCGGGCGAGCTCGCGGGCGATTGGCAGGGTCATGCTCACGATGCCGCCTTTCGACGCCGAATAGGAGGCCTGGCCGATCTGGCCTTCATAAGCGGCCACGGAGGCCGTATTGATGATCACGCCGCGTTCGTCGTCGTCCTGGGCGTCGCCGGCGGCCATCGCCTCGCTGGCCAGACGAATCATGTTGAAACTGCCGATCAGGTTGATCTGGATCACCTTGGAAAAGGTGGCGAGATCGTGCGGGCCGTTCTTGCCGAGCACCTTCGAAGGAATGCCGATACCCGCACAGTTGAGCAGGCCGTGCAGGCCGCCGCCATGGGCGCGTGCCGCGGCGACCGCGGCCTTGCCATCCTCTTCGCGGGTGACATCGCAGTTGACGAAGCGGGCAGCTGCGCCAAGTGCTTCGGCACACTGCTGACCGGCATCGGCATTGACGTCGGCCAGCACGACCCGCGCGCCAGCGTCGACGAGCATGCGCGCGCTCGCAGCACCCAGCCCGGAGCCGCCCCCGGTAATCAGAAAACAACGATCGGCGATTTGCATGGCATCTCCTTCCTGAATTGTTCTATTCGCCGGAAAAATTACGGGATTTGCGCGCCGGCTCGCGAATGCACCAGCCAGCCTACCACTGCGCTGAGCAGCCCCTATTCGTGGTCATCCGGCCAGCCAAAGCGGGCAAGGTCGACCCTGCCGCCGATGAGCACGACACCTTCTTCTTCGAGGCGGCGTCGTTGGGTCATGCCCGCCGTGCTGTCGGCCGGCAGCGAAATACGGCCCTGGGCATTGATCACGCGATGCCAGGGCAGGCCGGGCGGGCAGCGATGCATGGCATAGCCGACCACCCGTGCCGCGCCGGGGCGTCCGACCAGACGTGCGACGGTGCCATAGGTGCATACGCGCCCCGGGGGGATACGGCGCACCATATCGAAAACCGCCGTATAGGCGGATTCACAGCGGCGGTTCGGGGCTTGGTCTTGGGACATCAGCAGACTGCGGTTGCAGGCTTTACAGCGGCTATCCAGGGTGGCACAAAGACGGTCCCGCCTCATCGGATAACTGCGAGCCGTTTTCATGACACAAGCCTATATCGTATCTGCACTACGTACGGCCGGCGCACGCCGCGGCGGCCGTCTGGCCGGCTGGCATCCGGTGGATCTGGCAGCGACCTTGATCGACGGTCTGGTCGCACGTACCCAGATCGCGCCGGATACGATCGACGATGTCATTCTGGGCTGTGTCGGCCAGGTGGGCGAGCAGGCCGCCAATGTGGCACGCAATGCGGTGCTGGCATCGAGCCTGCCCGAGGCGGTGCCCGGTACCAGCGTGGACCGGCAATGCGGCTCGTCGCAGCAGGCCTTGCATTTCGCCGCCCAGGCGGTGATGTCCGGGACCATGGATGTCGTGATCGCCGGCGGCGTCGAGAGCATGACCCGGGTGCCCATGGGCGCGCCGCTGACGCTGGCGAAGAAAGCCGATATGGGCATTTATATGAGCCCAGCCATTCAGGCGCGTTATCCGGATACGGCGTTGTTCAGCCAGTTCGAGGGGGCGGAAATGGTAGCCGCCAAATACGGTATCGAACGGGCGGCGCTCGACGAATTCGCCCTGGAGAGCCATCAGCGCGCGATTCGCGCGACCCAGACGGGGGCCTTCGACGACGAAATCCTGCCAGTGTCGGTGCTCGACCCCGAATCCGGCGAGCAAATCGAGCACCGCGTGGATGAAGGCATCCGTTTCGATGCCACACTGGATGCCATCGGCGGGGTGAAAACGCTGGCCGAGGGCGGGCGTATCTCGGCGGCCACGGCCAGCCAGATCTGTGACGGCGCCAGTGGCGTGATGGTGGTCAGCGAAGCCGGGCTCAAGCGGTTGGGCGTCGAGCCGCTGGCACGCATCCATCATATGAGTGTGATGGGGCACGATCCGGTCATCATGCTGGAAGCGCCATTGCCGGCGACCCAGCGCGCGCTCGACCGGGCGGGCATGGCCATCGACGATATCGATCTGTTCGAGGTCAACGAAGCCTTCGCGTCCATTCCGCTGGCCTGGTTGCAATCCACCGGGGCCGATCCCGAGCGAATGAACGTCAATGGCGGCGCCATCGCCCTGGGCCATCCGCTGGGTGCATCGGGCACCAAGCTGATGACCACACTCGTGCACGCGCTGATTGCACGCGGCGGCCGTTACGGCTTGCAGACCATGTGTGAAGGGGGTGGCATGGCCAATGTCACCATTATCGAGCGGCTCTAGATTCGGCTGAGCCGATCCGATCGGCCGCGAGCTGAGTGCTGCACGTGCTGCGGCAGTGTGGTTTGATTTCTATCAATGTTCGCCCTGCCTGCGCGCGGCATAGTCGGCCGATATTTGGTCTGCAATCGGGGGCAGGATGCCGGGTTCGGTATTCGAAGCCATGGGGTGTCTGATCCGGGCACCGCATCGGCTGTTTTTCTGGGGTGGCCTCTGGGCGCTGGTGTTGGGCATGCTCTGGTGGGCGCCGGTTCTGGGGCTGCGTTGGGCGGGCATCGACGTGGCTTATCCGGTTGCACCGGTCTGGCTGCATGCCTGGTTGATGACACTGGGCGTGTTCCCCTTCTTCGTGTTCGGTTTCGCGCTCACGGCGCTGCCGCGCTGGGTGGGCGTGGCCCCGGTGCGTCCCGCGGCATATCGGAGCATGGCCGGTCTGCTATATGGCGGCTATGCGTTGACCGTGGCGGGGGCCCTTGGCGCGCCGTACTGCCTGGAAGCAGGGTTGGCGCTCACGGGTATTGCGTGGTCGTTCGGCCTGGCGGTATTGATTGGCTGTGTATTGCGCGCGCGCGCGGCGTCCGTCATGCATGCGCGCTGGTCGGTAATTGTCATTGCGATTGGCTGTATTGGCGCGCTGCTGGGTCTGGGCGCGGTGGCCGACGATCAATGGTCGTTGTTCGCGGCCATGCCCGCGCTTGCGCTCTGGGGGTTCGTCGCACCCATCGTGTTCGTCGTGGCCCATCGCATGTTGCCGTTTTTTTCCGAGCCGATGATTGCCGGCTATGAACGCTATCAGCCCGCCTGGAGCCCACCGCTGGTGGTGGCGCTGTTGCTTGCGCATGGTGTGCTGCTATTCAACGACCATCAGGCCTGGCTATTCCTGCTCGATCTACCGTTGGCCGCTATTACCGGCTGGCATGCGCTGCGCTGGCGTGGCTGGGCGGCGCCGCACGTGCCCTTGCTCTGGTCGTTGCATATGGCCTTCGCCTGGCTGCCGATTGCGGCCGCGCTGTCGGCCATTCAGAGCCTGGCACTGGCCACGGGCCATGGTGCGATCCTCGGGCTTGCGCCGACGCATGCGCTGGGTATGGGCCTGGCCACCAGCATGGTGTTCGCCATGGTCACGCGCGTCAGCCTCGGCCATTCGGGCCGCCGGCTGGAAATGGATGATCTGAGCGTGCTGTGTTTTCTCATCCTGCAGCTGGCGGTACTGGCGCGCCTGCTCGCGGCCGTGACGGTTGGCGACGTGCGGTGGTTGTTCATATTGGTGGCGATCGGCGCCTGGTTCGAGGCGATCGTGCCCTGGGCCATTCGCTATGGTCGGATCTACTGCCAACCACGGGTCGACGGCCAGCCGGGCTGATCCGCTCGCATTGGCCCCATGACGATGTGGTATGTCGGCTTGAAAAGCGTGCACGTGACCTGTGTCGCGCTCACGCTGGTTCTGTTCGTAGTACGTGCGAACTGGATGCTGTTTGCCCCGGAGCGGCTCGAACGCCGCTGGGTGCGCATACTGCCGCATTGTGTCGATACCATGCTGTTACTCAGCGCGCTGGGCCTGGTGCTTTTGCTGGGCCAGTATCCGGGCGTCCAGCCCTGGCTGACGGCCAAGGTGGTCGCCTTGGTGGCGTATATCCTACTCGGCACGATCGGGCTCAAACGCGGCGCAACCAGGACCATACGTGTCACGGCCTGTCTGGCGGCATTGCTGGTGTTTGCCTATATCGTGAGTGTGGCGCTCACGCACAGCCCTTACGGACTCTTCGCGTAGACGTCGCGGGCTGCCGGCCGGTTTGCGTTGCCGTCGCCCCAAGGGTCCAAACGCACTAGATTTTTTTCCAAGCACCGTGCCTTGATCGACATCAAAGCCGGTCGGTATGTGCCTGCCTATCCTGCGCGCTATCGATAACGCCTAATCAGGGAAGGCAGGGATGAAACGAAGGTACTGGATTGGTCTATTGGGGCTATTGCTGTTGTGCGGCGGCGTGTCCGTGGCCGGCGCATCACAAACGAATATCGCCGACGGCGTGGGCTTGAAACCGGATGTCTCGATCACGCTGAAAACGGGCATCGGCAAAGAGGGTATGTATTTTCAGGGCGTGGGCGGCAAGATCGACGGCCGTATCAATCCCGACATCACGGTACCCCAAGGCGCGGTCGTGCAGCTCACGCTGATAAACGGCGACGGCGCAATGCACGATATCGCCATTCCCGAGCTGAGTGCGAAGTCCGATCCCGTCGTGGGTCAGGATTCGAGCTCGGTATTCGTGTTTCGTGCCAATGAAGCGGGCCAATTCGACTACTTCTGTACCGTGCCCGGCCATCGCGCGGCGGGCATGGAAGGCAAGCTGATCGTCGGCGACAGCCAAGCCAGCGATGAAAACGACACGCTCGCCGATATCAGCCGCGACCCGGCCGATGTGCCTGCCCCGATCGGCGAACGCGAACCCAAGACCGTGCGCGTCGAGATGCAGACCGTCGAAAAACAGGCCCGGCTGGCCGACGGCACGAGCTATCGCTACTGGACATTCGACGGTCAGGTGCCGGGGCCGCTACTGCGTGTGCGTGAAGGCGATACCGTTGATCTGACGCTCAGTAATGCCGAGGACAGCACGATGATCCACTCGGTGGACTTTCATGCCGTCACCGGCCCGGGGGGTGGCGCTGCCGTGCTCCAGGTGCCGCCGGGATCGAAGAAAAGCCTGTCGTTCAAGGCGATCAAGCCGGGGCTTTATGTCTATCACTGTGCCACGCCAATGGTCGCGCACCATATTGCCAACGGCATGTACGGCATGATTCTGGTCGAACCGGAAGGCGGGCTGCCGCCAGTCGACCACGAGTTCTATGTGATGCAGGGCGAAATCTATACCACGCAGCGCTATGGCCAGCACGGCGAGCAGTCCTTCGACGTGCGCAAGCTACTCGACGAAAAGCCCGAATACTACGTATTCAATGGTGCCGTCGGTGCGCTGACCGACAAGCATCCGCTGACCGCAAAGGTTGGTGAAACCGTGCGCATCTATTTCGGTGTAGGCGGCCCGAATGCAACCTCGTCGTTCCACGTCATTGGCGAGATGTTCGACAAGGCCTATGCCTGGGGCGGCACCACCAGCGCGCCGGCCGAGCACATCCAGACCATCAGCGTACCGCCGGGCGGTGCGACGATTGTCGATTTCGAACTGGAAGTGCCTGGCAAGTATGTGCTTGTCGACCATGCGCTGAGCCGCATGGAGCGCGGGTTGGCTGGCTTTCTGAAAGTCGAAGGCGACGATGTACCGGAAATCTACAATCCGGGCGGTGGTTGAGCACAGGTTTTCGCTAAGCAACCAAGCCGGCGCTTACCGCGCCGGCTTTTTTGTTTAAAAGGCGCGTTCAGATGAGTCGGTACGCGCGAATATGCCCACGCAGCGTTGCAAGCGCCTGCACACGGAACGCGAGCGCCGGCGGTATGGCGGTATTTGTGCCCGGGCCGAGCGGTTGTTCGAGGCCAAGCGCCGCGATGTGCAGCAGGGCGGAGCCGGCCTCGATTTCGATTTCGCGCCAGAGGCCGTGCGGTGAGCCGTCATAGGCAAGCATGCCGTTGTGGGCGTCGTCCGCTGTGAGCGCGAACGCGCGGTCCGGCGGGCGATGTTCGAGTATCCGGACGGGCCATTCCAGACGGTCGCAGCGCAGGCAATCGAACGACCGACCCAGCCAGGCGGCGCGCCCGGCTGCGTGTACGACCCAGGGGCGGTTGATCAACGGCGGGCGGTGGCGAACGTGTCGGTTATGGCCGCAGGCCAGATGGGCAGTCCAGTCGCCTTCGTCGTCGCGGCCAAAACCGAGAATATTGCGCTGCATTCGATTTCCATAAAAAAGGCCACGCGACAATCGCCGCGTGGCCCCAATGCGATGACCGCCGGTCGCTTACTTGACGATCAGCTTGCCGTGCATCATCGAGCTGTGGCCCGGGAAGGTGCAGTAGTAGCTGTAGTCCCCACCGGCTTTGAGATCCGCAGTGCTGAACGTAACGCTCGACGATTCACCGCCGCCGATCAGATCGGTATGGGCGATGACCTTGTCGTCGTCGGGCAGATATTCGTTGTCCAGGCCGGCCTGCATGCCTTCGGAGGTGATGGCCTGCTTGTCGGCTTCCTTGGACAGCACCCAGTTGTGGCCCATCTGGGCGACCGGCATCTTGCCGGTATGCTCGAGGGTGACGGTTACTTCATCACAATCGGCCGGTACGACCAGTTCGGACTTGTTGTATTGCATCTGATCGTTGCCGGTGATCGACAGCTCGCAGCTATCGGCCGCAGCCGCGGGGCCTGCCATGAATACGGCGCCGACCGCCGTGATTGCACTTGCTGCCAGAAATTTCTTCATCATCATCGTTTCCTTATTACAGGTTGGGTGACAGGTTCAGCCCGCGTCGGCCATATCGAAACGCCAGGCTAGAGAGAGGTCGCGCCCGGGCCGCATAGACCGAGCAGATTCAGATAACCGCCAGCCGGGGCATGCTGCATCAGCCAGGGCATGGCCGCGGTCGTGAGTCCCAGCAGCACCACGAACGCGCCGCCCGCGCGCCGGAACGATGGCTTGCGCGTGAGCCGCTGTAGTCGCGATGCGGCAGTGCCGGTGGCAATCAGCGCGGGTGCCGTGCCCAGGCCGAACGCCAGCATCAAAGCGGCGCCTTGCAAGCTGCCGCCGCTGAAGGTCGCCGCCACCAGCATCGAATAGACCAGCCCGCAGGGCAGCCAGCCCCACAAGCCGCCCAGCGCCAGGGCAGGCAGGGCGCCACGACGCCCGACCAGGGCGCGTGCGGCGGGTGAAACCTTTTGCCAAAGCCGAAAACCGATATTCTCGATCGGGCGCAACAGGCGCCAGTTCAGCGCGATCTGCAAACCGATAGCGATGAGCATGGCGCCGGCCAGCGCGCGCAGAATCACGATCAGCAGTTGCGGTTCGAGCAGCTGACCCAGGCCGACCCCGAGACCACCGGCCAGCGCACCGGCGATGCAATAACTGGTAATACGCCCGCTGTTGTAGAGCAGCGCGGAAACAATCGGCCGGCGACGGCTCTGCGCGCCGAACGCGATGGCAATGCCGCCACACATGGCCACGCAGTGTGAACTGCCGACCAGGCCGGCGATCAGCGCCGCAGCAAACGTCAACCCGTCCGCGCTCATTGGCGCGGCTCGCGTGGGGGCGCACCCGCCGGCGTATCGTCGCCCGCTGATTGCTTTTCGGGTGGGTGCTCGTGTTGAGTGGTTTTGTTTTGGTCGGCGGGCGTGGACCAATCATCATCGTCGTCGAGCAGGATGCGATAGGCGGGGCTGTCCATGTCGTCGAACTGGCCGTCCCCCACCGCCCAGAAAAACGCCCACACCGCGATGCCGACGAGCACCAGCGTCAGCGGCAGCAATACGAGCACGATCATCATGTCGACACCGCCGGCGTCGGCTGCATGGGCAGCGGCGTAGCGCCGACGCCTGCTGCCTGAGAGGACGCGCGCGCCAGCCGGGCCGCGTTGGCGACTACCAGCAGGGAACTGGCCGACATGCCCAGGGCCGCCATCCACGGCTCGACCAGGCCGCAGGCCGCCAGCGGCAGGGCGACGAGGTTGTAGCAGGCCGCCCAGGCCAGGTTCTGGTGGATGACGCGCATCGTGCGCCGGGCCATGCGTACGCCATCGGCGAGATCGGCCAGCTGCGCGCGGGTCAGCAGCATGTCGGCCTTGGATTGGGCGAGCACCGAGCCACTGCCCATGGCCACGGACACATCCGCGCCGCCGAGTACCGGGGCATCGTTGATGCCGTCGCCGACCATGACCACCCGTCGGCCCTGGCTCTGGAGGCTGCGCAGGCGTGCGAGTTTGTCTTCCGGCGTCATACGTGCACGCCATTCGTCGATGCCCATACGCTGGGCGAGGCTCTGTACCGCGCCCGGGCTGTCGCCGCTGGCGATTTCCAGGGTGAAGCCGAGTTCACGCAATGCCGCCAGCGACGCCTCGGCCTGGGGTCGTGGCGTGTCCTGCAGCAGAAATCGGGCCACGGCCTGGCCGTCGACTTCCAGCACCACCGGCGTGGCGCCCTCGGGGCTGTGTTCGTCCAGCCCCAGCCAGGCCGGTTGGCCCAGCCGTAGATGCCGGCCGGCGACATCGCCTTCGATACCGTGGCCGGCCTGTTCGCGTATATCGCTGGCGCGCAGCGTGTCGTCGAAATCCGGCGCAAAGGCCTGGGCGATCGGGTGGGTGGAGTGGGCCTGCAACGCGGCAGCCAGCCGCCGGCAGTGATCGGCATCGTAGTCCGGGGTGAGACAGTCCACCCGCTCGATACGCAGGCGCGCCTCGGTGAGCGTGCCGGTCTTGTCGAGAATCAGGTGATCGGCACTGGCCAGCGTCTGCAATGCGCCCGCGCGGGCCACGAGCAGGCCACGTCGGGCCAGCGACGCGGTACCGGCGACGAAGGCGGTGGGCGTGGCCAGCGAGAGGGCACAGGGGCAGGTCACCACCAGCACGGCGAGTACGATCGGCAAAGTCAGATCGGGGGCGACCTGCCACCAGTACAGACCGGTCGCACAGGCGAGCACCAGCACGGCGGATACGAACACGCCGGCGATCCGGTCGGCCAGCAGTGCCAGGCGCGGGCGTTCGCTCTGGGCGCGTTCGAGCAGACGCACGATGCCGGCCACCAGTGTGTTCTGACCAATGCGTTCGATCTCGATATCGACGCTCGCGGTGAGGTTGAGGCTGCCGGCGATCGCGGCTTCGTTCTCGCCATGGGCAGCCGGCATGAATTCGCCGGAGAGCAGGGATTCGTCGAAGGTACTCTGGCCGGCGACGATGCGTCCGTCGCCGGGCACGATCGCGCCGGCCGGGACGCGCACGCGATCACCGGTGCGCAGCTCGGCCAGTGGCACGGTTTGCGTATCGCCGTTCGTGGCGATGCGCCGCGCTGTCGCCGGCAGGGCACGCGCGGTGTCGCCGGTGGCGATCGCTGCACGGTGGCGTGCGCTCATCTCCAGAAAACGTGCCGTGGTCAGAAAGAACACGAACATTGTCACCGAGTCGAAATAGATCTCGCCGCCGGTGAAAAAGTGGTAGACGCTAGCGATGTAGGCACCGCCGATGGCCAGACTCACCGGCACATCCATGCCGGGGCGTCGCGCGCGTAGATCGCGCCAGGCGCCGCGCAGAAACGGCGTACCGGAATACAGCAGCACCGGGGTGGCGACCAGCAGGCTCACGCCGCGCAGAAACAGGGCGATATCGGCATCCATATCGTCATAGATGGCGCCGGCATAGAGGGCCACGGCATACATCATCACCTGCATCATGCCCAGCCCGGCGACGATCAGGCGCTTGAGCGCGGCGCGGCGCTCGCGCGTGAACAGCGGCACGGCCTGGTCGGCGCTGAGCAGATGCGGGCGATAACCCAGATGCGCGATACGCCGCAGCAACGTTGACAGCGCCGTGATATCCGCATGCCAGCGCAGAATGGCCCGGCCGGTGGCGGGGTTGACTTGGATGCGGATGACCGCTTCGTCGTCGGCGAGCACCCGCTCGATCAGCCAGCTGCAGGCGGCACAGGTAATGTTTTCGAGCAGCAGTACGGCTTCGCTGGCGCCGCCTTCGAGGGTGCGGACGTAGCTGTCGCGCACGCTGTCGCGATCGTAGGCATTCCATTCGTCGTCCGCACCGGCGAGCTCCGCCGCGGGCGTGGGCGCAAAGTCGCTACGAAAACGATAGAACTCACCCAGACCGCCTTCATCGATCAGGCGGGCGACGGCTTCGCAGCCGGCACAGCACATCGGTTGCTCGACACCAGCGATTGCAACGCGGCGTGCCGGCCCTTTCGGCAAGGGCTCCCCGCAGTGATAGCACTGGCCGGGCGCGTCGCTCACGACCTGTCGTTACGCGCGTGCGGCGCGAGCCGCACGCTTGTCTGCGGGCCCGTGATATGGCCGGTGACGGTCCAGGCGCCATCAATGGGTGCCAGGCGCAGTTCGCGCGCGCCGATGATCGCGGCGTGGGTACTGCCGTGATAGATACCGGCGCTGTTGCGTTTGAGTTCGATGACGTGATCGGCGCTCGCCTTCGTGGCATGCACCAGCGCCAGGCGCAGGGTGGCCGGGGCTTCGTCGAAGCCGTCCACACGCAGACTCACGGCACCGCTGGCGCGATCGACCTGGGCATTGGCTTCCAGGCCCATGCGCGCGGCGACCTGGCGCGCGCTTTGATCCTGGGTGTAGGTCAGCCCGACCTTGGCATAGTCTTCCACCACCAGATCCGGGGGGCCGGCCATAGTGGTGATAATGACCACCCAGAACACCACGGATGCGGCCGGCGGCACCATGAGCGCCCACGGCCATACGTGGCGATACCAGGGACGAACGGTCTGTGTCATCGACATGGTGCTCACCGGTTGATCGGCATGTGAAAACGCGTTGTCTCGCTTACCGACGTGCTGCCATCCACGCTATAGGCACGAAGCACGATATCGTGGCCGCCGCCCTCTACACGCCGACTGTCGACACGAACCCGCGCCGGCAGGTTGCGCACTTCGCCCGGGGCGACACGCACCCGCTCGGGATCGGTGTCGACCGAATAGGCATCGTTGCCCACGACTTCGATGCGGTACAGACGCGGTTCCTGGCTCATGTTCATGAGCTTGATCGTATAGACATTCTCGACGTGGTTGTCGTCGATCACGCGATACAACGCATTGCGATCGGGCAGGATATCCATACGCAGCGGCGTGCGCATCCCGATACCCACAACGAACAGGCTAGCGAGTACCAGCAGCAGGGCGGCATAGATGAGTACGCGCGGACGCAGCAGCGACGAGCGCTTGCCTTCGAGGGCGTTTTCGCTGGTGTAGCGAATCAGCCCGCGCGGATAATTCATCCGGTCCATGACCGTATCGCAGGCGTCCGCACAGGCGCCGCAGTTGATGCATTCGTATTGCAGGCCTTCGCGGATATCGATACCCGTGGGGCAGACCTGGACACACATGGTGCAGTCGATACAGTCGCCCATGCCCAGCGTGTTCGGGTCGGCGCCGCGTTTGCGCGGCCCGCGCGGCTCGCCGCGGTTGGGATCGTAGGCCACGGTATAGGTGTCGCGGTCGAACATCGCGCTCTGAAAGCGCGCGTAGGGGCACATGTACAGGCATACGTTTTCACGCATGAAGCCCGCATTGCCCCAGGTCGCGAAGCCGTAGAACAGCGTCCAGAACAACTCCCAGCCGCCAACGTCCAGGGTGAGAAAACGTGCACCCAGGTCGGTAATCGGCGTGAAGAAGCCCACGAAGGTGAAGCCGGTCCATAGTCCAAGTACCACCCACACGGTGTGCTTGGCCGTCTTGCGCCAGATCTTGTTGGCATTCCAGGGCCCGCGATCGAGCTTGATGCGATGCATGCGATCGCCTTCGATCTTGGCCTCGACCCAGAGGAAGACCTCGGTCCAGACTGTCTGCGGGCAGGCATAGCCGCACCAGACACGCCCGACCACGGCGGTCACGAAGAACAGACCCAGCGCGCAGATGACCAGCAGCAGGGTCAGATAGATGAAATCCTGGGGCCAGAAAGTCAGGCCGAGGATATGAAACTGACGGGCCGGCAGATCGAACAGCACTGCCTGGTGGCCGTTCCATGAAATCCAGGGCAGCAGATAGAACAGGCCGAGCAGAACGAACACCGCCAGTGTGCGCAGGCGCTGATAGAAGCCGTTGATCTCGCGCGGATAGGTCTTGGCCCGCGACTGGTACATGCTGATGGGCTGTACCGGCGCGGCCTCGCTCGACGTGCCCTTGCGGCGGCTACGATGTGTCTGCTGGCGAGTCGTCATTTTGTATCACGTGGGGTCGGGTCGGGCCGTGGTGTCCTCGGCCGACGCAGCAATAGAACGGTCAGGGCGCTCGAGGCCGCGCCGATGGCCCAGAACATGAGAAAACCGATGGCATAGCCGGCTTCGCGGTTGAGCGCGATATCCGGCAACGTCTGCATGCGCAGCGTTGCCGGATCGATATTGGCGAAGAACACGATCGAACCGATGCCGGCGACCAGGAACGCCGGCCACAGGGTTGCACCCCAGACGTGGATACGACGGCGGGTGTCACGCTTGTAGTAGGTCGTGTTCTTCATGGCAGTCCTATGGGCTTTCGCTGTCCTTGGGCGTGGCGGCCGCGCCATCCGGATGCGACAGGCTGTAGACATAGGCCGCCAGTACATGGACGCGGTCTTCGCCGAGCAGATCCGCATGGGCCGGCATCTCGTTGCTGCGACCGTTGGCCACGATATCGCGAATCTGTTCGATGGAACCGCCGTGCAGCCAGGTATCGTCGGTCAGATTGGGCGCGCCGATCGCCTGGTTGCCGGTACCGTCCACACCGTGACAGCCCACGCAGGTGGCTGCGAAGCGCTCTTTGCCGGCTGCAACGAGATCCGGGTTTTGCGGTTTACGCCCGTTGAGCTGATAGACATAGGCGGCCACTTCCTTGACCCCGTCTTCGCCCAGCACGGGTTTCCACCCCGGCATCATGCCGTTGCGTCCGCCCAGGATGGTGCGCTCGATGGTTTCCGGCGCGCCGCCGTAAAGCCAGTCGTTGTCGGTCAGGTTCGGGTAGCCGGTCGCCCCGCGCGCATCCGAGCCGTGGCATACGGCGCAGTTGTTGGCGAACAGACGGCGGCCGGTGTCCATGGCGTCGCTGTTCTGGGCGAGCTCCGGAATCGGCGTGGCCGCATATTCCTCGAACAGGGGCGCGACGCGTTTTTCTGCGGCTGCGACCTGTTGTTCGTAGGCATCGTACTGGCTCCAGCCCAGCAGGCCCGTGAACTTGCCCAGCCCCGGATAGAGCACGAGATAGCCCAGCGCGAAGACGATGGTGATGTAGAACAGCCACAGCCACCAGCGCGGCATGGGCTTGTTGTACTCCATCAGATCGCCGTCCCAAACATGGCCGGTCGTCTGATCGGCCGATGCTTCGCCCGGCCGCGGCTTGGCGGTCCAGCGAATCAGCAGCCAGCAGCCGGCGATATTGGCCAGCGCCAGAACGATGATGAATACACTCCAGAAATTATTCATGACCGACGCTCCCCATGCTGGCGGTCATCGCCATTGTCGTTAAGCGGTAGACGCGAGGCTTCGTCGAAGTCCGCACGGCGGCGGCTGCTATAAGCCCACGCAACGATCCCCAGGAACAGAACCAGAAAGATCGCGGTGACGATCCCCATCAATGTGCCGACGCTCATGCTATTTCTCCTGCGCCGAGAAATCGGTGCCCAGGTGCTGCAGATAGGCGATCACGGCCTGCATTTCGGTCTTGCCTTCGAGCTCGGCGGCAGCTTCGTCGATCTGGGCGTCCGTGTAGGGCACGTTCAGCCAGTTCTTCTGTACCCGCATGCGGGTGGCCACCGTTTCCGGGTCGACCTCGTTGTCGGCAAGCCAGGGGAAGGCCGGCATATTCGACTGCGGAACCACGTCACGCGGGTTCATCAGATGCGCGCGGTGCCATTCGTCGCTATAGCGTCCGCCAATACGGGCCAGATCCGGACCGGTGCGCTTGGAGCCCCACTGGAACGGACGGTCGTAGACGAATTCGCCGGCGACCGAGTAGTGGCCGTAGCGCTCGGTCTCGGCCCGGAAGGGGCGAATCATCTGCGAGTGGCAGTTGTAGCAGCCCTCCCGCACATAGATATCGCGGCCTGCCAGTTCGAGCGGGCCGTAGGGCTCGATGCCCTCGGCCGGTTCGGTGGTGGATACGGAAAAGAACAGCGGCACGATTTCCACCAGCCCGCCGATACTCACGACGATGACGATGAGAATGGCCATCAGACCGATGTTCTTCTCGACTACTTCATGCGATGCCATCAACGGATCTCCCTGAATTAAGCCGTGGCCGGCGCGGTTTGTGCGACTTCGCGCGGGCCCGCAATCGTGCGCCAGGTGTTCCAGGCCATGATGAACATGCCGGCCAGGAACAGGATGCCGCCCAGCAGACGGACTGCGTAGTAGGGGTAGGTCGCCTGCAAGGCCTGGACGAAGCTGTAGGTCAGCGTTCCGTCCGGGTTGCTCGCACGCCACATCAGGCCCTGCATCACGCCCGAGATCCACATCGCGGCGATATAGAGCACCACGCCGATCGTGGCCACCCAGAAGTGCAGGCTGATTGCCTTGACGCTATACATCTGGGTCTTGCCGTACAGGCGCGGGATCAGCGCATAAAGCGAACCGATCGTGATGAAGGCCACCCAGCCCAACGCGCCGGCGTGTACGTGGCCAATGGTCCAGTCGGTGTAGTGCGACAGGGCATTGACGGTCTTGATCGACATCATCGGCCCCTCGAAGGTCGACATGCCGTAGAACGACAGCGATACGATCAAGAAGCGGATGATCGGGTCGTCACGCAGTTTGTGCCAGGCACCCGACAGGGTCATGATCCCGTTGATCATGCCGCCCCAGGAGGGAGCCAGCAGGATCAGCGAAAACGCCATGCCCAGCGACTGCGCCCATTCCGGCAGCGAGGTGTAGTGCAGGTGATGCGGGCCGGCCCACATATAGATCGAGATCAGCGCCCAGAAGTGAACCACCGACAGGCGGTAGGAATAGATCGGGCGACCGGCCTGCTTGGGCACGAAGTAGTACATCATCCCCAGAAAGCCTGCGGTCAGGAAGAAGCCCACCGCGTTATGGCCGTACCACCACTGCACCATGGCATCGACCGCGCCGGCATAGACCGGGTAGGAATGCGTCCACGAGGTCGGAATCTGGATGCTGTTGACGATATGCAGCAGCGCCACGGTCAGCACATAGGCGCCGAAGAACCAGTTGGCCACGTAGATATGCTTGGCCTTGCGCTGGACGATCGTGCCGAAGAACACGATGGCGTAAACCACCCAGACCACGGCGATCAGGATATCCAGCGGCCAGATCAGCTCGGCGTATTCCTTGCTCTGGGTCAGGCCGAACGGCAGGGTGACGACCGCACCGACGATCACCGCCTGCCAACCCCAGAAGGTGAAGGCTGCGAGCTTGAACTTATCGCCGAACAGGCCGGTCTGACAGGTGCGTTGCACCACGTAATAGGAGGTTGCGAACAGGCCCGAACCACCAAACGCGAAAATCACCGCGTTCGTATGCAGTGGTCGCAGGCGACTGTAGGTCAACCAGGGAATATCAAAATTCAGGGACGGGAACAGCAGCTGGGCGGCAATGAGCACCCCCACAGCCATCCCGATAATCCCCCAAAATACGGTGACCAGCGTGAACTGGCGCACCACCTTCTCGTTATAGCGCGGGCTAGCGTCCATCGATCGTTCCAGCGGTTGCAAGATAGACAACCCCCGGTTTTCGCTGTGATTTCGAATGCTTTTCTCAGCGAGCCGGGGTACGGCGACGCGCAGATGCTAGCCCCCGTGCTTCGCAAGCGAATTGATCTAAATCAAATACCCGGAAACATAAGAATAATCGGCGCTTGGCCGCGGCCAGCGCCGCAATTTGGCGCGCCTGCATATATGAGGTGTGAAAGCGCGACGCGGCAGCGGGCTGGACGCCGATGTGATGCCCAGGCGATGCCCAGGCGCCCTCGCGGGGGCGGTGCGCAGGACGCAGGCAGGAGGGCGGGCGCGCGACAGAAATAGCGCGCACAAAAAAGCCGGCATACGCCGGCCTGCTTCGAATATTCCGAAAAATCCTTGGGATGGCTCCCCGGGACGGGCTCGAACCGCCGACCTAGTGATTAACAGTCACCCGCTCTACCAACTGAGCTACCGGGGAATCGAAATATCCGTTTGTGTTCGCCCTGTGGCGAAGGCCGCGTATGCTAGGCGACTGATAGGCATTTGGCAAGCACGAATCGCGTTTTTTCTCGTGTTCGCGAATAACGGCCGATCGCGGCGGGGCTGCGTCGGTCTGGCGCGGCCGTGCGTAGGCGTGATCGGTAAACATACGTAATCAGCAGGTGCGAGGCTTGTTTTCACAGGCGAGCGCGCCAATCGTGGATGGCATGAGCGAAAGCAGTTTCAAACTCAAGGCAGACTGGGCGCCCGCCGGGGATCAGCCAGCGGCGATCGCCGGGCTGGTGGAAGGCCTGGAAGACGGACTGGCGCATCAGGTGCTGCTGGGCGTAACCGGTTCGGGCAAGACCTTCACCATGGCGAATGTCGCCATGCAGGCGGGGCGGCCCATGCTGGTGATGGCGCCCAACAAGACCCTGGCCGCCCAGTTGTACGGCGAAATGCGCGAGTTCTTCCCCGATAACGCGGTCGAGTATTTCGTGTCGTACTACGACTATTATCAGCCGGAAGCCTATGTGCCGGCCTCGGATACGTTTATCGAGAAGGACTCGTCGGTCAACGAGCATATCGAGCAGATGCGCCTGTCGGCGACCAAGGCGCTCATGGAGCGGCGCGACACCATCATCGTCGCTTCGGTGTCTGCCATTTACGGCCTGGGCGATCCGAAGGCCTATTTCTCGATGGTGCTGCATCTGGACCAGGGCGATCGCATCGGCCAGCGCGATATCGTCAAGCGCCTGACCGAGCTGCAGTACAAGCGCAACGACGTGGCGTTGGAACGCGGTTGCTATCGCGTGCGCGGCGAGATCATCGACGTGTTTCCGGCCGAGGCAGACGACGAGGCCGTGCGTATCGAGCTGTTCGATGACGAGGTCGAACGGTTGTCCTATTTCGACCCGCTCACCGGCACCGTCAACCGCAAGGTGCCGCGCCTGACCATCTATCCCAAGACCCATTACGTCACCCCGCGCGAACGTATGGTCGGGGCAATGGACTCGATCAAGGCCGAGATGAAGGAGCGGGTCAAGCAGTTCGAATCCCAGGGCAAACTGCTCGAAGCCCAGCGTATCGAGCAGCGCACGCTCTTCGATCTGGAGATGATCAACGAAATCGGCTTCTGTTCGGGCATCGAGAACTACTCGCGCTATCTGTCCGGCCGTGCGCCGGGCGAGCCGCCGCCCTGTCTGCTCGATTACCTGCCCGACGACGCTATCATGGTGCTCGACGAGTCGCATGTGACCGTTCCGCAGATCGGCGGCATGTACAAGGGCGATCGCGCGCGCAAGGAAACGCTAGTCGAATACGGCTTCCGGCTGCCCTCGGCGCTGGATAACCGGCCGCTCAAGTTCGAGGAATTCGAGCGCGTGGCGCCGCAGATGATTTATGTGTCGGCTACGCCGGGCAACTATGAAACCGAGCACGCCGACAACACGGTGGAGCAGGTCGTGCGCCCGACGGGTCTGGTCGACCCGGCAGTGGAAATCCGCCCAGCGGAAAGCCAGGTCGACGACCTGCTCTCCGAAATCAAGGAGGTCACCGCGAAGAACCAGCGCGTACTGGTCACCACGCTTACCAAGCGCATGGCCGAGGATCTCACCGAATATCTGCACGAGGCGGGTGTCGCGGTGCGTTATCTGCACTCGGATATCGATACCGTCGAACGCAGCGAGATCATTCGCGACCTGCGCCTGGGCGAGTTCGATGTGCTTGTCGGCATCAACCTGCTGCGCGAGGGGCTGGATATTCCCGAAGTCGCGCTGGTGGGAATTCTGGATGCGGACAAGGAAGGCTTTCTACGCGCCGAGCGCTCGCTCATTCAAACGATCGGCCGCGCCGCACGTAACGTCGATGGGCGCGCCATTCTCTACGCCGACCAGATCACCGGCTCGATGCGCCGGGCGATCGACGAAACCGAACGGCGTCGTGCCAAGCAGGTCGCCTTCAACGAAGAACATGGCATTACGCCGAAAACCATCCAGAAGGCAGTGGCCGACGTCATGCGCCATGGCTACGAGGAATACAGCGAGGTCAAGGAGCGCAAGAAGGTGGCGGAAGTCGGCGCCGACTATGCCCGCATGACCCCGAGCCAGCTCGCCAAGGAAATCGAGAAGCTCGAAAAACAGATGTTCAAGCACGCCGAAAACCTGGAATTCGAGCAGGCCGGCGAAATCCGCGATCGTATCGGCAAGCTGCGCGAGCATGCCTTCGAGCTGCCGGCCAAAGCCGGCTGAGCGAGCACTGCGGCGGGCGAGGCATTCGTGGCTGCCGAAGCCAGGCAAGGGCATGTGCTCGTCACCGGCGGTCCGGGCTCAGGTACCAGTACGCTCGTCGAGGCACTCGCCGGGCATCTGGCGGCGGCCTGGGTCGAGGCAGACGATTATTACTGGCAGCCCAGTGATCCGCCGTTCCAGTACAAATACGGCGCATCAGAGCGCGCCGAGCGTTTGCTCAAGACGCTGGGCAAGACAGAGCGTGCCGTGGTGGCAGGCTCGGTGATGGGGCGACGCCGTGGAAATGGCCTTTGATCGCATCATCTTCATTCATACCGACCCGACCACGCGCATGGCCCGTCTGCAAGCGCGCGAACGCCAGCGCTACGGCGCAGCCAGGCCGGTTTTTCTCGCATGGGCCGCCGGTTACGATGCGGGCCAGCGCCCGGGACGCTCGCCAGGGAAGCCCTGCACAACCTCTCGCGGCTCGCGTTCGAGTCCTCACAGACGTTGCGACAAGACGTCCGAGCGCAGCGCCTGCCTCATTGGCAGGTCAAGCTCGGCAACGCAGCCGCGGCGTCTGTGAGGCCGAACCCCTTCGGGGCCGGGGCTTTGCGCGCGCTTGATCGGCGTCAGTGTTTGCTACCGTGCAACGAGCACGCCACGCTCTCACTTCCTAGCCAATCGCGCGCAAAGCACGCCGGCGCGACTGTGACAGGTTGTGCAGAGCTTCCCTAGCCCGGCATGAGGCATGGCTGGCAGAGCGCGCCGTGCCCGTGCTGCGCCGGGACGGCGGGTGTGAACTCGGCGCGCTTACGGCTGACGCGGTGTCGTTCTGCGAGGGTAGTCGGACGTAAGCGATCGTCCCGGGGCACAAAAATGTTTCGGTAAAGGGTTGCCTCGGCCCGCTGGCGCCGGTATTGTTTCGCACCTCGACAGGCGCGTAGCTCAGTTGGTTAGAGCGCTACCTTGACATGGTAGAGGTCGGTGGTTCGAATCCACTCGCGCCTACCAGTTTGTTGATATCTGGTTGTCGTGCCGTGGTTCGATATCACGGCGGACGAGTAGGACGATTGAAGAAGCCGCAGCCGGGTTTTCCCGCCCGCGGCTTTTTTGTTTCGCGCATTCGCTGTCCGGCGAATGACATGCACGCGGCCTCTGGTATGGGCCGCCACTGACAAAAGGAATGCCATGCCCGCTATCTCTTTGCCCGACGGTTCCGTCAAGCACTTCGATCATCCGGTGACCGGCATGCAGGTCGCCGAGTCCATTGGTGCGGGTCTGGCCAAGGCCACGCTCGCCGCCCGAATCGACGGCCGCCTCGCCGACGCCTGTGTCGAAATCGATCACGACGCCGAGGTCGCGCTGATCACTGCGCGCGATCGCGAAGGGCTCGATATCATCCGTCACTCCTGTGCGCATCTGCTCGGGCAGGCGCTCAAGACCCTGTATCCGAACGTGCAGATGGCGATCGGCCCGGTCATCGAAGACGGTTTTTATTACGATATCGCCATCGACCGCACCCTCACGCCGGAAGATCTGGAAAAGATCGAGGCGCGGATGCATGAGCTGGCCGAACGCGATCACGACGTGATCCGCGAAGTGGTCACCCGCGAACAGGCCTTGGCCACGTTTGCCGCCCGCAACGAGCCCTATAAACAGGAGATCGTGCACGGCATCCCCGAGGGCGAAACCATTGCCTTGTACCACCATGAAGACTACACCGACATGTGTGTCGGCCCGCATGTGCCGAATTCGCGGCATTTGCGTGCGTTCAAGCTGACCAGTCTGGCCGGCGCCTACTGGCGTGGCGATGCCGACAACGAGATGCTGACCCGTATCTACGGTACCGCCTGGGCGAACAAGAAGGATCTCAAGGCCTATCTCGCCCATATCGAGGAGGCCAAGAAGCGCGATCATCGCCTGATCGGCCGGCGCCAGGATCTGTTCCATATCCAGGAAGAAGCCCCGGGTATGGTGTTCTGGCACGATCGTGGCTGGCAGATTTATCTGCAGATCACCGATTACATCCGTGCCCGGCTGAGCCGCCAGGGCTATCGCGAGGTGCATACGCCCTCGCTTATCGATCTGTCGCTGTGGGAAAAATCCGGCCACGCGGAAAAGTTCATCGAGGACATGTTCATTACCGGTTCCGAGGAGCGGCAGTTCGCGGTCAAGCCGATGAACTGTCCCGCCCATGTGCAGATCTACAATCGCGGGTTGAAGAGCTATCGCGATTTGCCGCTGCGCCTGGCGGAATTTGGCTCCTGTCATCGCAACGAGCCCTCGGGCACGCTGCACGGCCTGATGCGTGTACGCGGGTTTACCCAGGACGATGCGCATATCTTCTGTACCGAAGCCCAGATTGGCGCCGAGGTCGGTACGTTCATCGACCTGTTGTACGCGGTCTATCGCGACTTCGGCTTCGAAGAGGTGCTCATCAAGCTCTCGACCCGGCCGGAAAAACGCGTCGGTTCCGATGCCGTCTGGGACAAGTCCGAAGCCGCCTTGCAAAAGTGTCTGGAAGACAAGGGTCTCGACTTCGAGCTGCAACCGGGCGAGGGCGCCTTCTACGGACCCAAGATCGAGTTTTCCCTGCGCGACTGTCTAAATCGCGTCTGGCAGCTGGGGACCGCGCAGCTGGATTTCTCCATGCCCGAGCGCCTGGGTGCCGAATACGTCGACGAAAACGGCGATCGTCAGGTGCCGGTGATGATTCACCGCGCCATCCTGGGCTCGCTGGAGCGCTTCATCGGCATTCTGATCGAGCACTATGCGGGTTCCATGCCGTTGTGGCTGTCGCCTTCGCAGGCGGTATTGCTCAATATTACCGACGCCCAGGCCGGGTTTGTCGAAGACACGGCCACGCAGCTTCGTGACGCGGGGCTACGTGTGGATACGGACTTGCGCAACGAAAAGATCGGCTACAAGATTCGTGAACACACAATGCAACGCGTGCCGTATCTTCTGGTGGTTGGCGATCGCGAAGTCGAGTCGAACGCCGTCGCGGTTCGAACCCGTGAAGGCGAGGATCTCGGCAGTATGAGCGTCGATGCGTTCCTGGCCCTGGCCAATGAACGCATCAAGGCCAGAAATTAGCCTTATGAGGCTGGTGTGCGCGTTATCATCTGCTATACTCGCGCGCTTCGCGCAATTCGTGCGTGGCAAAAGCAGTACGAATATGCCGGTAATGCAAGGAGGACGCTGAAATCGCTTCTGGACAAAAGGATCGTCGCAACGATGCGATAACCGCGCGGGAGGTCCGCGTGATCGACCCCGACGGGGAACAAGTCGGCATCATGCGAATCGAGGATGCGCTCGAAAAGGCAGCTGAGTATTCACTCGACCTGGTCGAGGTTTCGCCCAATGCCAATCCGCCGGTTACCCGGATCATGGATTATGGCAAGCACATCTTCGAAAAGAAGAAAACGCAGCAGGCCGGTAAGCAGAAACAGAAGCAGACGCAGCTCAAGGAAGTGAAGTTCCGCCCGGGTACAGACAAGGGCGACTACAACATCAAGCTGCGTAAGCTTAAAGAGTTTCTCGAAGACGGCGACAAGATCAAGGTCACGCTGCGTTTTCGTGGCCGCGAAATGGCCCATCAGGAACTCGGCATGGAGTTGATGGACCGCGTTCGCGACGACCTCGAAGAAATGGCCAGTGTCGAACAGCATCCGGAGATGCAGGGCCGTCTGATGACCATGGTCATGGCACCGCTCAAGGGCGTGCCCAAGAACAGCAAAAAGTAACCAGACCCGGCCGGGCCGGGACATGTTCGATTTAGAGAGAAGTTATGCCCAAGCTCAAGACGAACCGCGGCGCCGCGAAACGTTTCAAGCGTACCGGCAGCGGCAAGCTGCGTCGCCGTCGCGCTTTCGACAACCATATCCTGACCAAGAAGGCGCCCAAGCGTAAGCGTCGTCTGGCCCAGGGTGCGCTGGTGGCGCATTGCGATCAGCCCGCCATGGATCGCCTGATTCCCTACAAATAGGGAAGGGCGCTGCGCGCGCAGCGGGTCTGAAAGATATTCGGCTCGCCGACCTGCCCGTTTGGCACGTCGGCGGATAGTTTTTAAACAGTTATAAACAGGAAACGCGAAAATGGCACGAGTCAGTCGCGGCGTGACGGCCAAGGCCCGTCACAAAAAAGTGCTCAAACAGGCCAAGGGTTATTACGGTGCGCGCAGTCGTACCTATCGCGTTGCCCGCCAGGCCGTGTTCAAGGCCGGTCAGTACGCCTATCGTGACCGTCGCAACCGCAAGCGCGATTTCCGCGCGCTGTGGATCACGCGGATCAGCGCGGGCGCGAAGGAACTGGGCACCTCGTACAGCAAATTGATGAACGGCCTGAAGAAGTCCGGCATCGAGCTGGATCGCAAGATCCTCGCGGACCTGGCCGTGCGCGACAAGGCAACGTTTGCGGCGATCGTCGAGCAGGCGAAATCCGCCCAGGCCTGACTCTTTGGCCCGGTTCCTTCGAATCGGGCATTCTCCGGCTGGCCGATATCGTATAACCGATATTGGCAAGCGCGTGAGCATTCTCGATAAAGGGAAAGGCGGTCGCCTTTCCCTTTTCGTGTTTGTGAGTGCGTGCCTGTGTCGGCCGGGGGGCTTTCATAGATTTCCGGTTGCAGGAGTTGCGGCGCATGACTAGCGAACTCGAGCGTCTGCGCAAGCAGGCGATCGCCGATATCGAGGCGTCGGACAGCCTTCAGGCCCTGGATGCGCAGCGCGTATCGTTGCTGGGTAAAAAGGGCGCGGTGACCGCGCAGCTCAAGCAATTGGGCGCCTTGCCGCCCGACCAGCGCCGCGAC
This sequence comes from Salinisphaera sp. S4-8, assembly GCF_040361235.1. Taxonomy (NCBI): domain Bacteria; kingdom Pseudomonadati; phylum Pseudomonadota; class Gammaproteobacteria; order Salinisphaerales; family Salinisphaeraceae; genus Salinisphaera; species Salinisphaera sp. S4-8. Next base: position 257,702 of record NZ_APNF01000005.1, on the reverse strand, counting down.
GAAGGCGCACGCATCAATCACGTCAAGGCCCAGTTGGCGGATGCGATCAATACCCGACGCGAAGCCCTCGAGGCCGAGGCGCGGGCGCGCCGCATGGCGCAGGAGAGCGTCGATGTGACGCTGCCCGGCCGAGGGCGGCGCCCCGGGGCAGGTCATCCGATCACGTTAACGCGCGAACGTATCGAGCGTTTATTCGTGCATAACGGTTTCGAGGTCGTCCAGGGCCCGGAAATCGAAGACGATTACCATAATTTCGAAGCGCTGAACGTGCCGCCGGATCACCCCGCGCGGGCCATGCAGGACACGTTCTATGTCGACGGCGCGCGTCTTTTGTTGCGCACGCATACCTCGCCGGTGCAGGTACGCACCATGGAATCGCGCCAGCCGCCGATTCGCGTGATCGCACCGGGGCGCGTTTATCGCTGCGATTCCGATCGCACGCATAGCCCCATGTTCCATCAGGTCGAAGCCCTGTATGTGGCCGAGGGCGTAAGTTTTGCCCAGCTGCGTTCGGAGTTGCAGGCGTTTCTCGAGGGCTTTTTCGCAACCGAATTGAAGCTGCGTTTTCGGCCGTCTTATTTCCCGTTCACCGAGCCTTCCGCGGAAGTCGATATCGATGGCCGGAGTCTGGGCACGGGTTCAGGCTGGATGGAAGTGCTCGGCTGCGGCATGGTGCATCCGCGTGTGCTCGAGGCTGCCGGTATCGACAGCCAGCGTTATACCGGCTATGCCGTCGGCATGGGCGTTGAGCGGCTGGCGATGCTGCGTTACGGCGTGACCGATCTCCGGCAATTCTACGACAACGATCTGCGCTTTCTCGAGCAGTTCGCCTAGCGGGTACACACGGCGCTGGCGCGCGGTGTGCGACCGTTCTTTCGATATTGGCTGATGTATGAAGATTAGCGAACAGTGGTTGCGCGAGTGGGTCGATACCGACGCATCGGTCGATGTGCTCACCCAAGAGCTGACCATGGCCGGGCTCGAAGTGGACGACGTGCTCGATGGCGCGCCGGTGCTCGATGCCGTCGTGGTCGGCCGTATTACCGACTGCAAGCCGCACCCACAGGCGGATCGGCTCAAGCTTTGCCAGGTCGATGTCGGCAGCGATACGCCGCTCGCGATCGTCTGCGGCGCGCCCAATGCCGCGACCGACCTTATGGTGCCGGTCGCGCTGGTGGGTGCCACGCTGCCGAACGGGCTGACCATCGAAGCGACGGAAATTCGCGGCGAGGCCTCGGCCGGCATGCTCTGTAGTGCCAGCGAGCTCGGCTTGAGTCAGGATTCGGCCGGCTTGTTCGCGCTCGCACCCGATGCGCCGGTGGGCATGCCCCTGAGCGACTATCTGGGGCTGCCGGATCGCGTCCTGGATATAGATCTCACCCCCAACCGGGGCGATTGCTTGAGCCTGCGTGGTGTGGCCCGCGAAATTGCAGTCGCGCAGGACCTGCCGGTACACGCGCCCGCGATTTCGGCACCGCCGGCAAGCATCGACGCCCGGTGCGCGGTGCGTATCGATGCCCCCGATCGCTGTGCGGCCTATGCGGCACGCACGATCGAGAACATACAGGCAAACGCCGCGACGCCGGTCTGGATGAGCGAACGACTGCGCCGCGCTGGCGTGCGCCGGATCAGCCTGCCGGTGGATATCGGCAATTACGTAATGCTCGAGTTCGGCCAGCCCATGCATGCCTTCGACGCTGACAAGCTCGAGGGCACGATCTGTGTAAGGCTGGCGAGTGAGGGCGAACATATCGTCACCCTCGACGGCGAAGATGTCGCCCTGGATGCCAGCACGCTGGTCATCACCGATGACAGCGGGCCGGTGGCGATCGCCGGCATGATTGGCGGCCAGCGTACGGCCGTGGACGAACACACGCGCAATGTCGTGTTCGAATCCGCCTGTTTCACGCCGGCGGCCGTGGCCGGGCAGGGGCGGCGCTACAAGATTCATACCGATTCGTTGCACCGCTTCGAGCGCGGCGTTGATCCGGCCCTGTACTCGCTCGCCCTCGATCGCGCGGCCGAATTATTGGTTGGCCACGGGGGCGGCTCGGCCGGGCCCGTCGTCGTAACCGAAGGTGCGCCGGTATGGCCGCAGCCCCGACGTATCGCGCTCGATACGCACCATATTTCGCGCCTGCTGGGCCAGAGCGTCGATGATGCTTGGGTCGAGAAGGCTTTGCCCGCGCTGGGTATCACGCTGGAAGCCGAGGGCGAAGGCCAGTGGATCGCGTGTCCGCCGAGCTGGCGCTACGATCTGGAAATCGAAGCGGATCTGATCGAGGAAGTCGCGCGGGTGTATGGCTACGACCATCTGCAGACGCGCGATTCCAGCGTAACCCTGCCGCCGGTGCCGGCGGACGGGGGTCTGGATACGGCGGCCCATGCAGGTATTACCCTGCGCGAACGCGGCTATAACGAAGCGATTACCTACAGCTTTGTCGAGCCGGGGCTACATGCGCAGCTCACGGGTGGCGAGCCCGCGGTGGTACTGGACAACCCGATCTCCGATCAGCTTGTGGAAATGCGGCGTACCCTGTGGGCCGGGCTGCTGCCGAGTTGGCATCACAACGTACGCCGCCAGCAGGCCACGATTCGGCTCTACGAGCGGGGCCTGCGTTTCATTCCGGACGGCCAGTCCGAACATGGTATCGGCCAGCACGATACGCTGGCGGGCCTGGCCAGTGGTCTCGCGGAAGATACGCACTGGGACCGGCCTGCCCGCGCACTGGATTTCTTCGACATCAAGGGCGATGTCGAGGCGTTGTTCGCCGGCGTGCCCGGCCGCCTGACCTTTGAAGCTGCGGCCCATCCGGCCCTGCACCCCGGCCGTAGCGCACAGATCGTGCTGGACGGCAAACCTGTCGGTTGGCTCGGTCAGCTATCGCCCGATTTTTCGAAACGCTATAAAAACATAGAATTACCGTATGTTTTTGAAGTGGATTATGAATCGTTGGGCAAGCCCGGCGATATCCGTTTCGAAGCATTGTCCGAGCAGCCGACCGTACGCCGCGACCTGGCGTTGGTCGTCGCCGAGGGGGTACCGGTCGCTGCCCTGGTCGATGCGATCGAAAGCGTCGATGTGCCCGAATTGCGCTCGGTTCAGATTTTCGATGTGTTTCGCGGTGAAGGGCTTGAGACTGGTTTCAAGAGCGTAGCTTTAGGCTTGATTTTCCAAGATAAAGCGAGCACGCTTACCGACGAACGGGTGGAGAAAATAATCGATCGCGTCCTGACTGCTCTGCACGAGCGCTGCGACGCGCGTATCAGGGGTGAATAATCGTGGCATTGACCAAAGCGGATCTGACCGAAAGTCTTTTCGACCAGTTGGGCTTTAACAAGCGCGAGTCGAAAGAATTTGTCGATTGCTTCTTTGAAGAAGTACGTCAAACCCTTGAAGAAGGGGAATACGTCAAACTCTCCGGGTTCGGCAATTTCGAGCTGCGTGACAAGAACCAGCGTCCTGGCCGGAACCCCAAGACCGGTGAGGAAATCCCGATCTCCGCGCGGCGTGTGGTGAGTTTCAAGCCAGGCCAGAAAATGCGCGCCCGCGTCGAGTCGAGCATTGACGCAAACAGCTGAAGAACTGCCGCGGATCCCCGACAAACGCTACTTCACGATCGGTGAAGTCAGCGAGCTTTGTCGGGTCAAGCCGCATGTGCTGCGCTACTGGGAGCAGGAGTTCTCCCAGCTCAAACCGGTAAAGCGGCGCGGTAACCGTCGCTACTACCAGCAGCACGATGTCATCATTGCGCGCGATATCCGTATGTTGCTCTACGAGCAGGGTTTTACCATTCAGGGCGCGCGTCTGCAGTTGCGTGACAAGGGCCGCGTACTCGCGGCGCTTCCGGTGGCCAGCGCCGCCGATTCGCTCGCTTCGATCCGCCAGGAACTCGAAGCCATCGCCCAAAATCTGGACTGATCGCAGGCAAGTCGATCGACGTTGCGATTATCGCTCGACGTACGGCATATCTCTGATACCATACGCATCTTCTCGGGGTATGGCGCAGCTTGGTAGCGCGTCTGCATGGGGTGCAGAAGGTCGCAGGTTCAAATCCTGCTACCCCGACCAATCTTTCTCTCCGCGCATGTCGCAGCATTCGTTGCTTTCCGTTAACGATAGTGCGAATTTCCCAGCGCAGGTGAAAGGCGTAAATCACGCGCCGAGTCGCCATTTCTCATCTCTCCATTACACGAGTGGTCTATCGTGACCTCTGCCGTGGTCGGACGCTTCGCGCCGTCGCCCAGCGGCGCATTGCATATGGGATCGCTGGTAGCCGCGCTCGGCAGTTTTTTGCAGGCGCGGGCGCAAGGCGGCGCATGGTTGTTGCGTATCGACGACCTGGACACGCCGCGGGTTCAGCCGGGGGCGATCACGCGTATTATCGACGCGCTCGAATTCTTCGGTTTGCGCTGGGACGGGCCGATCGTCTATCAGGATGAGCGGCGTACGGCCTATGCCCGGGCGATTGACCATCTCAAACGCAGCGGCCGGGCGTTCGACTGCGGCTGTACGCGCCGCGAGGCCCGCTCGGGCACCGTGGGTATCGAAGGCCCGATCTACCCCGGAACCTGTCGCAACGGTTTGCCGGCCGGACGCTCGCCGCGATCTGTGCGCCTGCGCGTCGACGCTTGCCCGATTAAGGTTTGCGATGCGGTGCAGGGCGTGTATACACAACAGCTGGACCGGGACATCGGCGATTTCGTTATCCGACGTGCCGACGGGATTGTGGCGTATCAGTTGGCGACCGTAGTGGACGACGCCTACCAAGGGGTGACCGAGGTCGTGCGCGGGGCCGATCTGTTGTCGTCGACACCACGCCAGATCGCATTGCAGCAGGCGCTCGGGCTCGATACGCCGCGTTATGCGCACTTGCCGGTGATTACCGATACACATGGTGAAAAGCTCGGCAAAAGCACGGGCGCCATTGCGCTACGGCCGACGCGGCCGGCCGCCCAGTTATGCGAGTGTTTGCAATGGCTCGGGCAAGCCCCGCCCAACGCCCTCTATGACAGCGATGTGGCTCGGGTGCTGCGTTGGGCCTGCGATAACTGGGCATTGGCACAGGTGCCGCGCGTGGCTGAAATAACGCGCCACTGAGCTACCAGCGATCACGATCCCAGCGCTCGGGGTTGGCCCAGTAGCGGGAATTCAGCCAGTCGGGCGTGGTTTTGTAATCGTGAATATCGTAGCGATAGATCGCGATCGGCGTGTCAAGACCACGACTGTCCGCGCTACGCCTGAAACCCAGGCCGATAAAACGGGCGATCGTCCAGTCGGCGGACTGGGCGTCGCGGGTATCGACACAGGCGATAACGGTGTCGGCGAGTTGGTCGCGCAGCCGGCTCAACAGCTGTTGCGCGCGATCGGTGGCAAGCGTTGAGAACGCGTGAGCGAACACGATGGCAGCGTCATAGCGGGATGGAGCGGTTGGGCCCGGCGTCGACAGGGCGTCGGCGGCGCTGAGTCGTTCGGCGGTTACGGTGCCAGCTTCGGTCGCGGCGTCGGCGAGCTGGCTATGAGCAGAATCGCTGGCCTCGATCAACAGTAGGCGTTCGGGCTTACGCTCGCGCACGCGTTGCGCGATATACGCGAGTGCTATGTCGTCGGGCGTTTCCATCGCTGTCTGCACCGCCTTGCATGCGTATCGTCGGCGTAGGTCCGACGATTGCACGGATATCGAACAAAAAAAAGCCCGGCCTCCGAAGAGGCCGGGCCCGACTTCTACCAGTCGGTCTAACCGATTGTTACTGTTCGGTAACGTTCAGTTCGACGCGACGGTTCTGAGCGCGGCCAGCGGCCGTCTCGTTGGTCGCCACCGGGTTGGACTCGCCATGACCCTCGGTGCCGGTGATACGGCTCGAGCTGATGCCGTGGTCGATCAGGTACTGACGCACCGAGTCGACACGACGCTGGGACAGACCCATGTTGTACTGCTCGGTACCGATGCTATCGGTGTAGCCGTCGATACGGAACTGCACTTCCTGGCTGGCCTGCAGCGCGTCAACGACGTTGTCGAGACGGTTCTCGGCCTGCATCGTCAGCTTGGACGAATCGAACTCGAAGGTCACGCCCTTGAGTACGATCGGGGCCTGCTTCTCGATCGGGCAGCCACGGGCATCGACTTCGGTGCCACGCGGGGTGCCGGGGCACTGGTCGTTGGCATCGATGACGCCGTCGCCATCGCTATCCATCGGCTGGGCCGGAGCGGGGGCCGGAGCCGGCTCGGCGGCAGTCGGGGGCGCACCCAGCGGGATCTGCAGACCCAGCGACAGGATGTGGTCGTCGAAGCGCTGATCTTCGTAACCGGCACCATAGATGTCCGCGGAATCCACGGTGGTGTAGCGGTAACGATACTCAGCACGCACGGCCAGACCGTAGTCGTTGAGCTGGTACATATAACCCAGACCGGCATCCAGGAAGTCGGCGTCGGCATCGTCGCCAACGTCTACACCGTTGACTTCGCTGTAACCCGGATCCATCTTGCCCCAGGACGCACCCAGGATGCCGTAGACCGGCAGGGTGTCACGGGCCGGGAAGAACAGCGCGTCCAGACCAAAGCCGTACAGGTCGGCGTCGTTGGCGTCAGCGCCGTTGATCGACTGGTCGGGGTTGAAGTAGAAACCGAACAGTTCCAGGTTCAACCAGCTGTTGATCGGCTTGCCGATCGCCAGCGTCGCGCCGATGCTGTCGTCGTTATCGGTGTTCAGGTTACCGAGCGGTGCCGGGCCGCCGACGGCATCGTTATCGAAGAAGCCGTAGCTGACCATCGGCGCCACGTAGAAGCGCTTGTCCTGCGGGGCGTCCATCTGGGCCATGGCGCTCGTCGCGAAGGCGAGCCCCAGCGCGCCAGCAACACCTGCGGTAAGCGGTTGCTTGAATTTCATAGTTCAAAACTCCCTTGAACGGGTTTAGGTTTGTTGTGCGGTCCCATTCACCGAACTGGCGAACAAGCGTTCCCAAACCGGTGACGTGCAAACGGATTATGGGGGTTATCGCTGGAATTAGCAATTAATTCTCACGCTTGTACTGGCTGTGCGAAGCTGCAATGATCCGCGCCCCAAAAGCACCCTCGACCTTTAGGAATGTCAATGGATACCAACGCTGTGAATAGCCGTATGCAGGAACTGCGCGCGCGTCTGGGCGACCTCAGGGGGTATCTTTGACTACGCTGAGAAAAAAGACCGGCTAGACGAGATCGACACGGAGCTCGCGCAGGGCGATATCTGGGCGAACGATCCCGACAAGGCGCAAGCGTTCGGCCAGGAAAAAGCGCGCCTGGAAGAGGTCGTGCGGCCGATGGAAAAGTCGTTGGCCATTCTCGATGACAGCGCCGAGCTGGTGGAGCTGGCCGCGGCCGAAGACGATGAGTCGGTAATCGAGGATATCGTTGCCGAGCTGGACACGGTGGAGGCGCATCTCAAGAGCCTCGAATTTCAGCGCATGTTCTCCGGCGAAGCGGATGCCAGTAATGCCTTCGTCGATATTCAGTCCGGCTCGGGTGGCACCGAAGCCCAGGACTGGGCCGAGATGCTGCTGCGCATGTATCTGCGCTGGTGCGAGCGACGCGGCTTTGCCACCGAGGTCACCGAACTTTCGCCGGGCGAGGTCGCCGGTATTAAAAGCGCCACGGTCGCGGTGACCGGCAGCTATGCCTATGGCTGGCTGCGTACCGAAACCGGCGTACACCGCTTGGTGCGCAAGTCGCCCTTCGACTCGGGCGCGCGCCGGCATACCTCTTTTGCGGCAGTGTTCGTGTCGCCCGAGATCGACGACGAGATTTCGATCGATATCGATCCGTCGGATTTGCGCGTGGACGTATATCGGGCCAGTGGCGCGGGCGGACAGCATGTCAACCGGACCGAATCGGCGGTGCGTATCACGCATAACCCGACCGGTATCGTGGTGCAGTGCCAGAACGACCGCTCGCAGCACAAGAATCGCGCCACCGCAATGAAGCAGCTGCAATCCAAGCTCTATGAACGCGAACTGGCCGCGCGCCGGGCCGAGGCCGAAGCGACCGAGGCCGACAAGTCCGATATCGGCTGGGGCAGCCAGATTCGTTCGTACGTGCTCGATCAATCGCGTATCAAGGATCTGCGCACCGGCGTGGAAGTGGGCAATACCCAGGCGGTGCTCGACGGCGATCTGGATACATTCGTCGAGGAAAGCCTCAAGCAGGGGCTGTAAGCGCCGCGCCAGGCATTGTGTAAGTCACTCTTAAGTTATATGGACGCAAAGACATGACGGATACCGGTTCGAGCGAAACCGAAACCCACCGGCTGGTCGCGCAGCGCAAAGACAAGCTTCAGGCCTGGCGCGATCAGGGCACGGCCTTTCCCAACGACTTCCGTCCCGACGCGCTGGCCGGTGAGCTGCAGCGTGATCACGCCGACGACGACGCGGCGACGCTGGATGAACAGGCCCGCGAGGTCGCGGTGGCCGGCCGCCTGCTAGCCAAACGGGTCATGGGCAAGCTCAGTTTTGCCACGCTTCAGGACCGCTCGGGGCGTATTCAGCTGTTCGTTCAGCGCGACCTGCTGGGCGAGGACGCCTACAAGGCGTTCAAGCAGCTCGATATCGGGGATATCGTTGGTGTGCGTGGCGCGTTATCGCGTACCAACAAGGGCGAACTTTCGGTGCGCGCCACGCAATTGCGCCTGCTGACCAAGTCGCTGCGTCCGCTACCGGAAAAATGGCACGGCCTGTCGGATACGGAAGCGCGTTACCGGCAGCGCTATGTCGATCTGATCATGCATCCCGACTCGCGTGCCGTGTTCATGGCACGCAGTGCGATCGTGCGTGGCGTACGCGACTTCTTCGAGTCACGCGATTTCCTCGAAGTGGAAACGCCCATGCTGCAGGCGATTCCCGGCGGCGCGGCGGCACGTCCGTTCATTACCCACTACAACGCGCTCGATCACGATTTCTATCTGCGCGTGGCGCCCGAGCTCTATCTCAAGCGGCTCGTGGTCGGCGGTCTGGAGAAGGTGTTCGAGCTCAACCGCAATTTCCGTAACGAGGGCGTGTCCACCCGACACAACCCCGAATTCACCATGCTCGAGTTCTATCAGGCCTATGCCGACTACCATGACCTGATGGACCTGATCGAGGCGCTGCTGCGCGAGCTCAGCGCCCGCGTGGCCGAACGGCATGCCGCCGCCTGCAACGACGAGGCGGTTCGTTTCGACGGCGCGTTCGAGCGACTGTCCATGCGCGATGCCGTGCTCAAGTATAACGGCAATATAAGCGCGCAAGATGTTGATAACGTTGATTCGCTATCGACAATCGCGACTGGTTTAGGGGTGAAGGGTGAAGCCGGCTGGGGGCATGGCAAGTGGCTCACGGAGCTGTTCGAACACACGGTCGAACACCAGTTGCATGAGCCGACGTTTATCGTCGATTATCCGGCCGAGGTTTCGCCGCTGGCCCGGCGGCGTGATGACAATCCCGATGTGACTGAGCGCTTCGAGCTGTTCGTGGCCGGGCGCGAGATCGCCAACGGCTTTTCCGAGCTCAACGACGCCGAGGATCAGGCCGAGCGCTTCGCCGCCCAGGCCGATGCCAAGGCCGCCGGCGATGATGAAGCGATGTACTACGACGCCGACTACGTCAACGCGCTCGAATATGGCCTGCCGCCGACCGCGGGCGCAGGTATCGGCATTGATCGGCTGGTCATGCTGCTCACCGGCCGCAGCGCGATCCGCGACGTGCTGCTATTCCCGCAGCTGCGTCCGCAGTCGCAATAGGGGCTAGCGCCGCCGCGCCCGCGCGGCGCGGCGGTATGCGCAGCTATTCCGGTGTGGGGTAAGGCAGTTCGCCCGGTTCGAGCGTTGCCTGTGCGGTGGCTAGGCTGGCGTTGGCGGCGCTCGTCTTGAGTACGGCCAGCAATACGCCTTGCCCGCTGTGTGGACCTTCTGTGCCGTAGAGTACGGTGCCCGCCCGGGCGCCGTCGGCGTCCAGCACATCGCTGCCTGGGGCGGGGAGTTCGCCATGCCAGAACAGTCGGAACATGCGTCGCGTGAGCGTGCCGCGATAATGCAGCCGCGCGATGACTTCCTGCCCTGGATAACAGCCCTTGTCGAAATCGATCGCCTCGAGCCAATGCAGGTTGAGCATCTGTGGCACGAACAATCCCTGTGTCGCGGCCACGAGGTTGGGCAGGCCGGCATCGACTTCTTCGCGCAGCCAGCGCGGGTCGTTCGTGGCCATGGCATCAGCCGGGGCGGGATGCGCTGCAGGGGCGATTTCGAGTGCGCGCGCGCCACCGTCAACGGCGGGCGCCAATCCCAGCTGCACGACGTCATTCTGCCAGTGGGCCGCACCCGCAGCGGGCAGGTCAGCAGCATGGCGGGCACTGATGCGCAGCGTGTCGCGACAGTCGCGCAGTTCGACCGCGGCGCGCAGTACGAACATCTGCAAGCGTTTGAGCAACCCGTCGATGAGTTCTTCGGGCACAATCAGCAGATAGCCGTCGTCGGTTTCGCATACGCGTGCGATCATCTGTGCACGGCCCTTGGCATCACACCAGGCAGCCAGCAGATGTCGATCGCGGCCGAGGCGCAGTACATCGTTGGTCAACTGAGCACGCAAAAACTCGGCTGCATCAGCGCCGGTCACGGCGATGGCGCCGAGTGCCGAGAGCTGCAGCGAAGCGGAATCGGTCATGAAGTGCATCCAAGTCGTGTCTGATGCGTATTCTAGCTTCTACGTAAAGCTGCTGTTATATGCAGTTGAAGCCGTCGGTTCAGCCGATGTTCACATTGCCAGAAACCCAACACAGGTTTAGAGTATCGCCATGTCAGACGAACGTTTGTCCGCTTCGGACGAGTCCCAGGCAGGTGCCCCCGCCAACTACACCGAGCGTGAAACCGCGCCAGAGTCCGCCGATTCCAACCCGCCTGCCAAGCCGAATGCGCTTGATCTGCCGCCCGAATACGGTGGTCGCAAGGGCCCCGAGCCCGTGCGCTACGGCGATTGGGAGAAAAACGGGCGCTGCATCGATTTCTGACCCCTTATTTCCAGTTCGTTCCATTGCCACTCGGGGACCCTCATGAGTCAACAGGCTAACCGCCCGCTATCGCCGCATATCCAGATATACCGCTGGCAGATCGCCATGGCGACATCGATCGCCCATCGCGCCTCCGGCATTCTGCTGTCGCTGGGTAGTGTCTTTCTGGCGATCTGGCTGATTGCGGCGGCCAGCGGGCCCGATGCCTTTGCCAGCGTCAACGGTTTTGCCGGCTCTTGGTTCGGCCAGCTGCTGATGTTCGGTTGGTCGTTCGCGCTGTTCTATCACCTGTGCAACGGCATCCGTCATCTGATTTGGGATGTCGGCATCGGCCTGGATCTGGAGACCGCCCGCGTGACCGGCTATGCGGCCTTCGGCGTGGCGGCAGCGCTGACCCTGTTTGTCTGGATCTGGGCGTTCATCGCCTGATCGACTCGATTTTGTGTTCCGGGAGACTTAAATGAGCAGTATTCGTTCATCGCTCGCGAGCGCGCGCGGGCTGGGCAGTGCCAAGACGGGCGTGGCCCATTGGTGGTTCCAGCGCGTGAGCGCGGTCGCACTCGTGCCGCTGACGCTGTGGTTCGTTGCCTGTCTGGCCTCGCAGCTGGGCGCCGATTACTCGAGCGTTACCGACTGGTTGTCGTCGCCGCTCCAGGCGTCGCTGCTGGCGATTTACCTCGCCGCAATCTTTTTCCATTCGCAGCTCGGTCTGCAGACGATTATTGAGGATTACGTGCATCACGATGGCGCGAAGATGGCGCTTCTCATCGGGTTGCAGCTGCTCAATATCCTGCTGGCCGTGGCCGCTATCTTTTCCGTTATCATGATTCTAGTAGGAGCCGCCTGATGAGCGAGAGCTACGACATCATCGACCACCAGCACGACGTGGTGGTGGTGGGTGCCGGTGGTTCCGGCCTGCGCGCGACGCGTGGCCTGGCAGACGCCGGCCTTTCGACTGCTTGTATTACCAAGGTCTTTCCCACCCGTAGCCACACCGTGGCTGCCCAGGGCGGTATCGCCTCCGCGCTTGGCAACATGGGTGAAGACGACTGGCGCTGGCACGCCTACGACACCATCAAGGGTGGTGACTGGCTGGGTGACCAGGACGCCATCGAATATCTCACCAAGGAAGCCATTCCGGCGATCATCGAGCTCGAGCACGACGGCGTGCCGTTCTCGCGTACCGAAGACGGCCGTATCTACCAGCGTCCGTTCGGCGGCATGACCACCCATTTCGGCGAAGGCACCGCACAGCGTACCTGTGCCGCGGCCGACCGTACCGGCCATGCGCTGCTGCATACGCTCTATCAGCAGTCGCTCAAGGCCCGGGCCGAATTCTTCATCGAATACTTCGCCATCGATCTGCTGATGACCGAAGACGGCGAATGTCGTGGTGTGCTCGCCTGGGATCTGCAGGGCGGTCAGCTGCATCGCTTCCGTGCCCACCAGGTCATTCTGGCCACTGGCGGTTATGGCCGCGCCTACTTCTCCTGCACCTCCGCGCATACCTGCACGGGCGACGGCATGGGCATGGCCCTGCGTGCCGGCCTGCCGCTGCAGGATCCGGAGTTCGTACAGTTCCACCCGACCGGTATCTACGGCGCGGGCTGTCTGATCACCGAAGGTGCACGCGGTGAGGGTGGTTACCTGACCAACTCCGAAGGCGAGCGTTTCATGGAGCGCTATGCCCCGAACGCCAAGGACCTGGCCTCGCGCGACGTGGTCAGCCGTGCGGAAACGGTCGAGATCAACGAAGGCCGCGGTGTGGGCGAGAACAAGGACCATACGCTGCTGCATCTCGAGCATCTCGGCCCGGAAGTGCTGCACGAACGCCTGCCGGGTATTACCGAAACCGCGATGATCTTCTCCGGCGTGGATGCCACCAAGGAGCCGATCCCGGTGCTGCCCACGGTGCACTACAACATGGGCGGCGTGCCCACCAATGCCTTTGGCGAAGTGGTCACGCTCAAGGACGGCGATCCGGATTCGGTCGTACCGGGCCTGATGGCGGTCGGCGAGGCCGGCTGTGTGTCGGTGCACGGTGCCAACCGTCTTGGCTCCAACTCGCTGCTTGATCTGGTCGTGTTCGGCCGTGCGGCCGCACACCGCTGCACCGAAGTCGTGCGCAAGGGCGCGCCGCACCGGGGTGATATCGATGCCTCCGAGAAGAAGGCGCTGGAGCGCTTCGACCGGCTGCGTCATGCCAAGGGCGATACGCCCACGGCCGAGCTGCGCGCCAGCCTGCAGAACTCGATGCAGAAGTACGCCGCGGTGTTTCGCAACACCGAGAGCCTGGAAACCGGCGCCAAGCAGATCAGCGAGGAAGTCGAAGCCTTCGCCAACGTCGGCGTAACCGACCGTTCCATGACCTGGAACAGCGATCTGGTGGAAACCCTGGAGCTTGAGAACCTGCTCGGCTGTGCGATCACCACGATGCACGCCGCCGCCAACCGCAAGGAAAGCCGCGGCGCGCACGCGCATGAGGAATACACCGAGCGCGACGACGAGAACTGGATGAAGCACACGCTCATCTGGCATCACGGCGGCCCGGATACGCAGATCGACTATCGGCCGGTGCACATGAACCCCATGACCGACGATATGGAACACGTGCCGCCGAAGAAGCGCACCTACTAATGCATAACATCGTCGCCGGCCCTTCGGGGTCGGCGGCCTGCCACTGAGTAATGGAGGCCTGTCATGGCTGAATTCCGACTGCCGAAGAACTCGCGTGTCGCCAAGGGCAAGAAGTTCGAGGCGCCCAAGGGTGCGAAGAACGTCAAGACGTTCCGTATTTACCGCTGGGAACCCGAATCGGGCGAGAACCCGCGCGTGGACAGTTTCGCCATCGATCTCGACAAGTGCGGGCCAATGGTTCTCGATGCGGTCATCAAGATCAAGAACGAGATCGACCCCACGCTGACCTTCCGGCGTTCCTGTCGTGAAGGCATTTGTGGGTCCTGCGCATTCAATATCGACGGCAAGAACACGCTTGCCTGTACGACGCGTATCACCGATATCGATGGCGACGTGCGCATCTACCCGCTGCCGCATATGCCGGTAGTGAAGGATCTCGTACCCGATCTGACCCATTTCTATGCCCAGCTCGAATCCATCGAGCCCTGGATCAAGACCGATACGCCCAAACCCACGCGTGAGCGCCTGCAAACGCCCGAGGATCGCGCCAAGCTCGACGGTTATTACGAGTGCATTCTGTGCGCCTGTTGTTCCACGGCATGCCCGAGCTACTGGTGGAACCCGGAACGTTATCTCGGTCCAGCCGTTCTGCTGCAGGCCTATCGCTGGATCGTGGATTCCCGCGACGAAGCCACCGGCGACCGCCTCGACGACCTGGAAGATCCGTTCAAGCTGTATCGGTGCCACACGATCATGAACTGCACGAACACCTGCCCGAAGGGCCTGAATCCGGCCAAGGCCATTCAGGAAACCAAGAAGCTGCTGCTCGAACGCCGCGGCTGAATGATCCGCTGGCCCGCCGTTGTCGGCGGGCCACGCCCCTCGGCCGACGCCAGTCGGCCCCTCCATCACCGAGCGAATCATGAGCGAAAAATCGCGCATACGCTGGCTGTGTCGACGAGGAATGAAGGAGCTCGATGTGCTCCTCGAACGCTTCGTGAGCCAGGAGTACGACGATCTCGACGAGCGCGAGCAGGCCGGCCTGCGTGAACTCGTGGAAATGGAAGATCCCGATCTCTATGCGCTCGTCATGGGGCGCATGCAACCCGAAACCGACGTACAGGCCGACCTTCTGGGCCGTATTCGCCAGTTCCAGCGCCCGCAGGGGACGGCTGGCTAGGGATGTCGAACCCGTTTGCCGATACGTTGCATCTGCGGGTGCGCGCATCGGCGGCGTATCGCGGCTTCAACGCTTCGCTGTATGGCGTTGCGATGATTGTCATAGCGATCCTGGCCTTGGGCCGTCCCGTGTTCGTGCTGCTTTTACCCGTTGTCGGCGTATTCGGCTGGTATGCCGATCGCGACGCCCGCCTGGCTCGGCGCGACAGTATTGTGCGTCTGCGCTGGCAGGCAGAGGGCGTATGGCGTTGGCAAACGCGTGATGGCATGTGGCACCGAGGCCAATTGGCCGGCAGTTTTACCGCGGGCAGCTGGCTGGTCGTGCTGCGTCTGCGCGCGGATCATCACCGCCTGCTTACCCGCAGCTGCGTGCTATTTCGCGATGCCTTGCCGGGCCCGACTCACCGCCGGCTGCGAGCACGGTTGACCATCGCACCCACCCCGGGCCTGGCCGATCGTTCGTGAACCGCTCGCTCGTCGTTTTTGTCGCTGCGCTGGCCATCGGCACGATACTCATTGTCTCGATCCTGTGGCCGACTGTAGCCAGGGCGCAGTCCATCGAATGGGATGCCTGCCCGACGCGGTTGGCAACGCCTAGTGCGGCCCAGACCGACTGCGGTTGGCTCGATACCGGTGAGCGCCTGCAGGGCCAGCCCGTACGCCTGCGGTTCGCGATCCTACGGGCACGCCCCGATCGAAAGGATGCGTATCCAGTCGTTTATGTGCCGGGCGGGCCGGGCGAGAGTGCCGGTCTGGATGCGCCCGCCCTGACGCGGTGGCAGCGCTGGCAGCAACAGGCCGGCTGGCCGCGCGATATCGTGCTGTTCGATCCGCGTGGCACGGGCGAGAGCCAGCCGCGCCCGCGCTGTGCGCCCGATACAAGCCTGCCGTGGCGCGCACCGGCTTCGGCGGGGTCCGATAACGCCTTTGCCCGCGAGGCGCTCATTACCCGACAGTGTCTGGCGCGGCTGGGCAAATCCGGCATGCAGGCGCTCGGTCCAGCGGCGCAATTGCGAGATATCGCGGCGTTGCTGGCGGGGTTGGGTGTGACACGGGCGAGTCTGTGGGGCGTGTCCTACGGAACGCGTATCGCCCGGCTTTTCGCGCGACGTTATCCGGCGCAGGTCGATACGCTGGTGCTCGATTCGATCGTGCCCTTCGATCAGAATGAACTGGCCGCGCTGCCGCTCCAGATCGATAGCGCGATTACCCAGCTCGATCGTACATGCCGGGCGGCCGGGGCCTGTCCGATGGCCAATCCGCGTGCCGCGGTGGGTGCACTGTTGAAGCGGTTCGACGCCCAGCCCGCAGTGGTGGCCTTGGTCGGCTACGACAACCTGCCGCTGTTGTTCGAGATCACCCCGTATCGGCTGTTGCTGATGCTGCTGTTTGCCGCCTACGACAGCGACCAGACGACGGATACGCGTATTCGTCTGGAACGTGCGTTGCGCGGGCAAACGGCTGCGCTGATGCCGCTGGCCGCACGGGTGGCCGCCCAGGCCAGCAGTCGCGGGCACAGCACGCCGGTGTTCTGGGCTACGCGCTGTGCTCTGTACGTTGACGGCCCCGAGGCCGCCAGGGCGTGGCAAAAAGCGCTTTCCCAGGCGCCGATGATCGCGCCCTATATCGAACAGGCCCCACAGGCTTCGGTGTGCGAAGACTGGCCATTGCCGCGTTATCAGGCTGACCCCCGGGCGCTGCCCGATCGGCCGATACTGGTGGTCGCGGGAACGGACGATGTCCTCACCCCGGCGCGGGCGAGCCAGGCGTTCGCCCGGGCCCGGCCGTCGGCGCGCTGGGCGCCGATTGCGGGCGCCGGGCATGCGCCTACGTTATCGCAGCCGCAAGCGCAGGGCGTGGTGGCCGAGTTTCTGCGCGAGCGCAGTCGCCAGGACTGATACCGCGCGGCGTCGTCTATAGCGGCCGGTAACTCACGCCGGGCCCGACCCCGCGCGGATGCTCGGGCGAGAGCACGGTGTGCATCGCCCGCGGCAGGGTATGCGGGAAATCGCTGATGAAGTGCAGACCCCGGCTTTCGCGCCGATCCAGGGCGCTGCGGATGATCAGCTCGGCGACCTGGGCGAGGTTGCGCAACTCCAACAGGCCGGGGGTGACCCGGAAACTGCCATAGTAATCGTGAATTTCCCGGCGCAGCAGTTCGATCCGGTGCAGGGCGCGTTCCAGGCGCTTGGTGGTACGCACGATGCCGACGTAGTCCCACATGAAACGACGCAGCTCCTGCCAGTTATGCGCGACCACGACTTCCTCGTCGGAATCGGTGACCCGTGATTCGTCCCAGGCGGGCAGGGCGACCGGTTCGCTACGCTCGTCGCGGGTTTCGATATCGGCGGCCGCGGCGCTGGCATAGACGATGCACTCCAGCAACGAATTGCTGGCCATACGATTGGCGCCGTGCAGGCCGGTAAACGCGCATTCGCCGATGGCGTAGACGCCGGGGATATCGGTCCGCCCGGCCAGATCGGTAATCACGCCACCACAGGTGTAGTGGGCGGCCGGCACCACCGGCAGCGGTTCGGCGCTCATATCCAGACCCAGTTCGAGACAACGCGCGTTGATCGCCGGGAAATGTTTTTCGATGAACGGCTTGCCCGCGTGGGTAATATCCAGCCAGACGTGGGGCTGGCCGGTGCGCTTCATCTCTGCGTCGATGGCGCGGGCCACCACGTCGCGCGGCGCAAGTTCGGCGCGTTCGTCGTGACGGGGCATGAAGCGGCTGCCATCCGCCAGACGCAACACCGCGCCTTCGCCGCGCAGCGCTTCGCTGATCAAGAACGAACGCGCCTTGGGGTGGTACAAACAGGTCGGATGGAACTGCATGAATTCCATGTTCGCCACCCGCGCGCCGGCACGCCAGGCCATGGCAATGCCATCGCCGCTGGCGGCATGCGGATTGCTGCTGTAGAGATAGACCAGATTCGCGCCGCCCGTGGCCAGTACGACCTGGTCGGCAGCGAAGGTGCGCACCGTATCGGCTTCGATATCGAGCACGTAGACGCCGCGGCAACGCCCACCGGGCTCGTCGGCATCGGCGGTCACGATCAGCTCCACCGCCATATGCTGTTCGAACACGGTGATGTGCTCGCTGGCACGGGTCAGGCCTTCCAGCGTGGTTTCCACTGCGCGGCCCGTGGCATCGTCGGCGTGGATGATACGACGGTGGCTATGCCCGCCTTCGCGGTTGAGATGATAGGCATAGCCGGATTCGGCCTCGTTTGCCTCGGCGCGCGTGAAAGGCACGCCGCGCTCGATGAGCCATTCGATGGCCTCGCGCGAGCGCGACACGGTATGGCGTACCGCGGCTTCGTCGCACAGCCCGGCACCGGCGGCCAGGGTATCGGCGACATGGGCATCCACGCTGTCCTCGGCGTCGAGCACCGCGGAGATGCCGCCTTGCGCATAGAGCGTGCTGCCCTCGGCCAGCGCGCCCTTGGAAATCACCGCGATACGCCGACCGCTGTGAGACAGGCGTAACGCCAGTGTGAGGCCGGCCGCGCCGCTGCCGACCACGACCACATCGAAGCGTTGACTGACCTGAGAATGGCTCGATTGCATGACGAAAGCACATTGCGTCG
Source organism: Salinisphaera sp. S4-8 (assembly GCF_040361235.1). Lineage (NCBI taxonomy): Bacteria > Pseudomonadati > Pseudomonadota > Gammaproteobacteria > Salinisphaerales > Salinisphaeraceae > Salinisphaera > Salinisphaera sp. S4-8. Next base: position 239,281 of record NZ_APNF01000005.1, on the reverse strand, counting down.
CTACACTGAGCACCTCGACGCGTGTGCGTCTCATTCGGTTGTGTAGCAAAAAGATGACGGCTGGCAGCATAGCGCAAAATCAGTGCGAACTTATTTGCGAATCCGTGGTCTACGTGGATGACGGCGTCTTGGTACGCAACAACGAAGAGGTTTATTCGCGCAACGATTGCTCTGGCTGTCCAGATGTCCGGCGCTGCAGATAGATGACTGAAGATGTCAGCGACGAGCAACTGGTAGCCCGTGCCCAGTCCGGTGACGATCGTGCTTTCGACTTGCTCATCCGCAAGTATCAGCACAAGGTCGTGAAGCTGGTGGCGCGCTACGTAAGCCCGGCGGATGCGCCGGACGTGGCACAGGAGGCCTTTATCAAGGCCTACCGAGCGCTCAACGGGTTCAAGGGCAATAGCGCGTTCTATACATGGCTCTACCGCATATCCATCAATACGGCGAAGAATTTTCTGGTGGCGCGCTCGCGGCGTCCTGCCAGCCAGGATATCGACGTCGCCGACGCGGAAGCATTCGGGCATACCGACCGGTTTTCGGAGCAGGACACGCCCGAGGCGCTGCTGGAAAGCGAAGAGATCCGCGATGCGGTGATTGGCGCCATCCGCGAATTACCCGAGGATCTTCGCACCGCGATCATGCTCCGCGAACTGGATGGCATGAGCTACGAAGAGATTGCACAATCAATGGATTGCCCGGTGGGCACGGTACGTTCGCGTATCTTTCGTGCCCGTGCGGCAATCGAGCAGAAACTGGTGTCCCTGTCGGACAAGTGAGGTCAGCATGAACGAGCAGTTTTCCGCATTTCTCGACGGCGAGGCCACACGCGACGAAACGGACGCGGTCATCAGCGCATTGCTGCGCGACGAACAACTGCGCGAAAGCTGGGGACGCCAGCACTGGTTGCGCACCACCTTGCGCGCCCACAACGGCGAAATGGCCGTACCCTTGGACTGTGGCTTTTCCGACCGGGTGATGGCGGCGATCGCCGAGGACCGCCCGGAAACCTCGGCCGCACGGCCCATCGCGGTGCCAATGCGCGTAGCCGCGCGCCGGCGCTGGCGCAGCATGGCCGGTCTGGCAGCAGTTGCCTCGGCGGCCGGCATCGTGTTGCTGGTGAGCAATCCCTTGCAGCGCGACGGTTTGCCCGGCGAAAGTCTGGCCAATGCCTCGGACGGTTCGGTGCCCACGACCACGACGGTCGCTGCGCAGGGCAATACCGCCAACGCAGGCGGTGCCAGTGCCATGGTGGCCTCGAACGAGCTGTCCAGTGACATGCTGCGTCAGGCCGGGCCCAGTCAGGCTGCAGTCCAGCGCGGGCCGGCGGATCACTGGTCGGTGTCCGACCCGGCGCTGGAAGACGAGCTCAACGGCTATCTCGTCGAGCACAATGGTCTGGCCCGCGGCTATGGCATGTCCGGCACCACGCCCGGCTTTGTGCGGGTCGCCACCTATGGGCAGGACACGCCGCAGTGACGAGAGCGCTTTCCGCGTTTCTCCTGCTGTTCGTTGTTACGGCGCTGCCCGGGGTCGCACAGGCCGCCGACGCCAAGTCACCGGCCAGCGCCGACAAGGCTTCTATCAACACGCTGCTTGCGCGTGCGTCAGAAGCCGTACGCCGCGAAACCTACCGCGGCATTCTCGTTTATCTGCGTGAAGGCCAGCTCGATACACTGCGGGTGATTCACCGCACGCAAAACGGGCTGGAACAGGAACGCCTGGTTTCGCTCACCGGCCAGCCACGCGAAGTGATTCGCAAGGGCGGGGTGGTGACCTCGATTCTGCCCAACAGCAAGGTCGTGCTCATTTCGCGGCGCAAGCATGAAGGGCTGCTGGGCAGCGTTGCCCAGTTTTCGGCCGAGCGTATGCGCGAGCATTACCGTGTGCGCGATCTGGGCCAGCGACGATTGTCCGACCGGGTGGGCCAGCTGGTGAGTATCGAGCCGCTCGATGGCTATCGCTACGGCTATCGTATGCTCATCGACGAACAAACCCGTCTGCCGCTCAAGCTCGATCTGGTCAGCGGTAGCGATGTGCTCGAACAGCTCATGTTCACCCAGATCGAATTCCCGAAAAAGATCGCCGACAGCGAATTCGAGCCCGGTTACGATATCCAGGGCTTTCGCGTAATCAAGCACGAGGCCGTTCAGGTCGAAGACAAGCCCGTGCCCGAAGACGCCTGGAAACCCACTGATCTGCCGCCGGGTTTCGAACTGGCGGAAGACGGCGTGCGGCGGGTCACCGAAACCGGTTTCGTGCGTCAGATGCTGTTTACCGACGGCGTGGCCACGGTATCGGCCTTCATCGCGCCGGCCGGCCTGCGCAAGCCGCTGGAAGGGGCCACGACCATGGGCGCGGTGAATGCCTATGGCCATGTCGTCGACGATACCCAGATTACCGTCGTGGGCGAGGTTCCGGCGTTGACGGTCAAGCAGATCGCCGAGAATCTGGTACGTGAAACCCGCTCGGCGAGCGATAACGCCTCGCCCTGACGCGTGCGCTGTTGCTGCGCTAACCTTGCCCGGAAGTCGACGCGCAGGCAGCGCTGGCGCGTCGCGATGTTTCGGCCCACCCGATGCCTGATCGAAAGCGAGTCGCCATGAATGCCAGAAACCGTGCTACGCAGGTACTGCTGCTTGTCCTGTTGAGCCTCGTGCTGCTCGCCGGCTGTGGCGACGACGAGCCCGCGCCGGCGACCGCGCCCCCGGCGCCGGGCGTACAACTGCCGGATTTCACCGGGCTGGTTAAGCAGGTTTCGCCGGCCGTGGTCAATATCAGTGCGGTGCCACCGGAGGATACCCAGGCCGAGGGCGAAGCCGGCGGCGACAACCCGCTCGAAGGCTGGCTACGCCGTTTCTTCGAAGAAGGGCCGCAGGGCCCGGGCGGGCAGGCACCGATGCCGCCGCCGGGTGGCTCGCCGCATGCTTCGCTGGGTTCCGGCTTCGTGATTTCCCCGGATGGTTATATTCTGACCAACCGCCATGTGGTGGCCAATGCCGGCCAGATCGTGGTGAAGCTCAACGATCGGCGCCAGCTCATCGCCGACGTGGTCGGTCAGGACAGCTATAGCGACCTAGCGGTGCTCAAGGTGGACGCGACCGACCTGCCGACCGTCAAGATCGGCGATCCGGACAAATTGCCGGTCGGTTCCTGGGTGGTCGCGATCGGTTCGCCGTTCGGATTCGAAACCTCGGTGACCGCCGGTATCGTATCCGCCAAGCAGCGCAGTCTGGCCAGCGATCAGTATGTACCGTTCTTGCAGACCGACGTCGCCATCAATCCGGGCAATTCCGGCGGGCCGTTGTTCAATCTCGCCGGCGAAGTCGTGGGCATCAATTCGCAGATCTATAGCCAGACCGGCGGCTATCAGGGAGTGTCGTTCGCGATTCCGATCGATATCGCCATGGATGTGGCCAAGCAATTGCGTGATACCGGGAGCGTCACTCGCGGCTGGTTGGGTGTACAGATCCAGGATGTGGATCGCGAACTGGCGGAATCCTTCAAGCTCAAACGCCCGGAAGGCGCGCTGGTTGCACGCGTCATGCCCGACAGTCCGGCCGAAGCCGCTGGCCTCGAGGCGGGCGATGTCATCCTTTCGTTCAACGATCAGCCGGTCGATTCGGCCGCGTCATTGCCGCCGCTGGTGGGCACGGTCGCGCCGGGCAAGAGCGCGAGCGTGACCGTGCTGCGCGACGGCGAGCGCGAAAATATCGATGTCACGATCGAGAAACTGCCCAAGGATCTGGCCGCGGCCACACAAGCGCCAGAGGCCGAAAAACCGGCCGAGCAGCCGTATGGCCTGACGCTGGAATCGCTGGATACGGCCGCCCGGCGCGAGCTGGGGCTCGAACAGGGCGGTGTGCGCGTTACCGAGGTCGCCGATGGTCCGGGCGCGCGTGCAGGTATCGAGCCCGGCGATATCGTGCTCGCGGTCGGGTCGCGTCATGTCGAAGACGCAGCCTCGCTGCGCAAGGCGCTCGACAAGGCCGACGGCGCGGTCGCGCTGCTGGTCTGGCGCGATGGCACCCGGCTTTATCTGGCCATGCGGCCGAAAAACGAATGACCCGAGGGCCGGCCGGCTGAAACGCGCGCCGTTGAGCGCGTATACTCTAGTCTGATCGCATCGCCCCGGTTTGTGCCGGGGCGATTGTTTTATGTCGCCATCGCGCGCCGCAGCGAAGTCCTGATGCAATCACGCATACGTAACTTTTCCATCATCGCCCATATCGACCACGGCAAATCCACGCTCGCGGATCGTTTCATCCAGGCGTGCCGCGGGCTCACCGAGCGCGAAATGGCCGAGCAGGTGCTTGACTCGATGGATCTCGAGCGCGAGCGCGGGATCACCATCAAGGCCCAGGCGGTCACGCTCGATTATGAAGCGGCCGACGGCGAAACCTACACGCTGAATTTCATCGACACGCCCGGGCATGTCGATTTCTCCTACGAGGTGTCGCGGTCGTTATTCGCCTGCGAAGGCGCGCTGCTGGTGGTCGACGCCTCCCAGGGCGTGGAAGCCCAGAGCGTGGCCAATACCTATACCGCGATCGAGCAGGATCTCGAAGTCCTGCCGGTGCTCAACAAGATCGATCTGCCCGCGGCCGATCCCGACCGCGTGGCCCAGCAGATCGAAGACGTCATCGGTATCGATGCCACCGATCGGCTGCTGTGTTCGGCCAAGTCCGGCGAAGGCATCACCGAGGTGCTGGAAGCGATTATCCGTCGGATTCCGCCGCCGGAAGGCGATCCGGAGGCGCCGCTGCAGGCGCTGATCGTGGATTCGTGGTTCGACAACTATCTGGGCGTGGTATCGCTGGTGCGGATTCGCAATGGCCGGCTGGCCAAGGGCGATCGTATGAAGGTGATGTCCACCGGGCGCGAATATCAGGTCGACGATGTCGGCATCTTCACGCCCAAGAAGAAAGCCCTGGACGCGCTCGAAGTCGGCGAAGTCGGCTATGTGATTGCCGGCATCAAGGATATCGACGGTGCGCCGGTGGGCGATACGCTCACCCATGCGCATGCCCCCTGTGCCGAGCGCGTGCCCGGTTTCAAGCAGGTGCAGCCGCGGGTGTTCGCGGGCGTTTTTACCGTTAATTCAGACGATTACGAGGATTTTCGCGATGCGCTGTCCAAGCTGCGCCTGAACGATTCCTCGCTCAACTACGAACCGGAGACCTCGGCGGCGCTGGGGTTCGGCTTCCGGATCGGCTTTCTGGGCATGCTGCACATGGAAATCGTGCAGGAGCGCCTGGAGCGCGAGTATGGCCTGGACCTGATCACCACTGCGCCGACGGTGGTCTACGAGGTACTCACCACCTCGGGCGAGGTGCAGGCGATCAGCAACCCGCAATCGCTGCCGAGCGTAGGCGAGATCGAGGAAATACGCGAGCCGATCATCCATGCCAGCATTCTCATGCCGCAGGAGTATGTCGGCCCGGTGTTGCAGCTGTGCATGGAAAAGCGCGGCGTGCAGAAAGACATGAACTACATGGGCAATTCCGTGGCCATGAACTTCGATCTGCCGCTGTCGGAAGTCGTGCTCGACTTCTTCGACCGGCTGAAGTCGGTATCGCGTGGCTTTGCTTCATTCGAGTACGATTTCGCCCGGTTCCAGGCCGCACAGCTGGTGCGTCTGGATGTATTGATCAACGGCGAAGCGGTGGATGCGCTCGCGCACATCGTGCATCGCGACAAGGCCTACGAGCGCGGCAAGATTCTGGTCGAAAAGCTCAAGAAGATCGTGCCGCGGCAGATGTTCGATGTGGCCATTCAGGCCGCGATCGGCACGCGCATCGTCGCGCGCTCGACGGTCAAGGCCATGCGCAAGAACGTCACCGCCAAATGCTACGGCGGCGACGTATCGCGCAAGCGCAAGCTGCTCGAAAAGCAGAAAGAAGGCAAGAAGCGCATGAAGCAGGTCGGTAGCGTGGAAATTCCGCAGGAAGCGTTTCTTGCCGTGCTGTCGACCGACGATTCGGACTAGTCGACCATGAACAACGTGCATATGGACTTCGAAGCCTGGCTCGCGATCGCCACCATCGCGACGGGCATCATCTGGCTCATCGATCGGCTGGTGCTCGCGCCCAAGCGCAACGAGCACCAGGAGCCCAATGGCTTCATCGAGTTCGCACGGTCGTTTTTTCCGGTGCTGCTGGCGGTATTGCTGCTGCGCGCGTTCGTGTTCGAGCCGTTCCGGATTCCCTCCAAGTCCATGGTGCCCACACTGCTGGTGGGCGATTTCGTGCTCGTCAACAAATTCAGCTACGGCCTGCGCGCGCCGGTGTTTCATACCAAGTTTCTCGACCTGGGCGAACCCGAACGCGGGGATGTGGTGGTGTTTCGCTATCCGCCCGATCCCACCAAGGACTACATCAAACGCGTGATCGGCATGCCCGGCGATCAGATCACCTATGCCGATGAGCATCTGTTCATCAACGGTGAGCCGGTCGAACTCGAGCAGATGGGCGTCTATGACGGGCCCGACGCCGATGCGCTGTCGACGATGCACGAGTTCATGGAAACGCTGCCTGAAGGCATGAAACATCCGGTCCTGCAGGTGGACGGGCGGCGCGGGCCGGATATCAGTGTCACGGTGCCGCAGAACAAGTATTTTGTGATGGGCGACAATCGCGACAACAGCGCCGATTCACGTGTCTGGGGGTTCGTGCCGGAGCAGAATCTCGTCGGCAAGGCCTTCATGATCTGGATGAGCGTGGATTTCTCGGAATTCGACGTGCGCTTTTCGCGGATCGGTCATATTCTCCACTGAAGGGCCGATAACGGATAAAACCCAGTCGAGCGCGATATGTTGCAAGCCACCGCAAAACCTCGTTCCAATGCCTTGACCGCCGTTAACCGTCAATACGGGCTGACGATGTGGTCGCTGATCTATGTGCTGTTCACCCTCGGTCTGCTGTTGCTGGTCGCGATCAAGAGCGTACCGGTCTATCTGACCGCCTACGATATTCGCGAAACCATCGAATGGGCCGCCGAGCAGCCCAAGCTCAAGACCGCGCCGGCCGCCGCGATCCAGCAGGCGATCCAGCGGCGCTTCGATGCCGGCTATGTCGACAACCTCACCGGCCGCGACGTGGCGGTCAGTCGCGTGGCCGGCGGTGGGCGCGAGATTTCGGTGGCCTATGAAGTGCGCCGCCCGCTGCTGTTCAATGTGTCCATGGTCTATTCATTCGAGGAAAAAGCGCTGTTGACCGGTAACAATGGGGCCGAGTGATACCAATCGCGAACAGGCGCGCGCCGCGCTCGAGCAACATCTGGACTACGCGTTTCGCGATCGGTCACTGCTCAATCGCGCGCTGACCCATCGCAGCGCCGACGCCGACCACAACGAGCGCCTCGAGTTTCTGGGCGATGGCGTGCTCAATTTCACCATCGCAGCCGCGCTGTTCGAACAATGCGCGGATGCCCCGGAAGGCGATCTGTCGCGTCTGCGCGCTTCGCTGGTTAGAGAAAACACATTGGCGGCGATTGCCGGCGAGATCGAACTCGGTGCGGCGATCGTGCTCGGGCCGGGCGAAATGCGCAACGGCAGCCGTCGGCGTGCCTCGATTCTGGCCGACGGCGTGGAAGCCCTTTTGGGCGCAATCTATTGCGAAGCCGGGTTCGCGGCCGTGCAGAAGGTCATCCTGCATCTATATGCAAAACGCCTCGCCAATCTGCCCAGTGCGGCGAGTCTCAAGGACGCCAAGACCCGTTTGCAGGAGTGGCTGCAGGCGCGTGCACGCAGCCGCCCCGAATACGAACTGGTGGAGGTCAGCGGCGCCGATCATTGCCAGCATTTCGTTTCGCGTTGCCGACTGACCGATAGCGGCGACAGCGTCGACGGCGAGGGCGGTGGCCGGCGCAAGGCGGAACAGGACGCCGCCCGGCGCATGCTGGCAAAACTCGGCGCCGACTCATGACAGCAAAGGACAAGAATTGATGAGCGATACCTCCACGACCCGCAGCGGCATGGTCGCCCTGGTGGGTCGGCCCAACGTCGGCAAATCGACGCTGGTCAATGCGCTGGTGGGCGAGAAGGTGAGCATCGTCACCCCCAAGCCGCAGACCACGCGCCACCGCATTATCGGTGTGCTCACCCAGCCGGGTTTGCAGATCGCGCTGGTGGACACACCCGGGCTGCATACCGGCCAGCGCAGCGCGCTCAACCGCGTACTCAACGAAACCGCGATGTCGAGCCTGGCCGGGATCGATGTGGTGCTGTTCGTGGTCGAGGCGGGCCAATGGCGCGCCGAAGACGCAGCCGCGCTCGAACGCCTGGCCTCGATTCGTACGCCCGTGGGCCTGGTCATCAACAAGGTGGATCGGGTGGCCGACAAGGCCGAACTGCTGCCGTTCATCGAGCAGATGAACGCACGCCGCGAATTCGCTTTTATCGCGCCCGTATCCGCACAAAAGCACAAGAATCTGGATTCCGTGGTCGCCGAGTGCGCACAGCGCATGCCGGAAGGCCCGTTCCTGTTTCCCGAGGACGAATACACCGACCGCAATCTACGCTTCATTGCCGCGGAGACAGTGCGCGAAAAACTCACGATGTACATGCAGCAGGAGCTGCCGTACTCGGCCGCGGTGGAAATCGAGCGCTTCGAGCAGGGCGGCGAACAGATCGAAATCCATGCCTGTATCTGGGTATCGCGCGAAAACCACAAGGCCATGGTGATCGGCAAGGGCGGGGCCATGCTCAAAAAAATCGGCCGTGCCGCCCGCCTGGATCTGGTCGATCGCCTGCAGCACCGCGTGGATCTGCGCCTGTGGGTCAAGGTGCGCGAAAACTGGATCGACAGCGAAGCCAGCGTACGCGATCTGGGCCACTGACCATCGCCTCATCGGTGGTCCGCGAATGAACGCCAATACACGCGAATAAGCCAAGCGCCGTGCGAGCGTGCCACTGGTCAGTTGGGCGGGCAGGATGACCCGCGGTGGTCACGCGTGGCCGTCCATAATCTGAATTCTGTTTGCGTTTACCCGCGGAATGACGCCAAGTGGTAATTATCGCGACAAGCGAGATGAGGCGGCACGGTATTTTGGTTTTTTGACGAAGTATTGGTCCGCAAATAAACGCGAATGAACGCGAATAAGACAAGGGCAATACGAGCGCGTCATTGGCGAGCCCGGCGGGTAGGGTAGGCGCGATGGTTACCCGCGGCGTTGTGCCTATCCGGATTCGATTTGCGCTTATTCTCGTTCATTTGCAAAAAAGCTGTTTGAGTCGCACCCGAAGCGGCGATTACCGCCGCAAGTCCGTTCCGCGGCACGGTGTGTTTCGGGTTCGAAAGAAGTTGTGGTCCGCAAATGAACGCCAATGAACGCGAATAAGCCAAGAGCAATACGAAGGCGTCATTGTCGAGCCCGGCGGGTAGCGGAGGCGCGACGGTTACCTGCGGCGTTCCACTAATCCGAATTCGATTTGCGTTTATTCGCGTTCATTCGCGGACAAAATTTCTTTAGCGTAATCGGCTGATCCGCTCATATATCAGTGAAGTTAATTTGCGGCTAATGGGCGGGTACTCGCCGATAAAGCAGCGGTATACGACTCGACGGATTGATCTGGCTTATATTGGCGGCGATTCGCCGGCAGCGGTGCGTTCTGTGTTCGATTATGCGTATTGAGTTAACCCCTGCGATCGTGCTGCATCGTCGTGCATGGCGTGACACGAGTTTCATCGTCGAGGCGTTCTCGCGTGAGCATGGGCGTATTGGCGTGGTGGCCAAGGGCGCGCGGCGGCCCAAGTCGCGTTGGCGCGGACTGCTGGAACCCCTGGCCGCGTTGCAGTTGTCCTGGTCCGGGCGCGGCGAGCTGTATACGTTGACCGATGTGGAAACCACGCGCCGGCATACGCTGGCCGGCAACGCGTTGATGGCAGGATTCTATGCCAGTGAACTGGTCATGCGCCTGACCGCCCGCGACGATCCGCATGCCGCGATTCACGACAGCCTGGCCGCACTGCTGGTCGCGCTCGACGACGGGGCGCCGGCGGTGGTGGCGCTGCGGTTTTTCGAGCGTGACCTGCTCGACGAACTGGGTTACGGCGTGCCTCTGGATATCACCAGCGATACCGGCGAACCGGTCGACGCCACACTCGAATACGTCTACGCGCCTGAACTGGGCCTGCGGCGGCGGGTCGGCCGTGTCGATGACGATGAAGTCGCCATCGCGGGCAGTGCGCTGCAGGGACTGGTCAGCGGACGCTTTGGCGGGCGGGCCGACGTGCACGCTGCGCGCGTGCTCATGCAACGGGCGATCGCACCGCATCTTGGACCGCAACCCTTGAAATCCGTGGAAACGCTCAAAGCAATGCAGGCATTCAAGGCGTCGCAGGTGACGCCGACCAAGCCCGATCATCCGTCTTCCGGAGAGCAACAATGACCGAAACCCGTACCGGCCATGCACCCCTGCGTCTGGGTGTGAATGTGGATCACGTGGCCACACTGCGCCAGGCGCGTGGCACCCACTATCCGGACGTGGCCGAAGCCGCGCGCGCGGCCATGGCGGCCGGGGCCGACAGTATTACCGTGCACCTGCGTGAAGACCGGCGGCATATTCAGGATGCCGATGTCGAAGCGCTCACCGCCGCCGGTGACGTGCCCGTGAACCTGGAGATGGCGCTCACTGATGAGATGCTGACGATCGCTGAGCGGCTCAAGCCGCGCGATGCCTGCCTCGTTCCTGAAAAGCGCGAGGAACTCACGACCGAAGGCGGCCTCGATGTCGCTGGCCAGATCGAGGCGGTACGCAGTGCGCTGCAACGGCTCCAGGGCGCCGGGATTCAGGCGTCGTTGTTTATCGACCCCGAGCACGATCAGATCGCGGCGGCGGCCGAGGCCGGCGCGGGTTTCATCGAACTGCACACCGGTGCCTATGCCGATGCCACCGACGACGGCGAGCGTGATCGCCAGCTCGAACGGATCGTGACGGCCGCCGCGCAGGCGCGACAACTGGGCATTCAGGTCCATGCCGGCCATGGGCTGACCCGCGACAACGTGGGCGCCATTGCGGCGATCGAGGCGATCGAGGAGCTCAATATCGGCCATGCCCTGATTGCCGATGCGGTGTTCGTCGGCCTGGCCGAAGCGGTGCGCGAGATGCGTGCAGCCATGGATGCCGGGCGGCGCGCGTTGCGCTAGCCGGGCGCGCCGCGTTCTCTTTTTTCTCGGTCATTCCCGCGCCGTGGCCGGCATTGCCAGCGCTTGGCACGGGGTCGCATGAAACGGCAACAAGCCCTAAACTTCGCCAATGAATAGCAAGAACAGTTATCCGACGCTCGATCATTTTGTCGGCCAGAGCGCGCTGACCCGACTGCAACGCCTGCCGGAAAGCTACGCCGCGCATGCGTCCAATACGCTGCTGGCCAAGCTCGAAGGCGACAACCCGGCCGGCTCGGTCAAGGATCGCCCGGCCTACAGCATGATCCGGCGCGCCGCCGAACGTGGCGATATCAAGCCGGGCGATACGCTCATCGAGGCAACCTCCGGCAATACCGGCATCGCCCTGGCCATGGTTGCGGCCATGCAGGGCTATCGCATGGTGCTGATCATGCCGGAGAACATGAGCGAGGAACGGCGTGCCTCGATGCGCGCGTATGGCGCCGAGATCATATCCGTGTCCGAGGCCGATGGCATGGAAGGCGCACGCGATCTGGCCGCCGAAATGCAGCGCGAGGGCAAGGGCCTGGTGCTCGACCAGTTCGCCAACCCGGACAACCCGCGGGCCCACTACGAAACCACCGGCCCCGAACTGTGGCAGGCCACGAATGGTCAGATCACCCATTTCGTGGCGACCATGGGCACGACCGGCACCATCATGGGCTGCTCGCGCTACCTCAAGGAACAGAATCCCGATATCCAGATCATTGGCGTGCAGCCGGCGGGCGAATCCAAGATTCCGGGTATCCGCCGTTGGCCCGAGGAATATCTGCCCAAGATATTCGAACCCGAACGCGTGGATCGCGTCATCGACGTGGAACAGGCCGACGCGGAAACCGCCATGAAACGCCTGGCCCGCGAAGAGGGCATCTTCGCCGGCCCGTCGTCGGGCGGCAGCGTGTTCGCCGCACTGAGCATCGCCCGCGAGGTGGAAAACGCCACCATCGCCATGATCATCTGCGATCGCGGCGATCGCTATCTGTCGACCGGCGTCTACGACAAACCGTGAGTGGGGTGTCGTATCGATTGCTGGGCGCCGCGTCGCGCTGCGTCAGGCATGTAACCCGATGAGTCGTCGCCAACGCCGGCGCAAGCCGGCCGATCGGGGCCTCGTGGATATCGTGGACCTGGCCAGTAACGCCCGCGGCGTCGGTCATGTCGACGGCAAGGCGATATTCGTCGCGGACACCTTGCCGGGTGAACAGGCGCTCTACCGGCCCACCAAGCAGAAGAAGCAGTACGAGGAAGCGGCGCTGGAAACCCTGTTTTCCGCATCGGACAAACGGGTCACTCCGCGTTGTGCGCATTTCGGCCTGTGTGGCGGTTGCGCGCTTCAGCACGCAGGCGAGGACGCCCAGCTCGAATTCAAGCAGGGCCAGCTCCTGGCTGCGCTCGAGCGTGTCGGCAAGGTGGCGCCCGATACCGTGCTCGCACCGCTGGTGGACACTCGCTGGGGCTATCGCCGGCGCGCCCGCCTGGGCGTGAAATACGTGGAAAAGAAAGGCGGCACGCTGGTGGGCTTTCGTGAGCGCGGTGCGCCGTTCATTGCACTACTCAAGCGTTGTGAAGTGCTGGTCGCGCCGGTCGGCAATCGCCTGACCGATCTGGCCGCGCTTATCGACGGTCTGTCGATACGCGAGCGCCTGCCGCAGATCGAGGTCGCCGCGGGCGATAACGCCATTGCACTCGTGTTTCGGGTGCTCGATGAGCCGACCGAGGCCGATCGGGCGCGCATGCGCGAATTCGGCGAGCGCTTCGATTTTTCTATCTATCTGCAGCCGGGCAACGAAGACACCATCGCGCCGCTCGACGGCCATGCGCCGGCGCTGTATTACGAGTTGCCGGCCTGGGATGCGCGGCTGTATTTCAAACCCAACGATTTCGTGCAGATTCATGCCGGCATCAATGCCCGCATGATCGACCAGGCGCTGGAACTGCTGGATGTCGACGCGTCGCACGACGTACTCGAACTGTTCTCGGGCCTGGGCAATTTCTCCGTGCCGCTGGCGCGCAAGGCCCGACGCGTGATCACCGTGGAAGGCGAGGCCGGCCTGGTTGAGCGTGCGCGCGACAATGCACGCCGCAATGGCGCGGATAACATCGAAACGCATGTCGCCAATCTGTTCGAACCACCGGAAGACGCCGCCTGGCGTCAACAGAAGGTCGATCGCGTGCTCATCGACCCGCCGCGTTCGGGGGCAGCTGAAATGCTGGAATCGATTGCTGCGACCGGCGCCGAGCGTATCGTCTACTGTTCCTGTCATCCGGCCACGCTCGCGCGGGATGCCGGCGAGCTCGTGCATCGGTATGGCTACCGATTGACCCATGCGGGCGTAATGGACATGTTTCCGCATACCGCCCATGTCGAGTCGATGGCGGTTTTCGTCAAGCAGGGTACGCACGGGTGACGTAGCGGCCCACGCTGCGTTTTTTCGTGACAGGAACAGCCATGGCCACAGAAATCGAACACAAGTTTGTTGTTCGCAACAACGACTGGCGCGCGCATGCCCATGCCAGTCGGGATTTTGAGCAGGGCTATCTCTGCGGTGACGGCCCGGCGTCGGTTCGTGTGCGTATCGAGGGCGAGCAGGCCAATCTCAATATCAAGGCCGCGCGCGTGGGTACGACCCGTGCGGAATACGAATACGAAATCCCGCTGGTCGACGCGCGCGAAATGCTGGCCACGCTGTGTGTGGCGCCACCCGTGGTCAAGACACGCTACTGGGTCGCCCACGGCGCGCATACCTGGGAAGTCGATGTGTTCGGCGGCGAAAACGCGCCGCTGGTGGTGGCCGAAATCGAACTCACGCGCGCCGACGAAGACTTCGAGTGCCCGGACTGGGTGGGCGCAGAAGTCACCCACGACAAGCGCTATTACAACCACGCGCTGGCGTTCGCGCCGTATTCGCAATGGGGGGCGTGATGGAAACGCCTGCAAACGTGCATATCGATATCGACCTGAATGCGCAAACGCTGACCCTGCTCGACGAACGCGACCACGAAATCAAGCAATACGACGTGTCCACGGCCACGAAGGGCGGCGGCGAGTTCGAAGGCAGCCATCAGACGCCACGCGGCAAGCATCGTATTCGCGCCAAGATTGGTGCGGGCGCGCCGCCGGGCACCGTCTTCAAGGCGCGCCGGCCGACCGGCGAAATCTATTCGCTGGAACTGGCACAGTCCGCCCCGCGTGAAGACTGGATTCTGTCGCGCATTCTCTGGCTGTGTGGCGAAGAGATCGGACGCAACCGTCTGGGCGCGATGGACAGTATGCGCCGTTTCATCTATATCCACGGTGCGGCGGATACGGCCGTGATGGGCAAGCCCGGCTCGATGGGCTGTATTCGCATGTCCAACAGCGATGTAATCGATCTGTTCGAGCGTGTCGATGTCGGCACAAAGGTTCTGATACATGAGTGAAACGCTTCAACGGCCCGGGCCGTTGATGGTCGATGTGGCGGGTACCGCGCTCAGCCACGAGGATGAACAGCTGCTGGCCCATCCGGCCGTGGGCAGCGCAATCATTTTCACCCGCAACTACGAAGATCCGGCCCAGCTTGCCGAGCTGACCGCCGCCATGCGCCGCGCGCGCCCGAACCTGCTCATAGTGGCCGATCAGGAGGGCGGGCGCGTACAGCGCTTTCGCGATCATTTCACCCGCGTGGTGCCCATGCGGGCGATCGGCGCGCTGGCCGCGCGCGACCAGGCGGCGGGCCTGGACGCCGCCCGCGAAATCGGCTGGCTGCTGGCCACGGAGCTTGCGCAGGTCGGCGTGGACATGCCGCTCGCGCCGGTGGTCGATCTCGACTATGGCGCGTCAACGGTCATTGGCGATCGTGCCTTCTCTGGCGACGCGGCAACGGTGGGCGCGCTGGCGCAGGCGCTGGGGGAAGGGCTGCGCGATGCCGGTAGTGCCAGTACCGCCAAGCATTTCCCCGGCCACGGTTATGTGGTCGCCGACTCGCATGCCGAGCTGCCGGTGGACGAACGCGACCGCACCGGTCTGGCCGAAGACATGGCGCCCTACGGTGCGCTCATCAAGCAGGGGCTGGATTCGGTGATGATGGCGCATGTGCGTTATCCGGCGGTCGACGATCTGCCGGCGAGTCTTTCGCCGCGCTGGATCAACGAGATTCTGCGCGGCGAGTACGGCTTTGATGGCTGCGTGTTCTGCGACGATCTGACTATGGGCGGTGCGGCGGCGATCGGCGATTTCGCCGAACGTGCCCGCCGTGCCCAGCAGGCCGGCTGCGATTACCTGCCGATCTGTAACGATCGGTCGGCCGCGCTGGACTTGCTCGATGTCGTGCGTATCGATGACGATACCTCGGCTGCGCGCCGCCAGGCCCTGCATACGCGTTGTGGCAGGCTGGAGCAGCCGGCCCGGCCGCTAGCGGAAAACGCGCGCTGGCAGAACGCGGTGGCGCTGAACGCGCAGCTGGCAGAAGAATACAACGACGGACGCTGACCTATGCCGGATTGGGGATGGCTACAGACGCTGATTAGCGAGTACCAGCGTCTGCACGAACAATGGGGCGTGGCGCTCGATGTGTTCGGCATCGTGCTGATCACGGGCCTGGCCGATCTACTCACGCGCTGGTTGCTGGGTTGTTTGCGCCGGCGTGTGGAAAAAAGCCCCAATATCTGGGACGACGCGATCTACTACAGCGTCAACGGCCCGGTTCAGGGGCTGATCTGGGTCATCGGGCTGTCGATGGCGATCCGCATCTCACGCCCCGAAGACGGGCTGGCCTGGCTGGAATATGTGCCGGAAGGGCGCGGCGTAATTCTGGTCGCGCTGTTCACCTGGTTCGTGTTCCGCATGATCCGCTCGGTCGGCGCCAATGCGCTGGCGCGCGCGGCCGGGCGCGAGAATGCCATCGATGCCACCACCGCGGATGCCATCGGTAAGCTGCTGCGTATCGCGACCCTGATCACCGCCGCGTTGATGATCATGCAGGTCTTCGGCGTATCGCCCTCGGCGTTACTCGCTTTTTCCGGCATCGGCGGTATCGCCCTGGGTTTTGCCGCCCGCGACGTGCTGGCCAATATCTTTGGTGGCTTGACCATCTATCTCAACCGACCGTTTTCGGTGGGCGACTGGATACGCTCGCCGGATCGGGATATCGAAGGTACGGTCGAGGCGATCGGCTGGCGCGCGACCACCGTGCGGCGTTTCGATATGCGCCCGTTGTATGTGCCCAATGCGGTGTTCTCCAACGTAGCGCTGGAAAACCCGTCGCGCATGAGTCATCGGCGCATCATGGAAACGGTGGCCGTGCGCTACGACGACGCCGCGGCGATACCCGATATCGTCGAAGCGGTGCGCAAGATGCTCGATGAAGACGAGGCGATCGACAGCGATCAGGTGATTCTCACCTATCTCGACAGCCTCGGCGAAAGTGCGCTCAACCTGCTGGTGTATTGCTATACCTACACCACGGACTGGGCCGAATTCCTGGCCATCAAGCAAAGCGTATTGCAGCGTGTGCAGGATGTCGTACGTGATCATGGGGCGGCGATTGCCTATCCGACGACCACCATGCACGTGCCTGAGGCCGTACACTTCGCACGCGCCGAGCGCGATGAAGATGACGATCGGGAAGAAGAGATCGACACCGAGAAGGTACAATCCGAGCGCGATCGAGCGATCACGCGTGAAAAGACACGTGGCTATACCTCCACCCAGGGCCCGGATAGCCCGACCGAAGAAGGCGAAGCATGAGCGGTTTTGATTCAGAACGTTACGACGAGGCCCGCGCGGTACGCGCAAATGCCGACTGTTTGATCGACGCAGCCGAGCTGGATGCCTGCTACGACCGCATGGCCGAGCAGATCACCGCACAGCTGGCCGACAAGGCGCCGATCATGATGTGCGTGATGTTCGGCGGCATGCACCCGACGGCCGAAATCACCAAGCGGCTGGACTTCGCCTTCGAGCTGGATTACCTGCACGCCACGCGTTATCGCGGCGAAACCAGCGGCGGCGAACTGGTGTGGAAGGTCAGCCCCGGGCTGCGCCTGGACGGCCGCCATGTCTGCATCATCGACGACATCCTCGACGAAGGGCATACGCTGGAAGCCATCATCAACGCCATCGAAGCCCAGGGCGCGGCCTCGGTGACCACGGCCATGCTGCTACGCAAGAACCACGACCGCTGCACGCCCGGCGTGCATGCCGATATCGTCGGAGCCGAGATCGAGGACCGCTACGTCTTCGGTGCCGGCATGGACTACAAGGGCTATTTCCGCCAGCTACCGGCCGTCTATGCCGTCGAGGGCGACACCCATCCCAAGCACGGCGGCTGAAGCCGTCGATCGCGCCCGGCGCGGTGTGCGCCGGGCGGCCTGCTGGTATCGAACGAGTCGTATATGAGCGAAATCGACACCGCGCCCATCGGCATCATCGGCGGCACCGCGCTGGCTGATCTGGCCGCACTGGAGGCCGGGGAAACACACACCGATATCGACACGCCCTGGGGTGTACCCTCCGGCCCGCTGGTATGCGGCCATCTCGCGGGCCGTTCGGTGTGTTTCGTCATGCGCCACGGCCCGGGCCATAAGCTCGCCCCGCACCGTATCAACTACCGCGCCAATATCCAGGCGCTTGCCGATGCCGGCTGCAAGCAGGTGATCGCCATCGCCGCGGTCGGCGGCATCACCGAGCCCATGCGCTCCGGGCGCATCGTCATTCCCGATCAGATTATCGATTACAGCTGGGGCAGGGCGCACAGCTTCTACGACGCCCCCGAAGGCGGGCTGCTCGACCATATCGACTTCACCGAGCCCTACGACGCCACGCTGTCGAAAGCGCTGGTGAGCGCCGCCACCGAACTGAATCTCGATCCGGCCGCGGGCGGCGTACACGGCGTCACCCAGGGCCCACGTCTCGAAACCGCGGCCGAAATCGACCGCATGGCCCGCGACGGCTGCGACGTCGTCGGCATGACCGGCATGCCCGAAGCCGCGCTCGCCCGCGAAGCCGGCCTCGACTATGCCTGCTGCGCAGTCGTGGTCAATAAAGCGGCCGGCCGAAGCGGTGGCACCGCCATTCATGCCGAAATCGAGGCCACGCTCGCCCAGGGGATGGCGGATATCGAGCGGCTTCTGGTCGCGGTTCTGCTGCAGCTCGGTTGACCGGCTCGCTGGACTTGGTTGCGCTTGGCTAAATGGCGTAACACGCCGCCTGAACGGCTTTCAGACGACCATCCGTACCGGTTAGGCGCGCGGCCTGCGCCGTCGGCGGCGTGGCATTATTGGCAACACGTGGCGCGACCCTGAAAGCCGTCAAGGCAAAAGCGACCAATGGGCGGCGTAAACATAGATCGTCGAGTCTTGAGGCCGCGTTTACGGTTTGCGAGAGAACGATCGCCTCTTGCTACTCCACTTGATGAACAGCAAGCATCGCCGGATTCGAGCGCTTTCGGTAGGAATCCGGTAGTGAGCCCTAAAGTGTGTCCGATGAGCAAGGGCGCTGCTTCGCCGGGTTCCCTGCGCGCCGATGCAGTGTTGCTTACGGCGCGCTGAGCTGGGCGCTACGACCGCCGTCCACGCGATATATTTCACCGCTGACGAACGCCGCGTCGTCCGAGGCCAGAAAGGCCACGAGCGCGGCCACTTCTTCCGGGCGACCGGCACGCCGTAGCGGGTGAATTCGGGCCAGATCCCGCTGGAACGCATCGGCGTCCACGGCATTGGCTACCAATTGGGCGTTCAGGTCGGTGTCGATCCAGCCGGGGGCGACTGCATTGCAGCGAATATTCTCGTGCCCGTGATCCACGGCGACCGCCCGGGTAAGCCCGTGCAGTCCGGCCTTGGTTGCGCAGTAGGCAGCGTGATTGGGGTTGGCGGCCAGGCCTTCCAGCGAACCCACGTTCACGATGTTGCCGTGGGTGCTGCGCAGGTAAGGCAGGGCAGCACGGATAAGCAGGAACGGCGCACTCAGGTTGAGCGCGATATTGCGCTGCCAGGCCTCGAACGTCGTCTGCTCGATGGGCGCCTCCTGCATCATGCCGGCACTGTTCACCAGTACGTCCAACTGCCCGTATCGTGCGATCACCTCGTCGATGATTCGAGCGGGCGCGTTCGAATCGCAGAAGTCCGCACTGATGGAATCGAACGCCGTGTCCGTGCCGCGTTGTGCCGTGATGACAGTTGCACCTTCGCTTTGCAGGCGACGAGCGATTGCATGTCCGATACCGGCACGGCCGCCCGTGACCAAGGCTACTTTCGTTTCGAAGCGATTCATTGAAGTCGGTCTCCCCAGCAGGGCAAATGGTCGTGCAGAGGCTATAGGCCTCGCTGACAGCACCGGAAAACCTCTCCGCGCCGAAGCTGCATGCCGTTTCGGCTCGCCGACAGCCTTGCCGGCTGTCGGCGATAGACCGACTGCACGCGGCTGTCAGGCTGCGTTGCTTAATTTACGTGCAAACGACGCCGTTCCCTGTTCGAGCTCTTGCGACATTGCGCGAAACAGGGTGTAACACATGGTGAGCAGCACAAAGCAGAAAGGCAGCCCGGAGGTGACCGACGCCGTCTGAATTGCGCTCAGCGGATCGCCGCCCCCAAGCGTGCCGGCGACCAGCAGAACCGCCGCGATAACGCCTTCAAGAATCGCCCAGAACAGACGCTGTTCCCAGATCGGATGCGGATCGCCGCCATTGGTGAGAATGTCGACGACCAGCGAACCGGAATCCGACGAGGTCGCGAAGAAAAGGGTGACCACGACGATTTGCAGCATGGCCGCGACAGCGGCCAGCGTACCCGCCACCGGCAGGGCATCGAGGACCACGAAGATCATGTGCGATGCGTCCGCATCCAGCAGGGCCTGATTACCACCGCCTTCGAGCAGGCCGTGGAGCGCGGTACGCCCGAAAATAACGAACCATGCAATGGATGCACCACTGGGCACCAGCAGTGTGCCCAGAATGAACTGGCGAATGGTGTAGCCATGCGATATGCGTGCGATGAACATGCCGACGAACGGCGACCAGGAAATGAACCAGCCCCAGTCGAAGATCGTCCACGCGGTCTGGAATGCTTCGCCCTGTTCGTCGGTGAACAGGCGCAGACTCGTCAGCGGCAGATTCTGAATGTAGTAGCCGAGATCGGTGCCCAGATAACTGAGGATATACAGCGTTGGTCCGGCAATGAACACGAACAGGGCCAGTAACCCTGCCAGCGCCGCGTTGAATAGCGATAGCCGACGAATACCGGCACTGATGCCCATCATCACGCTGCCGATGGCGATCAGTTCGACCACCAGAATGATTGCCAGCTGTGTGCCGAGCCCGCTGCTGACCGGCAGCATGCCGCTCAATCCCGCGGCGATCTGGCTCGCACCCAGGCCAATCGAGGTGGCCAGGCCGAACAGGGTGCCGAACACCGCGAGAATATCGATCGTGTGCCCGATCGGGCCATAGATGCGATCGCCTATGAGCGGATAGAACGCGGAGGCCGGTTTGAGTGGCAGTCCTCGCCGATAGGAGAAATAGCCCAGCGCCAGGCCGAGCACAATATAGGCACCCCAGGGGTGCAGCCCCCAGTGGTAGAAGGTGTAGTTCATGGCGGTCTGGGCAGCGGCCGCGGTCTGACCCTCGCCGAACGGCGGGTTCTGGTAAAGCATGACCGGTTCGGCGACGCCGTAATAAACGAGCCCGACACCCATCCCGCAGGTGAACATCATCGACAGCCATGAAAAGGTGCTGAACTCGGGCCGCGAATCATCCGGGCCGAGCCGCAAGCGGCCGGCACGACTGAATGCCACGCCGACCACGAACACCAGAAACGCGGCCATGCTGAACACGTACAGCCAGTCGAAATAGGTGCTGATGAAGTCGTTTACCTGATTGGCGACACGCGAGAACGGCGCCGGCGCGAGCGACGCCCACGCGACCATGACCAGCATAATCCCGCCGGATATGAGAAACACCGGCGGGTTGGTGTGGGTTTGAATGTAATTTTTCAGTCGAGACAAAACGTTATTCCTGTTGAAGCTGAACGGGTCACGGTGCGCAGGCCGCCGCCGCGCTGGCAGAGCGGTGCTTCGTACCGCTGCGATGGTGTGCGTGGCGTTCGCTGCCGCAGCGCCCGCCGCGGAGCGCCAAGCACCAGATTGAGGCGCGGCCTATCGCCTTAGTTCAGGCGCGCGGCAGGTCGTTGCCAACAACGTTCATGCCGGCCCGAAGTGGCCATGTCTGCGCGGGCGTCACACATGGGCGCCGGGCAAGCGCCGGCAAACGTGTTTACTCGCCACCCACTAATAGGATGGCCGCCTCCCAGAGACGCGCGAATATGGACCCGGCAGCCCTATCTGTGAAACGCTAATTATTGAAAGAAGCATCAATAAAGTTGATAGGTAATGCGTACGCCCGTGGTCGACCTGAAAGCCATGCAGAGTTTTGTTGCCATCGTCGAGAGCGGCAGCTTTACCGCGGCGGCCGAGCAGATGAACTACTCGCAGTCGGCGATCAGCATGCAGCTGCAACGCCTGGAAGCGTCGCTTGGCGTGGCGCTGGTCGCGCGCACATCGCGTCAGCTCAAGCCCACGCGTGCCGGGCGTGAAGCGCTCGGTTATGCACGCGAGATGCTGCGGCTCAGTTCCGAGTTGCGAGAACGTGTTGCGGGCGACGAAGTTGCCGGCGAGGTCCGTTTGGGCCTGCCTGCCGACTTTGCCCTGTACATGCCGGAGACGCTGGCGCTGTTCGCAGAGCGCCATCCGCAGGTCGAGATGGAAGTGCGTTCGGAACTTAGTGTCACCCTCGTCGAACAAGTCGAGGCGGGCGATATCGACATGGCGATCGTCACCCGCCAAGCTGGCCTGGCGGGCGGCCAGCAGCTGCGCAGGGAACCGCTGGTGTGGGCCGTCGCGCCAGGCGCTGCTGCACACCTGTGCCGGCCGCTACCGCTGGCGCTGTGGCCGCAAGGCATCTGTGCGTTTCGTGCCGCGGCCACCGAGGCGCTCGATCGTGCCGGACTGCCGTGGCGCTCGGCCTACGAAAGCCAGGCCTTCGGCGCGCTGCGCGTGGCCGTGGTTGCCGGCCTGGCCGTCACCGTTGCCATTCCGAGCATGGTCGATTCCGAACTGGAGATTCTCGACCCTCGCCAGGCGGGCCTGCCCGAACTCCCTTCGATCGACATACGGCTATTTCGCCGCGAAGGCCGCGCCAACCGTGCCGCGTCGTCGCTTGCCGAGCTGATCGTAGACCGCGTTAGAAAGCAGCGTCACTTCCGCTAGAGCACTGAACGCCAGGAGTCAGAACACATCGGTGAGCATGCCCAACGCTGCGATCGCCATGATGACGGCCGCGGTTTTGAAGATCGCCTTTTTGCGATGCCGCCGTCGATGTCGATATCGGACGGCCGACGCGCGCTTGCAGGCGGCATGATTAGTTGCTTGTCGAGCGGTTGGCCTGGCTAGCTTTTCTCGACGGCGGCCTCGGCTTCATTCGGTGCCGGGGCGCCGAGTTTTTCCAGCAACGTTTGGATATGTTCGACTCGGGTTTCGACGTCCGGCATGTCGCGGAAAAACACTAGGCGGGCATCGCCTTCCAGGCGGTAGCGTTTTGCATCCGACTGCACCAGCGCTATCAGGCGGGCCGGGTCGATACGGCTGTTGCGGGCGAAGTTGAGTCGGCCCACGTCGGGGCCGGCCTCGATCTTGGCGATGGCCAGCGGGCTGGCCATGAGCTTGAGCGCGGTGGCGGCGAACAGGGTTTCCGTGGCTTCGGGCAGCAGGCCGAAGCGGTCGATCAGCTCGACCTTGAGCGCGCGCAGGGCGGCTTCGTCCTTGGCCGAACTGATGCGTTTATAGAGCACCAGCCGGATATGCACGTCCGGGATGTATTCCTCGGGCAGAAGCGCCGGCGCGCCCAGTTCGACTTCGGTGGCCGACATCAGTTCGTCGGCATCGGCCTCGGGCACTTCGCCGCGCTTGAACGCACCCACGGCGCGGTCGAGCATCTGCCGGTATAAATCGAAGCCGATTTCCTGAATCTGGCCGGACTGGCCTTCGCCAAGCAGCTCGCCCGCGCCACGGATTTCCAGATCGTGGGTGGCCAGGGCAAAACCGGCCCCCAGATCGCCGAGCGAGGCGAGGGCGTCGAGGCGCTTTTCCGCGTCCGGCGTCATCGATTCCCGGGGCGGGGTGAGCAGATAAGCATAGGCACGATGGTGCGACCGGCCCACGCGCCCACGCAGCTGGTGCAGCTGGGCGAGGCCGAAGGTATCGGCCCGGTCGATGATGATGGTGTTCGCACTCGGCACGTCGATGCCGGATTCAACAATCGTGGTGCAGAGCAGGATATCGAAGCGCCGATGATAGAAATCGAGCATGGCGGCTTCGAGTTCGCGCTCGTGCATCTGGCCGTGGGCCACCCGAATACGGGCTTCCGGCAGGATCGCGCCCAGATCGCGGGCGACGCGCTCGATGTCCTTGACCTTGTTATGCAGGTAGTAGACCTGCCCGCCGCGACGCATTTCACGGCGCACGGCTTCCTGAATGAGCGCGGTGTCCTGGCGCGACACGAACGTCTGAATGGCCAGGCGCGATTCCGGCGGCGTGGCGATGATCGATAGATCGCGCAGGCCGGACAGGCTCATGTTGAGCGTGCGCGGAATCGGCGTGGCGGTGAGCGTGAGCAGATCGACCTGGGCACGCAGGCTCTTGATGCGTTCCTTGTGACGCACGCCGAAGCGGTGTTCTTCGTCGACGATGAGCACGCCGAGCTTCTTGAAGCGAATATCTTTTTGCAGCAGCCGATGGGTGCCGATAACGATATCCAGCTTGCCGTTTTGCATATCGTCCAGCAGTTCGTCGCGCTGCTTGCCGGTGCGCAGCCGCGACAGGGCCGCGACCTTGACCGGCCAGTCGGCAAAGCGGTCGGCGAAGTTCTGATAATGCTGCTGGGCGAGCAGGGTGGTGGGCACCAGCACACAGACCTGATAGCCGGCCGATATGGCGGCAAAGGCTGCACGCAGGGCGACCTCGGTCTTGCCGAAGCCCACGTCGCCACAGACCACGCGATCCATGGGCGTGGCCTTGGCCAGATCGGCCAGCACTTCGTCGATGGCGCGCTGCTGGTCCGGCGTTTCCTCGAAGGCGAAGCCGGCGGCAAAACGGGCATAGTCGTCGGCGTCGGGCACCATCGCCACGCCTTCGCGAGCGGCGCGTCGAGCCTGGATTTCGAGCAGCTCGGCGGCGACGTCGCGGGCACGTTTGGCTGCCTTCTTGCGGGCCTTGGCCCAGCGGTCGTTGCCCAGCCGGTGCAAGGGCGCGGTTTCGGCGTCCGCGCCGGTGAAGCGATGCACCAGATGCAGCGAGGCGACCGGCACATAGAGCAGATCGCCGCCGGCGTATTCGATGGTGACGAATTCGTTTTCCACCCCGCCGGCGGAGAGCTTTTGCAGGCCCTTGTAGCGGCCCACGCCATTATCCTGATGCACGACCGGCGCGCCGGGGGCCAGGTCGGTGAGCTCGCGAATCGCCGTTTCCGGGTCGCGGGTGACACGGCGGCGCTTCTTGGCGGGCGGGCGACTGCCGGTGAGCTGGCTTTCGGCAATGATGGCGATGCCATCGCCGGCGAGCACCGCACCGGCTTCCAGCGGCGCGCTGGTCACGGCGATATGCTTGTTGTGGTCGATGAAGTCGGACCAGCCCTCGGCACGGGCCGGGGCCAGGCCCAGCGAGGTGAGCCAGTCGCGCATCGCTTCGCGGCGGCCGGCCGAGTCGCCGGTAATGAGGATTCGACCCTCGAACTCGTCGAAGAAGCTGCGCAGCGCGCGCCCGGTGGCCGCGATATCGGCGCCGGACATTGGCGGCACCGGCGCCACGTCGAATACCGCGTCGGCCGAGATCGCCTCGTCGACGATACGGGCGGCGGTGAGCCCGTCCAGTCCGCTGCGCAGGCGATCGGGCGTGACGAAGGCCTCTGCCGGGGCGAGCAGCGGGCGCTCCGGGTCGACACTGCGCTGTTCGTGGCGGGATTCGATCGAGCGCCAGGCGGTGGCCAGCGCCTCGTCGACATCGCCGAGTTCCACGATCGCCGTGTCGGCGGGCAGATAATCGAACAGGGCCGCGGTCTCGTCGAAGAACAGGCTCAGATACGACTCGATGCCGCCCGGCGGAATGCCGCGCGAGACATCGCGATAGATCACGCTCGCGCCCGGATCGCCCTCGAAGCGCTGGCGATAGCGCGAGCGAAATGCCTTGATGGCGTCGTCGTCGAGCGGAAACTCGCGCGCCGGCAGCAGTCGGATCGACTCCAGCTTGTCCGTGGAGCGTTGGGAGTCGGCATCGAAGGCGCGGATGGTGTCGATTTCATCGTCGAACAGATCCAGCCGATAGGGCGTGTTCGAGCCCATCGGGTAGAGATCCATCACCGCGCCGCGAATGGCATATTCGCCGTGGGTGCGCACCTCGGAAACGGCCGCATAGCCGGCGGCTTCCAGGCGTTCACGCAGGGCATGGAAATCGAGCGTGTCGCCGACCTTGAAGACCATTGCCCGTGCGTCCACGAAGGTGGTCGGCGGCAGCGGCTGGACCAGCGTATCGGCAGCGATAATGAGAATACCGCGCCCCATGCCCGGCAGGCTGTGCAACAGGGCCAGCCGCTCGGAGATGATATCCGCATGCGGCGAAAATACGTCGTAGGGCAGGGTTTCCCAGTCCGGGAAATGACGCACGGCGAGGTTTTCGTCGGAAAAGAAGCGTAGTTCCTCTTCCAGACGATAGGCGCGGTGCTCGTCGGCCACCACGGCCACGGTCAGCCCATCGCGGGCCTGGGCGGCACGCGCCAGCGCGATCGACGTGGCACAGCCGTGCAGACCCTGCCAGGCATCGTGTGCACCCGCGCGCAGCGCCGGCGGCGCCAGGGCACGGGTGTTTGCGTTGTTTTCGGTTACGACAGCCATGAGAAGCGGCGGATTATTGCATAGTCGAGGCCCGAGGCGGGCATGGAATGGCCGAGCTCAGTTGCGGTAGGGCTTTGCCTATCGACGCCTTATTCTTCGCCCATTCGTGGCGGCCCCTAAAAACGGAAGGAGCCGAAGCACCCAGGGCGGCACGAAGCCTCGCAGGGCGACGTATGACGACCAGATTGCCATGACCAACGCGCCGAAAAGAAATGACCAGCCTTCAACGGGTGCGACCGCGTAACGGTAGGTTTCGTAAGCCAGCGATAGCACGACCAACCAGCTGATAAGCGCTAAGCCGAACGCCAAAACCCGCATAACGGGTCTGGCTTCATTCGCGGCGAGTTTAGGCTTTTCAAAATCCATAGCGGCTGCCGCCCCAATAGCCGATGTCGAAAACGCGCTCGTGTCGTGATCAGTCGCGATAACGCCGGGTGATATCGTCGAAGGCATCGATACGGCGATCGCGAAGGAACGGCCAGATACGGCGTACCGACTCGGTGCGATGCAGATCGACGTCGGCAACCAGCAGTTCGCTGCTTTCGCCGGCTTCGGCGAGTGTTTCGCCCTGCGGGCCGAATACGAAGCTGTGCCCCCAGAAACGGATTTCGGTGGTGTTGTCGCCCTCGATGCCCACCCGGTTGGAGGTGACCACGGCGAGGCCGTTGGCGATGGCATGGCCGCGTTGAACGCCTTGCCAGGCGTCGAGTTGGCGCTGCTGTTCGGGCGCGTCGTCGGTGGCATCGTCCCAGCCGATCGCCGAGGGATAGACCAGCAGTTCGGCGCCGGCCAGGGCCATGAGGCGGGCAGCTTCCGGATACCACTGATCCCAGCACACGAGCACACCGAGCCGGCCGATGGAGGTATCGATCGGCGTGAAGCCGAGATCGCCCGGGGTGAAATAGTATTTTTCGTAGTATTCCGGATCGTCCGGAATATGCATCTTGCGATAGCGCCCGGCCAGCGTTCCGTCGGCATCCAGTACCACTGCGGTGTTGTGATACAGCCCGGCCGCACGGCGTTCGAACAGCGAGGCGACCACCACCACGCCGGCATCACGGGCGGCCGCGGCCAGGCGTTCGGTGGACGGACCGGGGATCGGTTCGGCCAGATCGAACAGCGCCGGGTCTTCGCGCTGGCAGAAGTAGGGCGTGTTGTGCAGCTCGGGCAGCAGCACGAGCTTTGCGCCGGCGGCGCCGGCCTGTTCGATATGCGCGACCGCGGTATCCAGATTGGTGGCGGGGTCGGGCGTGCAGGCATATTGCGCCACGGCAACGCGCAGCGGGGCGGAATCGTTCATCGAGGCAACTCGGCAGGAATTTGCATGGCCGCACAATGGAGGCCGCCGTGCTGGCGAATCAAGGCACGGCTGTCGACGCGGCGAATATCGCGATCCGGGAACAGCCCGGCGATGATCTCGTGGGCGTCGTCGTCGGCCGGATCGTCGAAGGCGGGGATGACCACACAGCCGTTGGCGATAAGAAAGTTGGCATAGCCGGCCGGCAGGCGATGACCGTCTTCCGGATCGTGCACCGGCGCGGGCAGCGGCAGTTCGACCAGTCGATAGGGCTGGCCCTGGGCATCGCGCAGGGCGGCCAGTTCTTCGGCCATGGCGTCAAGCGCGTCGTGGTGCGCGTCCTGTGGGTCGCGACAGCCCTGGTAGGCGATGGTATCGGTGGCGACGAAACGGGCCAAGGTGTCGATATGGCCATCGGTATCGTCGCCGATGAGATCGCCCCGGGTGAGCCAGTGGACGGTGTCGGCACCCAGGGCGTCGGCCAGCGCGGCGACGGCGCGATCCCGATCGAAGCCGGCGTTGCGCCGGCCCTGCAGCAGGCAGCGCTCGGTGGTGAGCACCGCGCCCGCGCCGTTGGATTCGATGCTGCCGCCTTCAAGCGTGATCTCGTGGCGCTCGATCGGGCTGTCGCCCAATACGCCGGTGGCATGCAGGGCGGCGGTGAAGGCATCGTCGCGGCTGGCTTCGAACTGGCCGCCCCAGCCGTCGAAACGAAAATCCAGAAAACGTCGTGCGCCGTCGTCGAATACCGTGATCGGGCCGGTATCCCGGGCCCAGATATCATCGTTGGCCACGTCAACCACGGTCAGTGATGCAAGATCGGCAAGCAGCCGATGCGCGGCGATGCTGGCGCGACATTCGGCGTCGGCGGCGGCCAGAATCACGGGTTGATAGTCGCAGAGCACGGCGGCGAACTCGGCGATGGCATCGCGGGCGGCGTCGAGGCCATCGCCCCAGTCGCCGCCGCTGCGCGGCCAGACGAGAACGGTGGCTTGTTGGGCCGCCCATTCCGGCGGCAATACACGTTCGGTCATCAATTGGCAGGCTGAAGTTCGTCGCTATGGGTGACGGGTTCGAAATGATCGGGCACGACCGCGTGCAGCACATGGTCATACTCGAAATACAGCCGATACTCGGGATAGTCCCAGCGGGTGATCGGCGGCTGGCCCACCGGCTGGCTCTTGCTCAGCGGCGCACCGTATCGCGCCTCCACGCGCGCCTTGGTCATGCCACGCGGCGGGGTGTCCGGGCGCGGCGTGGCCGCACCCTGTACCGTGTTTTCGCCGGCGGGCATATCGAGTACCGTGCCGCGCGTTTGTGTCTGGCTAGTGCCGGAATCGGAAGTACTGTCGTCAGCGTAACCGCTGTTCGACTGAGCGCAGGCCGCGCCACTGATCAAAAACAGTCCCGAAATCTGAACTAAAACAAGCAGAGACGTTCTCATGCGCATGACTCAAATCCCCGACGATGGTTTTCGGCGTCAGACCCCCTGCGCCGATCGCAACCATTATGCTTTAATGCGCGCCAATGTTTAGACCCCTCGAACTCTACGCCGGCCTGAAATACACGCGGGCCAAGCGGCGCAACCATTTCATCTCGTTCATTTCGTCCATCTCGATGGGCGGAATTGCGCTCGCGGTGATGCTGCTGATTACCGTGCTGTCGGTCATGAACGGTTTCGAGGCGGAACTGCGCGACCGCATTCTCGGCATGGCCTCGCATGTGGAGATCTCGGCCGGGCGCGGGGCATTGCAGAACTGGCAGAACGTGGAAAACCAGGTCGATACGCGGCTGGCCGATGTGACCGGATCGGCGCCCTATATCAGCGGCGAAGGCATGGTCCGCAGCGGGCGCAACATGGCCGGCACGATGATTCGCGGCGTGTTGCCCGACAAGGAACGCAAGGTGTCGGATGTGGCCGACCACATGGTCGCCGGCCAGTTCGACTCGCTCGAGAAAGGCAAGTACCGCATCGTCATCGGCGCGGAACTGGCGGCGATTCTGGGCGTGGGCGTAGGCGACAAGGTCGACCTGATGATTCCCGAGGCCAATATCACCCCGGCCGGCATCGTGCCGCGGTTCCGGCGCTTTACCGTCGGCGGGATATTCCAGGTCGGCATGTACGAATACGACCGCGGTATGGTCATGATCCATATGGGCGATGCCGCCACGCTTTACAACATGGGCGACGGCGTGACCGGTGTACGGCTGCATCTCAAGGACATGTTCGATGCGCCCGATGTCAGCCGACAGCTGGAGGTCATGCTCGACCCCGGCAAGCGCATGTCCGACTGGACCCGCCAGCACGCCAACTTCTTTCACGCCATCGCCACCGAAAAGACGGTGATGTTCATCATCCTGAGCCTGATTATCGCGGTGGCGGCATTCAATATCGTGTCGATGCTGGTGATGGTGGTCACCGACAAGCAGGGCGATATCGCCATTTTGCGCACGCTGGGCATGTCGCCGAAGTCGGTGATGGCGATCTTCATGGTCCAGGGCTCGCTGATCGGCGTGATCGGCACGGTCGTGGGCGTGGTGCTGGGTGTGTTGCTGTCGATCAATATCGAACACATCGTGCCCATGCTCGAAAGTCTGTTGAACACCGATCTGCTGTCGGCCGACGTGTACTACATCAGCCAGCTCAAGGCCGAGCTGCACGAAACCGACGTGGTGCGCATTGCGCTGCTGTCGCTGGTGCTGTCGTTCCTGTCGACGCTCTATCCCGCGTGGCGAGCCGCCCGCGTGCAACCGGCCGAGGCGCTGCGTTATGAGTAATTCCAGCGACGCGACCACGAGCGTGCTTGGCTGCACGCATCTGTCCAAGACGTTCACGGAAGTCCGCGAGCCGATCACCGTGCTCGACGATATCAACCTGAATGTCGCGCCCGGGGCCAAGATCGCGGTGATCGGCGCCTCCGGGTCGGGCAAGTCGACACTGCTGCATCTGCTGGGCGGGCTCGATGTGCCCACCCAGGGCGAGATTCATATCGCCGGTCGCAACATGACCACGCTGTCGAACGCCGCCCGCGGCAAGCTGCGTAACGAAAAGCTGGGTTTCATCTACCAGTTTCATCATCTGCTGCCGGAGTTCACCACGGTCGAGAACGTGGCCATGCCGCTTTTGATTCGGCGTGGACCGCCGAAAAAGGCACTGGACGCGGCCCGCGATCTATTGCGCCAGGTGGGCCTGGGCGCGCGCCTGGATCACAAGCCCACGGAACTGTCCGGCGGCGAACGCCAGCGCGCAGCGGTGGCACGGGCACTGGTTACGCGCCCGGCCTGTATTCTGGCGGATGAGCCGACCGGCAACCTCGATCATCGCACCGCGTCGAGCGTGTTCGACATGATGCTCGAGCTCAATGCGTCGATGAATACCAGCCTGGTGATGGTCACCCACGACCGCGAACTGGCCCAGCGCATGGATCAGGTCTGGAGCCTGGCCGATGGGCGCCTGTCGGCGGCCCAGGACAGCGCCTTCGCCTGATCTGTCCGCGTCGCGGCGCTGCAAGTGAAGTCCGGCAGCGCCGTTTTACCGCCGGTGAATAAGCGCTAGGCTGACCCCCACAACCCAAAAGCGTGTTCATAAAACGCCGGGACGGGGATGACGGGGCAGTGGGGTGCGATCGCTGGCAGGCAGGCGGGATGGCTACGCGCGTGTGCCTGGGCCCTGCGTGTGGCCGAGCGTGATCCGCGCTGGCTGGCTGTTTGTCTTGTGGCGGCGGTCGGTACCACCTATCTTCAGCCGACGCCGGTTCCCTTGTGGTTGCCGGTTGTCGCGTTACTGCTGTGTTTATGGCGCTGGCCCGGTCGTGGGCTGTTGGTCGTGGCGGCGTGTGCGACCGCCTGGACGAGTTTCGGCATACAACAGCAACTCGCCGCACGCTGGCCGCTGGAACGCAGCGGCGAAACGGTGACCATGACCGGGCATGTCGCCGGCGTCGTCGCCCATGAAGCGTATCGCACGCGCTTCGTGCTCGTGCGCGATACAGCGCCTTATCGTCTGCGCCTGTCCTGGTACGACCATGGCGACGATCTGTTGCCCGGCGATTGTTTGACCGGCGCGTTCAAACTGGAGACGCCGCACGGCTCGGCCAACCCTGGCACGTTCGACTATGAAGCCTGGCTCTGGCGCGAGCGCATCGATGCCACCGGCTATATCCGCCACGCCACCCACTGCGACGGCCGCGCGACGTGGTCTATCGACCGCCTGCGCGCGTTGGCCGTGCAGCGGATCGCGCCGTATCTCGAGGCCAGCGCCATGCGCGGCATTATCGAGGCGCTCACGCTGGGGATTCGCGATCGCATCAGCGATGCGCAATGGGAGGTACTGCGGGCGACCGGCACATCGCATCTTGTGGCCATCTCCGGACTGCATATCGGCCTCATCGCGTTCTGGCTGTTCGCATTTGCGCGCTGGCTGGTACTGCGTATCGCACCGCGCGCGCCGGCGTCGCTACTGGCCGGCGGCGTGGCGTTTGCGGGCGCGCTGAGCTATGCCTTGCTGGCTGGTTTCGCACTGCCCACCCAGCGCGCACTGGTGATGGTCGCCGGTGGCTTGTTCGCCGTGGTGACGATGCGCCGTATCGCGGTGTCGCGCATTCTGGCGATTGCCGCGATCGTCGTGGTGGTCTGGGCGCCGGTATCGGTGATCACGCCGGGTTTCTGGCTATCGTTTGGCGCAGTCGCGTGGCTGGTTTATCTGGCGCGCATGGCAACGCGCCGGCGCGTGCTCGGCTTCATTGGGTTACAGCTGGGACTGGTGGCCGGGCTCGCACCGCTTGGCGCCTGGTTTTTCGGGCAGACCTCCTTGATCGCGCCGCTGGTCAATGCGGTGTTGATTCCCACGGCTGTCGGGTTGGTGCCGCTGTTGCTGCTGGTGACCATTGCCGCGTTGGTCGTGCCGACCCTGGGCGGGCCGGTGCTGGCGTTGGTCGCCACCGTGCTGGGCGCAGCGTGGCCCGGCCTGGCCGCGCTGGCAGCCTGGCCGTGGTCCACGGTGCAACCAGTGGTGCCCGGGGCCATCGCGCTGGTGCTGGCGGTGACGGGTATCGCGTTGCTGGCAATGCCGCGCGGTCTGCCGGGGCGCTGGTTGGCGCCGGTGTTTTTGTTGCCGACGTTGCTGGGCTGGCGCCCCGCGATCGATGACATTCCGGCGGGCGGGCTGCGCGTGACTGTGCTGGATGTCGGGCAGGGGTTGGCTGTGGTGGTGCGCACGCGTGCGCATACGCTGGTGTATGACGCGGGACCGGCCTATCGCACCGGTTTCAATGCGGGAAGCGCGTTCGTGGTGCCGTATCTGCGCCATGTCGGCCGTGCAAGCGTCGATCGCCTGATGATCAGCCATAGCGATATCGACCATATGGGCGGCGCGCAGGCGATCGTGGATCAACTAAAGGTCGTGCGTCGTCTGGGGGCCGGTAGCGCACAGCCCTGCCGCAGCGGTCAGCACTGGCGTTGGGACGGCGTGGATTTTTCCGTGATCTATCCGCGCGACAGCGATATCGCCTCTGGCATGACCGATAACGCGCGTTCCTGCCTGCTGCGTATCGACGCGCCGGCCGGACACATACTATTGCCGGGCGATATCGAGGCCGCGACAGAGGCCCAGCTCGTAGAGCGCGATGCGAATGCGCTGGCCGCGGATGTACTCGTCGTGGCCCACCACGGCAGTGCCAGTTCCAGCTCGAACGCATTTGTCGAGGCGGTATCGCCCAGCCTGGCTCTCATCTCGGCCGGCTGGCACAACCGCTGGGGTTTTCCCAATGCCGCGGTGGTGGGCCGGCTCGGGGCAGCGGGGGCAGATGTCATCAATACGGCCACGTCGGGCGCGATCGAACTCGATATGGCGCCCGATGCACCGGCGATCAGCGTGACACGCTGGCGCGAGCGCGCGCCGCGGGTGTGGCATACGCCCTGAGGGCGTGGGCCTGCCGGCAGTATGGGTGGCCGGCAACGATTCAGGCGCTTATCATGCCGTCTTGCCTGACATTCAAGGAAAAGGCATGGCAGAAATGCTGGCGGCCGGTGGCTGGCTGATGCTACCGATCGCGATCTGTTCCGTGCTCGGCCTCGCCATCGTGATCGAGCGCGCCTGGGCATTGCATATCCAGCGTGTTGCGCCCCCGCGGCTGCTCGAACAGCGTGCCCAGTTGGCACGCTCGCCCGCGCTGTCGAACGCGGATCGACAATCGCTGGAGGCGCACAGTCCGCTCGGCCGTGTCTGGGCCGCGGTGATGGCGACGCGCGGTGAAGGCACGGACATTCGCCGCGAACGGATCGAGGAGGCCGGCCGTCAGGCCGCCCACGACATGTCGCGCTATCTGAATACGCTGGGCACCATCGCCGCGATTACGCCGTTGCTGGGTCTGCTCGGCACGGTGGCGGGCATGATCCAGATCTTCGCGACGATGACCGAAGCCGGGCTGGGCGATGCCCAGGCGCTGGCGGGTGGTATCGGCCAGGCGCTGGTGACCACGGCGGCCGGGTTGTGCGTGGCGATCCCGGCGCTGGTGGCCTATCGCTATTTCAACGGCCTGGTGGAAAAACGCGGCCTGCTGCTCGAGCAATGGGCGGTGCGTCTGATTGAAGACCAGCGCGACGCGCCAAGCACATGAAATTCGTACGCCGCGTCGCCGATCAGGAGCCATCGGTCAATCTCACCCCGTTGATCGACGTGGTGTTTCTGCTGCTGATCTTTTTCATGGTTTCGAGCCGCTTCATCGACGAAAAGCAGCTCGAACTGGAGTTGCCCGGCGCGGCCAGTGCCCAGGCGGTGGCCAGCGAACAGGCGGTGATCGTGGAGATTAATGCCGATGGCGGCTATCGCGTCGACGGCCGTGGGCTCGCCGCGAATGCGTTGGTCGCATCGCTGCTATCACTACGGGCACAATATCCGGATCGGCCGCTGCGTTTACGCGCAGATGGTGCGGCCAGCCATGCGGCCGTGGTGCGGGCCATGGACGCGGCCGCACAGGCCGAATTCGACCGTGTGGAGATCGCAACCGGTGGCGATGCCCGCTGACCGTCGGGCCCGGCGCACGACGCGTCGGGTTGTTCACTTTTACGTATAGGCCTTTCATTTTGGCGCGAGAGAAATTCGAAACGAACATGCCGATCGGCGAGATCTATCCTCGCCTGCTGCGTTATACCTGGCGCCACAAGAAATGGCTGGGTATCGCCGCGATCGGCATGGCGGGTTACGCGGCGGCCGATACGGCTCTCATCTATATCCTCAAGCCGTTGCTCGACGGCAGCATCGTCGACCGCGACCCGTGGATGATCCGCTGGATCCCGGCGTTCATGCTGGTGCTGTTCCTGTTTCGTGGCGCTTTTGGGTTTTGTTCGAGCTACGGCATGTCGTGGGTCGCCAATCGCGTGATCTACAACGTGCGCAGCGATATCTTTTCCCAGTTCCTGCGTCTGCCGTCCAGCTTTTTCGATGCCAATTCGACCGGCAAGACCACGGCCAAGCTGACCTATTACACCGGCCAGATCTCGGGCGCTGCCACCAGCGCGATCACGATCATGATCCAGGACTCGCTGCGGGTCGTGGGTTTTACCTTTCTGATGTTCTGGATCAACTGGTCGCTGGCGCTGATTACGCTGGTGGTCGGGCCGATTATCGCGGTCATCGTCAGCCATGTCTCGAAGCGCTTTCGGCGTTACAGCATGAGCATTCAGCAGTCGATGAGCGATATCACCCACGTCAGCGAGGAAGTTCTCACCGGTCAGCGGGTGGTCAAGGTCTTCGGCGGTGAAGAACGCGAGCGCCGCAGTTTCGACAAGATCAACGAGCGCAACCGTCGCATGTCGATGCGCAAGGCCACCACCAGTGCGGCGAGTGTGCCCGTGATTCAGCTGATCGCCGCATTCGCCGTGGCCTTCGTGGTGTCGGTTGCGGTACGCGATACCGGCGGCGGGGTAATGTCACCGGGCGATCTGGCCGCCTTCTTCGGCGCCATGATGGCCATGATGGGCCCGATCAAGCGCCTGACCAGCGTGAACGCGACCATTCAGGCGGGCATGGCCGCGGCCGGCGCGATTTTCGAGTTGATCGACGAGCCGACCGAGAACGACCACGGCACCCTGGCCATCGATCGCGCCGAAGGCCATATCGAAGTGCGCGATCTGTGGTTTCGTTACCCCCGAACCGAAACCGATGTCCTGCGCGATATCGGCTTCGAAGTGAAACCGGGCCAGACGGTCGCGTTTGTGGGCCGCTCGGGCAGCGGTAAATCCACGCTGCTGTCATTGTTGCCGCGGTTCTACGATTATGATCGCGGCAGCATACTGCTCGACGGTCATGACCTGGCCGAGTATCGGCTCACCGATCTGCGCCGCCAGATCAGCCTGGTCGACCAGAACGTGATTCTGTTCAACGATACCGTCGCCGGCAATATCGCGTACGGGGTGCTGGGCAATGCCGATCGCGAGACGGTAATCGATGCCGCCAAACGGGCATATGCGGATGAATTCATCCAGTCGCTGCCCAAGGGCTATGACACCCTGGTAGGCCAGAACGGCATCATGCTGTCGGGTGGCCAGCGTCAGCGTATCGCCATTGCCCGCGCGCTGCTCAAGGATTCGCCGATTCTGATTCTGGACGAGGCGACCTCGGCACTCGATACCGAATCCGAAAAAGCGATCCAGAAAGGTCTGGATGTGCTCATGCAGAATCGCACCACGCTGGTGATCGCTCATCGGTTGTCGACCATTCAGGATGCCGATCTGATCGTGGTCATGCACGACGGCGAACTGGTGGAAAAAGGCACGCACAGCGAGCTGATGCAGATCGGTGGTCATTATCGCGGTCTGCACGATATCCAGTTCGCGCGCCCGGACTGAACGCATAGGCATGGACGCTGTGTCGGTACAGCCCATGCCGTATTGTCGGACTGATTGATGCGTGAAGCGCTCGAACGCAGCTGGTACGACCCGAACGGGGCCTGGTCGCTGCTCAAACCGCTGGCCTGGGTATTCGGGGGCGTGGTGGCGCTACGCCGTGGCGGTTATCGGCGCGGCTGGCTCGCCAGCGAACGCGTCGATGTCCCCGTGCTGGTGGTCGGCAATATTACTGTGGGCGGCAGCGGCAAGACGCCGCTCACGCTCGCCCTGATCGACAAGCTGCGCGCACGCGGTCTACGCGTCGGCGTGGTATCGCGTGGCTATGGCGGCAAATCGGATCGCTATCCGCTCGATGTCGACGCCGATACGCCGGCCGCGCTTGCCGGCGACGAGCCAGCGATGATCGCACGCCAATCCGGTGCGCTCGTAGTGGTGGATCCGCGCCGGCCGCGCGGCGCGCGCCGGCTGGTCGCGCAGGGCGCGGATATCGTGATCGCCGACGACGGTCTGCAGCACTATGCACTGGCCCGAGACGCCGAGATCGCGGTCACCGATGCGCGCCGCGGGCTGGGCAATGCGCGGCTGTTGCCGGCCGGGCCGCTGCGCGAAGCGCCGGCACGCCTGGATACGGTGGATCTATCGCTGGTGCACGGGCAGGGCGCAGACTTCTGGCTCGCGCCGGGCGCGGCCTATCCGGTCGCCGGGGCCGGCGCGACGCGCGAACTCACGGCCTTTAAAGGCGCGCCGGTGCATGCAATTGCCGGTATCGGCGATCCGCGCCGTTTTTTCGACATGCTGCGCGGACAGGGCCTCGAGGTGATCGAACACCCCATGCCGGATCATCATCGTTATGAGCCGGCCGATCTCGACTTCGCGGACGATTACCCGGTGCTCATGACCTGCAAGGACGCGGTCAAGTGTGGCGCATTCGATAACGCCGGCCGCTGCTGGCAGGTGCCGGTTCGCGTATCGTTCAGTCAGGCATGCGAGGCGCGTATCGAGGCGCTGCTCGATCGCTTGACCGAGCGCGTGCACATGCATCGAGGATAGAAGAACGTATGGATTTCGTTGTCATCATTCCGGCCCGGCTGGCGAGCACACGTCTGCCCAACAAGGTGCTGCGTACGATTGCCGGCGAGCCGATGCTCGCCCATGTCTGCCGTGCCGCCCGGGCCAGCGGCGCGGCCGAAGTGATCGTGGCCACCGATAGCGAGGCGGTGGCCGAGGCCGCGCGGGTGGCCGGCGTGAGCGCGTGCATGACCCGTGCCGATCACAGCTGCGGTACCGATCGTATCGCCGAAGTAGCGGCGCAAAATAGCTGGCCCGATGAGGCGATCGTGGTCAATGTTCAGGCCGACGAACCGTTGATGCCGCCGGCGTTGATCGATCAGGTCGCCGCGGCGCTGGCAAACGACACCGACGCCGCGATCGCCACCGCTTATACGCCGATTGGCGATGCCGAGACGTTTCATAACCCCAATGTGGTCAAGGTGGTCGCCTCGGCCGCCGGGCGTGCCGTGTATTTCAGCCGCGCGCCGATTCCGTTTCATCGCGATAGCGGCAATACCGATTTTGCCCGGTCGGCACGCCGTCATCTGGGTATCTATGCCTATCGCGCAGGTGCGCTCAAACGCTTTTCGGCAGCGGCACCCGGCGCGCTGGAGCGTATCGAATCGCTCGAGCAACTGCGGGCTTATGAACTGAATATGCCAATCGCGCTGGTCGAGGCGGTCGAAGTGCCTGGCCCGGGCGTGGATACCGTCGAGGATATCGCCCTGGTGGAAGCGCTGATGGCCTCCCGGCCGGCCTCGGAGTCCGCATCATGAATCGATCGCCCACCCGTGTCATGTTTGTCTGCCTGGGCAATATCTGCCGCTCGCCGACCGCGCATGGCGTTTTCCGCCAGAAGGTCGCGCAGGCGGGTCTGGCCGACCGGATCGAAATTGCGTCCTCGGGCACGGGCGACTGGCATATCGGCAAGCCGCCGGATGCACGCGCGGCCCGCGCGGCGCGGGCGCGTCGTGTCGATATCGACGATCTGCGTGCCCAGCAGGTCACGGCGCAGGATCTAGCGGATTTCGATTACGTGCTGGCGATGGATGCCGACAATCTGGCGTCGTTACAGACCCTGTATCGGGCTACGCCGCAAGCGCGGGCTGAAGTCGACCTGTTCATGCGTTTCAGCAACGACTATCGCAATCAGAGCGTGCCGGACCCGTATTTCGGCGGCGACCGTGGTTTCGAGCTCGTCCTCGACATGATCGAGGATGCCTCGGCCGGGCTGTTGGCCGATATCCGCAAACGCTGGGCCGGTATCGATTAAACGCTGGCGGCGGCGGTTTGGCGGGCTTGCCGGCTATCGTCCTGATGTCGTGCGAGCGATACGCCCGGCGTCACCGGTAATCTGACGCAGACATAAAGCAGACATAAGAAAGGCCCGGCCCATCGTGGGCCGAGCCTTTACACAGCGGTGCGCCTCAGGCTACTGGCCGCCGGTATTGGCCGGCTTTTGCTTAGATTCCGCGTCGTCCGCCTGCGCATCGGCATCGACCTGCGTTTCCACCTGCTCGAGCCGGCTTTCCTCGCTATCGGCTGGCGTGTCGGCTTTGCCGACAACCTCATCGAGGCTGGCCCGCGGTTGTGCCTGGGGCACATCCGCCGCTGCCGGTGCTGTGTCGTCGCTGCTCTCCGCCGCTTCGGTTTCGGGTGGAGCTTCGGCATCCGCCTTGGCGCTGTCGTCGATATCGGCCTGCTGGGTCGGCTCACCGGCTTGGGTTTCGACCTGTTGCAGCGTGCTGGACTCGTCGCCCGCTGTGGCGGCCTTGGCCGGCGTGGCCTTTTTCTTGGCCGGGCGCTTGCGCTTGGGTTTGGGCGCCGGCTCGTCGCCCTCGGCCGATCCGGTATCGGATTTTTCGGCAGCGGCTGTCGGGCGCGCCGGATTGTCCGTCGCTTCGGCCGCGTCTTCAGCGCCGGTGCTGGCCGCGGCGTCGTCTGCCGGTTCGGCCGGTTTCGCGGGTTCTTCCTGCTCGGTTTCGGTCGGGGTCTCGTCGACCGCGGGCGCGCTTGCGGGTTTGGGCTCGGGCTTCGGCTTGGCGGTATCACCGCTTTCGCCTTCGTCGGCACGGGCGCTGGCCGCCTGCTCACTGGTTTCGACCGTACCGAGTTCGGATTCGGCCTGGGCCGGCTTGTGCCCGGACGCTGCCTTGGCGTTCTCGCTGGCGGTCACCGCCGACCAGGGCTGATCGTCCTCGGGCGCGGGCGCCTGTAACGGTTTGGAGGCCTCGGCCTGTTTTTCCGCGCTCGGCTCGGCAGCCGGGGCGTTCTCGTGGCTGCTCGTCTGCGTTTGGCCCTGAGTCTCCGCCTCGTTACTTTGCGCTTCGGCCTTCGCGTTATCGGCTGGCTTGTCCGCGTTCAGCGAGGCGTCGTCGGCCGGTGTGGGCGTCGCCGATGCGTTGTCGCTGTCGCCCGGTCTGGCCTGCGCCGCGGCCTGGCTGTCATCAGCTGTGCTCGTGGCGCCATCCGATTGCCCCTGTGCGCTACCGGCCTGGTTGGCCTCATCTTCGCCATCGGCGTTCTGGGACTCGCCGTTCTGCGAATCGCTGGCGCTCTTGTTGCGATTGCGCCCACCACGACGCCCGCGTCCGCCGCGCCGACGACGGCGACGGCCGCCGCCTTCGTTATTGCTGTCGGTGCTCGTGTTGTCGGCGTTGTCGCTGGTGTTTTCGGCCGCGCTCTCGGTGGCCGCTTCGGCCGTCGTATCGTTGGTCGCCGCCTGCTGGGTGGCGTCCTCCGGCTTCGGCTCGTTATTGGCCGCCGCCTTGGGCTTCGACTGCTTGGCGTCGTCTGCGTTTTTCGTCGGCGCGGACTTTTCTTTCTTTTGTTCGTCCTTCGGGGTGTCGTCGCCCTTGGCGTCGTTCGCCTTGTTCTGCGCGGGCTTTTTATCCTTGGGCTTATTGTTGCCGCCGTCGCTGCGCTTGTTGGCGTTATCCTCGTTCTTGCGCGTGTTGTTCGACTTGTTCTGGTTGTTCTGGTTGTTCTGGGCGTTTTCGTTGTCGCTATTGTCGTTATCGCCTCGGTTGTTACGCCGATTGCGTCCGCCGCGGCGCGAACGCTTGTTGGCGTTGTTGCCGCTATTGTTGTCGCTGTTGCTCTGGTTGTCGTTCGAGCGATTGCCGCGCCGTGGCTTGGTCTTGCGCGCGCCCTCGTTGCGATCGCCGCTATCGTCGCGCTTGTCGGCGCTGCTATCGCGCGCCTGTGACTGGCTGCTGTCGGTGCTGGCCGCGGTCGTCGTGGTGGCGGGGCGGGCGTCGCCGGCGAAGATACGCCGCAGTGCATCCCAGAGTTGTTGCCAGGGCGTCATGACGGCCGTAGGCGGCGCAGCCGGTGCCTCGGCGGCGGGCGCCTTGCGTTCGATGACCGGGGCGTCGGGACGGGCGACCCGCTTGACCGCCGGTTCTTCGCGGGCGGTCGCGGCGGCGCTGTGATCCGGCTCGACCGGTTTTTCGATCTCGACGTGGGTGTCCAGACGATAGCTGGTGGCGTCGTTGGCGTCTTCGGAAAGCTGGTCGCCGCGCACACGCTTGATTTCGTAGTGCGGGGTTTCCAGGGTGTGGTTCGGCACCAGGGTGACCTGGGTGCCGGAGCGTTTTTCCACGCCGGCGATATCGTCGCGTTTTTCGTTGAGCAGAAAGCTGGCGACCGCGATCGGCAACTGTACGATCACGCGGCCCGTGGCCGGCTTCATTGCTTCTTCCTCGAGCAGGCGCAGAATCGACAGCGACAGCGACTCCACGCTGCGAATCGAACCGCGGCCCAGGCAGCGCGGGCAGGCCTGCGAGGAATATTCCGACAGCGACGGCTTGAGGCGCTGGCGCGACATCTCGAGCAGGCCGAAGCGCGAGATACGCCCGATCTGAACCCGCGCGCGGTCGGCCTTGGCCGCCTGCTTGAGGCGGTTTTCCACCTCGCGCTGGTTCTTGTTGTTCTCCATGTCGATGAAGTCGATGACCACCAGTCCGCCGAGATCGCGGATACGCAGCTGGCGGGCGACCTCATCAGCCGCTTCGAGATTGGTGTTGAAGGCGGTTTCCTCGATGCCGCCGCCCTTGGTGGCGCGCGCCGAGTTGATATCCACCGAGGTCATCGCCTCCGTGTGGTCGATGACGATCGAGCCGCCGGAGGGCAGGGTGACCTCCCGTTCGAAGGCGCTCTCGATCTGGGATTCGACCTGGAAACGCGAGAACAGCGGCGTTTCGTCGGTGTAGTGCTTGAGCTTGTTGAGGGCATGCGGCATGACCTGCTGCATGAACTCGCGCCCGGTTTCGTAGATATCGGCCTGGTCGATGAGCACTTCGCCGATATCGTCGCGCAGGTAGTCACGCAGCGCGCGGATGATGACGTTGGATTCCTGGTAGACCAGAAACGGCGCCTTGCGCGCTTCGGCCGCGTCGTTGATCGCTTTCCAGACCTGGACCAGATAATCCAGATCCCATTGCAGCTCTTCGGCGCAGCGGCCGACGCCCGCGGTGCGCACGATCACGCCCATGCCGTTGGGGACCTGAACTTCGTTGAGCGCTTCGCGCAGCTCGTTGCGATCCTCGCCCTCGATACGCCGTGACACGCCGCCGGCACGCGGGTTGTTGGGCATGAGCACCAGATAGCGCCCGGCGAGGCTCACGAAGGTGGTGAGGGCGGCACCCTTGTTGCCACGCTCCTCTTTTTCCACCTGGACGATGATCTCCTGACCTTCGGACAGCGCATGCTTGATGCTGTCCTTGCCGTTACCACCGTTGTTGTTCTTGTTGAAGTAGTCCTTGGCCACTTCCTTGAGCGGCAGAAAACCGTGCCGATTGCCGCCGTAATCGATGAAGGCGGCTTCGAGGCTCGGCTCGACACGCGTCACGCGGCCCTTGTAGACGTTGGCCTTGCGCTGTTCGCGGCTGCCGACTTCGATATCTAGATCATGGAGTTTCTGGCCATCGACGATCGCCACGCGCAGCTCTTCGGGCTGCGTGGCGTTGATCAAAATGCGTTTCATTCGAATGGATCTCGACTGGCGCTCGACTGCCCGAGAGTGTGAGCGGCGCGCGCAAACAGGCGCCGGCCGCCGGCGTACCCGTGTTGTCGCAGCCGGTTATGGCGTTAGCGATCACGTGGTGCACAGCAGCAATCAGACAGGAGCACATGGATAAATAAATGACTCTTAGCGGAAACACGCTGGTCGCCGGGGCGCATGCTAGGCTTGCCCTGCTTTATTTTCAGCGTGTGACAAATGACTGTCAGTCGGTGATTGCGTACCCGCGCGGGAAAGGCGTCGGCGGACAGGTCAATCAACCCGACCTTGGGAGTGTAATCTGACTACGGCACCCGCTCAAGTTCGCTATGTCCGTGTCGATCATAACGACGCCGACATGCGACTCGACAATTTTCTGTTGCGTACCTTTCGCAACGTTCCGAAATCGAAGGTCTATCGCATCATTCGCAGCGGCGAGGTGCGGGTCAACCGCGGCCGAGCGAAACCGGGGACGCGCCTGAACGAAGGCGACGAGATCCGGCTGCCGCCCGTGCGTCAAAAAGAAAAGCCGGGCCCCGGGCGCCCGCCCGACGCACTCATCGCCAAAACACGTGCGGCGTTGATGCTCGAACGCGACGATCTGCTGGCGTTCAACAAGCCGGCGGGCCTGGCGGTGCATGCCGGCAGCGGCCTGCGCTTCGGTCTGATCGAGGTACTGCGCGTGGCGCGCCCCGGCGAGTATGTAGAACTCGTACACCGGCTCGATCGCGCCACCAGCGGTTGTCTGCTGGTGGCCCGCTCGCGCGTGGCCCTGGATGCGCTGCGTGCCGGCCTCAACGATGCCAGCGCGACCAAACGCTATCTGGCGCTGGTCGACGGCCACTGGAAAGCCGGCGCGGTGGAAGTGGATGCGCCGCTGTCGCGCGATGTGGAGCGGGGCGGCGAACGCATGGTCACGGTGGACCCGAGTGGCGGCAAGGTGAGCGTGTCGCGTTTCGAACCGATCGCCTTTTATGAGGATGCCACTTTAATGTCTGTGCGCATCAAGACCGGACGCACCCATCAGATTCGCGTGCACGCCGCGCATTGCGGGCATCCAGTGGCCGCCGATGACAAGTATGGGTCCAATCAGCGCGCGCGGCTGTGGCAGGAGCGCGG
Source organism: Salinisphaera sp. S4-8 (assembly GCF_040361235.1). Classification (NCBI taxonomy): domain Bacteria; kingdom Pseudomonadati; phylum Pseudomonadota; class Gammaproteobacteria; order Salinisphaerales; family Salinisphaeraceae; genus Salinisphaera; species Salinisphaera sp. S4-8. Next base: position 195,890 of record NZ_APNF01000005.1, on the reverse strand, counting down.
GTTAAAGCGCATGTTCTTGCATGCCGAACATATCGACATGCCATACGACAACGACACACTGCAGCTCGACGCGCCGCTGGCGAATGACTTGCAACAGATACTGGATCGGCTGGATAAGGCGTAATGAAGCGATACGAACTGCTGGTATTCGATTGGGACGGCACGCTCATGGACTCGGCCGGCGAGATCGTGGCCGCGATGCAGAACGCGATTCAGGAGATCGGCCTGCCGGAGCGCTCGCCGGACCGCATGCGTGAACTCATTGGCCTGGGTCTGGACGATGTGCTGGCCCGGCTGTTTCCCGAACTCGACACCCAACGCGTACGCGCGCGCCTGCACGCCTATCGCGTGCGCTATGGCATGAAGCGCAGCGCCGCCGAGCTGTTTCCGCCCGTGCGTGGGGCGCTGGATACACTCAAGGCCCGCGGTTTCACCATGGCGGTGGCGACGGGCAAGAGCCGGCGCGGGCTCGATTCGGCCCTGCGTTCGACCGGTACCGAAGGGTATTTCCGCTGGACCCGCTGTGCGGACGAATCCACGCCCAAACCGGCACCGGACATGCTCGAAGAAATTCTGCTGTGGTCGGCGACCGTGCCCGAAAATGCGCTGATGATCGGCGATACCGAATACGATGTCGCCATGGCTCGCGCCGCGGGCGTGGATGCGATCGGTGTCGGCTGTGGCGTGCACGATGCCCAGCGCCTGCGCCGCGCCGGGGCGATCGAGGTGCTGGACAGTGTCGAGACGCTACCCGAGTGGCTGGCGTGCGAACGGCGTAGCGCGTAGGGAAGCACTGCACAACCTGTCGTGGTCGCGCCGGCGTGCTTTGCGCGCGATTGACAAGGAAGTGAGAGCGTAGCGTGCTCGTTGCGCGGTAGCGAACACTGACGCCGATCAAGCGCGCGCAAAGCCCCGGCCCGCAAGGGGTTCGGCCTCAAATGCGCCGCGACGGCGTTGCCGAGCTTGACCTGCCAATGAGGCAGGCGCTGCGCTCGGACGCCTTGTCGCAACGCATTTGAGGACTCGAACGCGAGCCGCGAGACGTTATGCAGAGCTTCCCTAGGGAATCTCGACGCCGGCCTGTTCGAGCATTCGGCACAGCGCGATCAGCGGCAGGCCGACCAGGGTCGACGGGTCTTTCGTTTCGATCGACTCGACCAGACTGATGCCCAGGCCCTCGGACTTGATACTGCCGGCGGTGGCGGTCACGTCTTCGGCGGCTACATAGCGCGCGATCTGGGCATCGCTGAGTTCGCGAAAGCGTGTGGTGACCGTTTCTACCTGGGCGCGCGGCGTCTCGAAGTTGGGAGCGCATACGCACAGCCCGGTATGGAAATAAACGGTCTTGCCGGATTGTCGGCGCAGTTGCGCGCGCGCTTTTTCCGGGGTGCCCGGCTTGCCGAGAATGTCACCCTCGACATCGGCGACCTGATCGGAGCCGATCACGATGGCCTCCGGCCAGTCGTCGAAAATGGTGCGCGCCTTGGCGATGGCCAGGCGCTCGGCCAGCGCGGCCGGGGCCTCGCCAGCGCGCGGGGTTTCGTCGATATCCGGCGACGTGGCTTCGAAGCGAATACCCAGTTGTCTGAGCAGCTGGCGGCGCCAGGGCGAGCTGGAGGCGAGGATGATCGGTGCAGGGCGGTGCGAGGCCATGACATATCCTTGGTCGGCGAAGCGCGAAGGATAAACGATCGACACGGCTTCACGCTTTACTCTGACGAGCGCCAACGGGCGTGCGGGCGCCGAAATGCTTTGACTTGGCGGCCCTTCGCCCCTATTATCGCGCGCCATGAACACGCCCCGAGCGCTGGTATCACGCGTCGATTACCGTCGACTTGCCACACAGCAGGGGCGTATCGAAGGTTGTCTCGATCTGGTTCGTCTGGATCGGGTCGCGGCCGAGACGATCGATGCCGGCAGCGAGCCGGTGGTGGTCGAGCTCGTGTTTCGGGAGGATGCGCAAAGACGTGTCCATGTCGAGGGCGATATCAGCACGACGCTGCGGCTGGAATGCCAGCGTTGTCTGAATGCTTTCGATCAGCCGATGAACGTGGACGTGGCCGGCGTGGTGGTCGGCGACGATAGCGCTGCTGCAAACGTGCCGCGCGAATACGAACCGGTGCTGGCCGATGGCGATATGCTGGATGTGCATGCGCTGGTGGCCGACGAGCTGCTGTTGGCGCTGCCGAGCGTAGCCCGCTGTAGCCGGCCGGAATGCACGGCGCAGTATGTCGATCACGACATGCCGCGCAGTGACGAACAAGACGATGAACGACGCAACAATCCGTTCGCGGTGCTGAGTCAGCTCAAACGCGACGATTGACGATTTTCGACAACGCTGGAAGACATAGAACGCCATGGCCGTCCAAAAGAACCGCAAATCCCGTTCGAAGCGCGATAAACGTCGCAACACGCACGCCAGCATGAACCCGCCGACGCTGTCGATCGACCAGACGACGGGCGAGACGCATCTGCGTCATCACGTCACGCGCGATGGTTTCTATCGTGGTCGCCGGGTCGTCAATACCGGCGACGACATTTAAAGATCGAATGATGTCCGGGGCTTGATCGCCCCGGATTTCGACTGATGACGCGTATCGCAGTCGACGCCATGAGCGGCGACCACGGCGCCCCTGTGGCCGTGGACGCTGCCGTGGCGAGCTTGCATGCCCACCCCGATCTGGAAATCGTTCTGGTCGGGGATACCGAGATGCTCAATCGCCAGATTGCGCGTCAGAAGAATGCCGACTTCGGCAGTCGTCTGGCCGTGCGTCATGCCGGCGAAGTGGTGGGCATGTCGGAGTCGCCTGCGCGCTCTCTGCGCCAGAAAAAAGACTCCTCCATGCGCGTGGCCATCAATCTGGTCCAGGCCGGCGACGCGCAGGCCTGCGTATCTGCCGGCAATACCGGCGCGTTGATGGCGACCGCCCGTTTCGTGCTCAAGACACTGGCTGGCATCGACCGGCCGGCGATCGTGTCGCCGATTCCTTCGCGGCGCGGGCATACATTGATGCTCGATCTGGGCGCGAACGCCGAATCCACGCCCGAACAGCTTTTTCAGTTCGCGGTAATGGGCGCGGTGCTTGCCGAGGCGGTGCACGGCGTGGAAGAACCGCGCGTGGGGCTGCTCAATATCGGTGCCGAGGAAATCAAGGGTAATACCCAGATTCAGCAGGCCGGCAAGCTACTCGGCGACAGCGAGCTCAACTATATCGGCTTCGTCGAAGGCGACGATATCTATATCGGCGATGTCGACGTGGTGGTCTGCGACGGCTTCGTGGGTAATGTCGCCCTCAAGACCAGCGAAGGGCTGGGCAAGCTCATCGCCCAGTTCCTGCGCGAGGAATTCTCGCGCAATGCACTCACCCGCAGCGCGGCATTCTTTGCCATGCCGGTGCTCAAGGCGTTTCGGCGCCGCGTCGATCCGCGCCAGTACAACGGCGCCACCTTCATCGGCCTGCAGGGGACGGTCATCAAGTCGCACGGCGATGCCGATGCGGTGGCCTTTGCCAGCGCGATTAATGTCGCACGCGTGGAAGTCGAACAGCAGGTTCCGGAGCGTATCCGCACGCTGCTCGCCCACAACCTCGGCGAATAAGTCCTGAATTTATCGACCGTCGCTGGCGCGCAGGCCGCGCCGGCATGGTCCGTGTGCGAATCGATTGCGTGTGATCGATTGATTTGCTGCCCCCGTATCCTTATATCCTGCGTATAGAAAATGGATCCGATGCCGATCAAGTCTCTAGAGGGACGCGCCGGCAAGCCGAGGTAGGGGCCCAATGAGTCAGTCCGACAAACCCAAGCCGACGGTGGAAGACGAAGGCGAGGCCGTTGTCGAAACCAGTCGGCCCAAAACCAAGCAGCCGCCGCTGTACAAGGTGGTCATGCACAACGACGATTTCACGCCGATGGAATTCGTCGTTGAAGTCTTGATGACGTTTTTCAGTCTCAACCGCGAGCAATCGGTACAGATCATGCTGACCGTTCATACGCGGGGCAAGGCGGTGGCTGGTACGTTTACGGCTCAGATAGCCGAGACCAAGGTGGCGATGGTCAACGATCACGCACGCGCCCACCAGCACCCGCTGTTGTGTACTATGGAAAAAGCCTGATTTTCGAACCACTCACAGGACACGATCAGGCCTCAATCGAACCAAGGTTCGGGGACGCAAAATGCTGAGCCAGGAACTTCAAACCGCTCTGGACGCTGCCTTCATGGTGGCGCGACGCCAGCACCACGAAATGCTGACCGTCGAACATCTGCTGATGTCGCTGCTGGACAACCCGGCGGTGGCCGAGGTGCTGGAAGCGGTCAGCGCGGATATTTCGCGCCTGGAACGCGAACTGAAAAGCTATATCGATACCCACGTGCCGGTCGTGCCCGCCGGCGAAGATCACGAAGTCCAGCCCACGCTGGGTTTTCAGCGCGTGCTTCAGCGTGCGGTCTATCACGTGCAGTCGTCGGGCAAGAAAGAGGTGACCGCGGTCAATGTGCTGATCGCGATCTTCTCCGAACAGGAATCCCATGCCGTCTATTTGCTCAATGAGCAGGATGTGACCCGGCTGGACGTGGTCAATTACGTCTCCCATGGCGTGTCGAAATCCGGTAGCGAAGGCGAGCAGGCCGGCCCGAGCACGGAAAAGGCCGCCGAAGAAGGCGGCGAAGCCGGCAAATCCCCGCTCGAACAGTATGCGACCAATCTCAATCGCAAGGCGGCCGAAGGCGATGTCGACCCGCTGATCGGTCGCGATCACGAAATCGAACGCGTGGTCCAGACGCTGTGCCGGCGGCGCAAGAACAATCCGTTGCTGGTCGGCGAAGCCGGCGTGGGCAAGACCGCGATTGCGGAAGGCCTGGCGCGCATGATCGTCGATGGCGAAGTGCCCGACGTACTGGGCAAGAGCGTGATCTATGCGCTCGATCTGGGCGCATTGATCGCCGGCACCAAATACCGCGGCGATTTCGAAAAGCGCCTCAAGGGCGTGCTCGCCGAACTGGAAAAACAGGATGGCGCGGTACTGTTCATCGACGAGATTCACACCATCATCGGGGCGGGCGCGGCCTCGGGCGGCGTGATGGACGCCTCGAATCTGCTCAAGCCGAAACTGGCATCCGGCGAGTTGCGCTGCATGGGCGCGACCACCTACCAGGAATTCCGCGGCGTGTTCGAAAAGGATCGTGCGCTTGCGCGCCGCTTCCAGAAGATCGACGTGCCCGAGCCGAGCGTGGCCGATACCGTGCAGATTCTGCGTGGACTCAAGAATCGCTTCGAGGAACACCATCAGGTGCGCTATACCCAGCCGGCGCTGGAAGCTGCGGCCGAACTGTCGGCACGCCATATCAATGATCGGCATCTGCCGGACAAGGCCATCGACGTAATCGACGAAGCCGGTGCCCGGCTACGCCTGCGGCCCTCGGGCAAGAAGCGCAAGACCGTCCAGGTGCGCGATATCGAGGATATGGTCTCGCGGATCGCCCGGATTCCGTCCAAGACCGTGTCGCGCGATGATCGCGATGTGCTCAAGACGCTCGAACGCGATCTCAAGCTCGTGATCTTCGGCCAGGACGAAGCGGTCACCTCGCTTGCCAGTGCGATCAAGATGTCGCGCTCGGGGCTGGATAACCGCGACAAGCCGATCGGTTCGTTCCTGTTTGCCGGCCCGACCGGCGTGGGCAAGACCGAGGTCACCCGTCAGCTGGCCCTGCATCTGGGCGTGGAGCTGGTGCGCTTCGACATGTCCGAATACATGGAACGCCATACCGTGTCGCGTCTGATCGGCGCGCCGCCGGGCTATGTCGGCTATGACCAGGGCGGTCTGCTCACCGAGGCGGTCAACAAGCAGCCGCATTCAGTGGTGCTGCTCGACGAAATCGAGAAAGCCCATCCGGATATCTTCAACCTGTTGCTGCAGGTGATGGATCACGGCAAGCTTACCGACAACAACGGACGCGAGGCGGATTTCCGCAACGTGATTCTGGTAATGACGACCAACGCGGGCGCCGAGGCCATGGCCAGCCGCGGCATCGGGTTCAATCCGAGCGACAGCAGCTCGGACGGCATGGAAGCGATCCGCCGTGGCTTTACACCCGAGTTTCGCAACCGGCTGGACTCGATCATCCAGTTCCAGCCGTTACAGGGCGAAGTCATCGAGCGGGTGGTCGACAAGTTCATCCTCCAGCTCGAGGCCCAGCTCGAAGCACGCGGCGTCGGCCTGACGGTCGAAGCCGAGGCACGGAGCTGGCTGGCCGAGCGCGGCTACGATGTGAAAATGGGCGCACGGCCAATGGCCCGCGTCATCCAGGATCACATCAAGAAGCCGTTGGCCGAAGAGCTGCTGTTCGGCCGGTTGGCCAACGGCGGCCAGGTCGTGGTTCGCGTCAACGACGATGCGATCGAACTCGATATCTCGTCGCGGGAAACGGCCGAGGCCTGATTCCAGCGCGCGAACGAACCTTAATAAAGTGTTGTAAGGCCCGGTTCTACCGGGCCTTTTTTGTTTTTATAGTATGGGCGATCGCTCGGGAAGAGCATACTTGTCCGCGAATGAACGCGAATTAACGCAGATAAGTTGGTTAAGAGGGCATTGACTTGACTGTTTCGGCGCGCTTCTCAAGGCGATACTTATCGCCGTATGTAGCGGTTCATCTTTCCAAATTCGCGTTTATTGGCGTTCATTTGAGGACTGATTCGACTTGATATGCGCTCGCGACCCGCTGCCAGAACCAATGATGGTAATCCGGTTGTTCGGCTTAGGATAAATAGATATTACAGTCGCTTAGGATCCGATCATGATGTGTCGCTTCATGTAGAAGCGTTTTCCCATTCCATGAATGACCGTGATCCATAAAGACAATGCTTGCGTTTTAAGCTATAAAAATTGCCAAATACATTCAATAAGGCAATGGTTTCAATGGAAATCGCGGGATCGCGTGGTGAGTTTTCCGAGCCGGGCGCTGTCGTCGACGATATGCCGGGCCACGCAATGGGTCACCGGGCCCTGGCGCTGCATGATGCCGTTGACGCGTAGCAACCGGGCACTGGTGACGGCCACGCGATAGCGGGCCAGCAGATCGCGATGTACGACCACGTTCACGCAGCCGGTTTCGTCTTCGAGGGTGACGAAAGTCGTGCCCTTGGCGCTGCCGGGACGCTGGCGAATGGTGACCAGACCGGCGACATGGGCGGGTCGGCTGTCGGCCAGGTCGTTGAAATCGCGGGCCGTCAGCACGCCCTGACGGGTCAGCGCGGCACGCAACAACGCCAGTGGATGACGACGCAGGGTCAGGGCCGTACTGGCATAGTCGGCCACGATTTCGTGGCCTTCTTGGGGTTCGGGCAGTACGACGTCGGGTTCGCTGGGTTCGATGCCGGCAAACAGATCGCCATGGGCACGGGTGCCTGCGATTTGCCATTGCGCCTGATGACGATGGCCGGCCAGCGCGCGTAGCGCATCGGCACGGGCCAGGGCGTCGCGCGCGCGACGATCCAGGTTGGCGCGCTCCACCAGATCCGGAACCTGGCTGAACGCGCGTGCCTGACGTGCGGCCACGATTCGTGCGCCGGCCTCGGGGGACAAACCCTTGACCAGGCGTAGGCCGAGCCGTAGTGCAATACGGCCCGTGGGCTCGTTTTCGAGCGTGCAATCCCAGTTCGAGTGACAGACATCGACCGCACGTACGTCCACACCGTGGCGTTTGAGGTCGGCCACGATCTGGGCCGGGGCATAGAAGCCCATGGGCTGGCTGTTGATCAACGCGGCCGCAAAGGCCGCGGGATAGTGGCATTTGATATACGACGATACGTAGACCAGCAGGGCAAAACTCACGGCATGGGATTCGGGAAAACCATAGCTGCCGAAGCCTTTGATCTGTTCGAAGATGCGATCGGCGAATTCCTCGGCATAGCCGTTGGCGCGCATGCCGCTTTTCAAGCGTTCGCGCCAGGGTTCGAGCCCGCCTTTTCTCTTCCAGGCAGCCATCGAGCGCCGCAGGCCGTCGGCTTCGCCGGCACTGAAATCGGCCGCGACCATGGCGATCTTCATCACCTGTTCCTGGAAGATCGGTACGCCGTGGGTGCGTTCGAGCACGCTGCGCAAGGCTTCGCTGGGGTAGTGAATCTCGTCGGGTTTTTTCTCGCGATTGAGCAGATAGGGATGAACCATGCCGCCCTGGATGGGGCCCGGGCGTACGATCGCGACCTCGACCACGAGATCGAAAAACCGTTGCGGACGCAGCCGCGGCAGCATGGTCATCTGCGCACGGGATTCGATCTGGAATACGCCGATGGTGTCGGCCGCCGAGATCATGTCGTAGGTGGGCTTGTCCTTGCCGGGGATGGTGGCCATGGTCAACCGGCGGCCGTAATGGCGTTCGATGAAGGCGAAGCAACGGCGCAGACAACTGAGCATACCGAGCGCGAGCACGTCGATTTTCATCAGTCCGACCGCTTCCAGATCGTCCTTGTCCCACTGGATGATGGTGCGATCGGGCATGGCCGCTTTTTCGACCGGTACCAGTTGTTCCAGCGGTACGTCGGAGAGCACGAAACCGCCAACATGCTGAGATAGATGACGCGGAAAGCCGATGAGCGTATCCACCAGTATCAGGATGCGTTCCAGATCGTGGTTGTCGATATCCATACCGCGTTCGTCGAGCTGGGCGGCCAGGCTGCCGTCGTCGCTGCGCCGTGACAGCGCGCCGGCGAGGGTATCGATTTGGTCGACGCTCAGACCCATGGCGCGGCCGACATCGCGCATGGCGCTGCGCGGCCGGTAATGGATGACGGTGGCCGCAAGCGCGGCCCGCTGGCGGCCGTATTTGCGATAGATGTACTGGATGATCTCTTCGCGGCGTTCGTGCTCGAAGTCGACATCGATATCCGGTGGTTCGTTGCGTTCGTGCGAGATGAAGCGCTCGAAGAGCATGTCGTGGCGCAGCGGGTCCACTTCGGTGATGCCCAGACAGAAACACACCACCGAATTGGCGGCTGAACCGCGCCCCTGGCAGAGAATGCCGCGTCGGTTGGCCTCTTCGACGATGTCGTGCACGGTCAGAAAATAATGCGGATAGTTCTTTTGCTCGATCAGCGCGAGTTCGTGCGCGATCTGTTTGCGTATGGCGGTATTCGGGCCTTCGGGCCAGCGTCTGCGACAGCCTTTATCCACGAGCGCGCGCAGATGATCGAGTGCGGTCCGGCCCTGGGGCACCACTTCGGATGGATAGTCGTAGCGGATCTCGCGCAGGGAAAAACGGCAATCGGCGGCGATACGCAATGTCGCAGCCAGCGTGTGTTCGGGATAGAGCGCGGCCAGCGTCGAGCGCGGGCGCAGATAGCGTTCGCCGTTGGCGAACAGGGCCTGGCCGGCGTTGTGTACGGTTGTGCCCAGGCGCAGGGCGGTAAATACATCCTGTAGCGCCCGCCGGGCACGCCGGTGCATATGCACATCGCCGACCGCGACCAGCGCCAGTCCGTAGTGAGCCCGCAATTCATCGAGACGCCGGTAGTGGGAGCGATCGCCGGCGCGCCGGTGCAGGGCCAGGGCAATATGCGTTTTGCGCGGGTAGGTGGTAGCCAGCCAGCCCAGCAGCGCATGCAGCGCAGGTGTGGGCGAACAGTCGTAATCGGGCAATACGAGTATCCGGCAGTCGGAGAGCGTAGCCGCCTGCAGATCGGCCAGACCGATACGGTAATGGCCCTTGGCCACGCGCTGGCGGGCATCGGTGATCAGGCGACACAGGCGTGTATAACCGTTGCGATTGCGTACCAGCAGGATCACGGTCACGCCCTCGTCGAGGGTGAAACGGCTGCCCAGAATCAGATCGATGCCACAGGCTTCGGCGCTTTGCAGGGCGCGTACCGCGCCGGCCAGGCTGCATTCATCGGTGAGCGCAATCGCCTGGTAACCGAGTTCGGCGGCATGGACGACCAGTTCCTCGGGCGTGGAGGCGCCGCGCTGGAACGAAAACGCACTCACGCAACACAGCTCGGCATAGCCGAGCGCGCTCATCCGAACAGCCCGTGCAGGTAATAAACGGGGGCATCGCCGTGCTGGGCATGGGCGAGATCGCGATAAACCCAGAGCAGGCGCCCCTGGCCATCGCGGGCGCGAAAATAATCGCGCCGGATACTGTGCTGCCACCAGCCGGTTTCGATACGTTCCGGGCCGGCGATCAGGGTTAGATCGGCCGGGGCGCGTTCGGGCGCGTCGAGCAGCCACATCGGGCGTGGGGCCGTGGTCGGCGTATGGGCCGGCGCCGGTCGGTCGTGGCGCGCGCTGGCCTGTTCGGGGCGATGATCGTCTAGCGCATGCAGCCAGCCGACCGCGTCGTGACCCAGCCGCGCCCGCAACCGATCGAGCACAGCCGGCCATTGTTCGATGCCGGCGGCGTCGGTATCGCGCCAGAGGCTGTTCTGGTCGTATTCGAAACGCCGCAGCCGGTCGCTGGCGACCGCGATTTCGAGCACCGGCGCGGCCAACGTGACCCGAGCCAGGCGTTCGTTGGCCACGCGCTCGAGATGGGCGGCGTCACGCGCGGGGGCGGCCAGACGTAGCAGCAGGCGCGTGGGCGGCAGATCGTCGTGAATGAGCTTGAGTTGCAGGGTCTGGATCGTGGCATCCGCGCCCTGCAGAAAGGCAGCCAGTTCGGCGAATACACGCCGCAGCACGAAGACCAGCCCCTGGGTGGTTTCGACCGCGCCGGTGAGTTCGTGGCGCGTACCGTAACGCTGCGGCAGGGTATAGAAATCCAGACCATGCGGGCGGCGCCCGCGTAGACATTCCAGCGCTTCCAGCGTGGGCTTGCCATAGCGACGCACCAGTGTGGATGGCGGCAGGGCCAGCAGTTCGCCGGCCTGGCGCAGCCCGCTGGCCTTGAGCGATAGCGTGGTCTGGCCATCAAGATCCAGACAGGCCAGCGGCAGCCCGGCCAGACCTTGTTTGCGATGTTCCTGTGATGGCGCCCGCGCGAAGGCCAGGGCGGCATGCGGGCTGTCGCCCACGCCCAGGGTATAGCGATAGCCCATGCGATCGAGATCGGCACGCACGCGTTCGAGCAGGCATCGGCGCCCGCCGAACAGACGCAGGCTGGCGCCAATTTCGAATACCACCCGCGCGCATTCGATCCGCTCGCTGGCCCGGGCAATATGCACCTGACTGCTGTAATGCCAGGCCCAGCCGCCCAGGCGTTCGAGCGCGGCGACTTCGCCGGCGATATGGCGTGTCAGCACACGCGCATCGGGCAGGCGCATACGTGCATCGGCCAGCAGCATGCCGCGCTGAATGCCCTGTTCGAGCGCTGCCGTGCCGGCGGCCACGACATGGCGTTTGCCGCGCTGTTCAGCCACCACCAGCGTCGGGCTTGTGCCCGGCTGGCCATCGGTGGCCTCGGCGCGGCTATCGAGCGCCCAGTGGGGGAAACGAAGCGCGAGCCACATGGCGTCCATGCTCGGGGTCGGGAATATCGTTGTCGGCCGCGGCACGCAGCGCTGCCAGATCGGCGTGCGTGTCGGCGAATCGCCATACGGTTTCGCTATCGGGTTGCAGGCCGGTCAGACGCGCGCCCGCCGGGCCACGGCATTTGAGTATCTCGATACGCTGGCCGTCGCGCCCGGCAGTAATTGCCAGACGCAGGGCCGCCGGCGAGCGTTCGGCCGCTGCCCGGATCGGGCGATAGACAAAAACCGGGCAGACTGCTTTTTCGGCGGCCAGCTGCAGACGGCGCAGGGCCGTGGTATCGAAACGATCGCCCCAGACGACGAAGCCGGTAAAAGCATGGGCATGGGCCATCTGTTCCACACACCAGACTTTTTCGCTCTCATCGCGACAGCGCACGAGGGGCAGGCGTGCACAGTCGATACCGGCCTGGGCCAGTGCGGGGGCATGCAGCGTGGCCGGCGGGGCGATGAAGGCGAGCTGACGTTTGGGTTGTTCGGCCATGCGGCGGGCCAGGGCCTGTAACAGCAGACTCAGTTCACCCAGCCCGGCGTTCTGACATAGCAGTTCGGTGACCGCGCCGATCGGGTAACCGCTGCCAGGCAGTTGCGCATCGAGTGCCGGCCAGCCGGTCGACAGCGCTGGCAGTTCGGCCTGGCGTGTGGCGCGGTGAACGCCAAAACGCTGCCAGTAGGCTTCATGTTCGGCCAGGCGCTGGGCGCGTGGGTCGGTCGAGGTGTGTTGTGTGTTCATAACTGTATTTATATACAGTTAATGCCGTGATGACTACCCCTGCCGAATGCCCGGATCGGCAATCCCGCCTACACACAGGCATTTCGCCGTGGCACAAGAAATCGGTATGTCGCCCAATGCCCACGTGGATGCGCCCACCCGGCGATGCCGAGGGTGGCTGTACAGCGAGCAGGTTGTCCGTAAATAAACGCGAAGACACGCGAACAGGGCGAAAGACAGATTGCTCGAAGGCGGGGTAGCCTGCTTTTTAAGCCGCCTACTCAACGGTTTATATAACCAAGCACTGCCTTGTATTCGCGGCTATTGGTATGGGGTCGCGGACCGTTTTCCTTGTTTTGAAGACACAAACCGCAGATGGCGCAGTGTGTGGAACAGGCGACGCCGCGCCGGGTCGACGACCCAAAGACCCACGCTGATTCGTCATGCAATCGAGCAGGCAGCCCGGTCTGCCAATGAATGCGAACAAGCGTCCACAAGGCTGAAGGCCACGCGCTCGAAACGCGCGTGGGCTGCTGTTCACGCCGTATGCGGCACTGCGTGCCTAACAACAGATCCGTTAGGCAGCCCTTGCCCTGGCAGCCTGCGCTATCGTGTGCCGTCGCGGGTCAGCGTGGCCAGGGTATGGCCCTGGGCATCGATCAGCACCAGGGTATCGCCGTGGATTTCGGCGTGCTGGGTGCGTTCGAGGGCGTGCGTGAAGGCGTTTTCCATATCCATGCGCTGGTCGCAGTAGCGTCGGGTGCTGGCCAGCGAATCGAAGCGCAGGGTGTCGTCGCTGCCGCTGTAGCGGCCATTGACCCGATTGCAGCCGGTAAAACCCTCGAGCCGCTGGTTGGCGTGCATCAACAGATAGGGCGTACGCGCCATGTCCTGGGTATCAACGGGTTGCCCGTCGAGTTGGGCAAGCTGCCACTTCGTATCGGCCAGTTGCACGAAGGTCGGTGTGCCCGCGCAGCCGGTGAGCACGGTGACGATGAGCAAACCCAGAACATGAAAACGGATAGCGCGCATAGAACCTCGTGATGCAGTGGTAGTGCACCTGGGTATTGTACGTTCGCCCGGACGCGCCCGCATCGCGACATTGTGGCATGGCGTAGAATTGCGCGGCATTCTCGCACCCGCGGATTCTTTGGTGAGCGATCTTTCTTCTACTCGCGCCAGCAGTGGCGCGCTGCGCCGCCAGCTGTTCGCCCAGACCTGGCCGATGGCGATCGGCGTGATGTCGCTGCTGGGCTTTCAGCTGGTCGACTCGGCTTTCGTCGCGCGTCTGGGCACGGTGGCGCTGGCGGCGCAGTCGTTTACGTTTCCGATCACGTTTTTGATGATTGGTGTTCAGGTCGGTCTGGGCATCGCTATCGCTGCGCTCATTTCACGGGCGATCGGGGCCGGCGAGCACGAGCGCGCCCGCCGTCTGGGCAGCCTGGTGGTGCTGGGCGGGGCGACGGTCATCGGTATTCTGGCGATCGCGCTCTGGCTGTTTCATGTACCGATTTTCCGGCAGCTCGGCGCTGAAGGCGAAGCGCTCGAACACATCGGTCATTACTGGCCGGTGCAGCTACTGGCCAACTGGTTCTCCGCGCTGCTGTATTTCGGCTATACGCTGTTTCGCGCGCATAACAATACCCGCCTGCCGGGGCTGTTGATGGTGACCACCAGCGGGCTGAACCTGGTGTTCGATCCATTGCTGATCTTCGGTATCGGTGGCTGGGGCGGGCTGGGCCTGCCGGGCGCGGCCTGGGCTACGGCCGCTGCGTTTGCGATCGGGCTGTTGTTGCTGGGCTGGCGTTTGTCACGACAGAACTGGCTCAGCGCCACCGATCTGGCGGGTGAGACACGCCGCTCCATTGGCCCGTTTTCGGTCATCGCGGGCCCGGCCATGCTCAGCCAGCTCATGCCGGCGCTATCGGCGATGGCGGCGACCGCGCTGATCGCCTCACTGGGTGAGCAGGCGGTGGCCGCCTGGGGGCTGGCCAGTCGGCTGGAAACCGTATCGCTGATGCTGGTGCTGGGCCTGACCATGTCGCTGCCGCCCTGGCTGGGGCATTGCTACGGCGCTGGCAACTGGCCGCGTATTCGGGCGTTGATGTCGATCGCTTTCCAGACGGTGATCGTCTGGCAACTGGTGCTGGGCAGCGTCATGGCCCTGGCCGCGCCCTGGGTCGCCGGCGCCTTGTCCAGCGACGCGGTGGTGCGCGATGCGCTGACCTGGCTGATTCGCCTCATGCTGCCCAGTTATGCCCTGCTGGGGCTGTGCATGCTGGTGGTTTCCGCATCCAACGCGCTCGGCTGGCCGCTGCGCGCGATGATGATTTCGTTCGCCCGCCTGTTCGTGTGCTATCTGCCCTGTATTGCGCTGGGGGTGTGGCTCGGCGGGCAAATGCCCTATGTCGGGCTGGGTGCGGCGCTGGGTAACGCCTTGGCTGGCAGCATGGCCTGGCTGGTGTTCAGACAAAGCATGCAGGGCATGCCCCAGCAAGTACGCACAATCCCGGCACAACCCTCATAGACAGTGGCGATGGGCCTATAGGCCGCTGCGATTGAAATGCCCAAAAATGCCGTGAAAAGCGCTTGGAAAGCGCCGAAATATCGACAATCGGGTGCGATCGGAAAAATGTTGCACTGCAGCGATTGAAAACGGGGCAAGTGCGTCAATCGTCTTTCTCAACAGATTTCGTTTTGTCATTCATCCTTGAGGAAGACCCATGTCCAAGAACCGTCGTAACCAACGTCGTAACGCCTTCGTTGCCGGTTTGCTCACGCTGGCCGGTTTCGCCGTGCCCGCGGCAGCCGCCGAGCAGCCACGCCCGCCTCAGGACAACATCACGCCGATGTCGGCCTCGCAAAATGCGATTTTGCGTCACGGCGAAGCCGATAACGAGTCCCAGGCAAGCGCTACGGCCTCGCAGCAAAGTGTGCCGGCCAGTCGCAGCCAGATCGAAGTGCTTGATCTCAACCATGTCCACCACCCGCGCGTGACGCTGGCAAGTCAGTAGTCACTAGGTTGTGTAGAGATGCCCTGGCCATGCGCCAGCGATACGATTCAAGCCCGGCCACGGCCGGGCTTTTTCGTGCGGGTATAAAACGCTTGAAGCCGTCGATTGATTGCGCGACATTTGCTAGGGCATTAAAAAATCAAGGAGGAGAGATGTCGAACTCGATTCATGGGCTGGCCCGTGCCAGCGTAGGCCTGGCTCTGATGAGCGCTGCCCTGGTGCTGCCGGCGTTCGCTGCCGAGCAGGGCACGGCCGACGACACAACCATGCCGGCCACCGAACATCAGGCCGATAGCGTACGCAGCCTGCCAAAGGACGCCGCGGGAACGCGTACCGGCGAGCAGGTGCCGCAGGCGGGTGGCATGCCGGCTACCAAGGCGCAAAAGGAAGAGCTCAAGGAAAACGACGCTATGTCGCACGACAAGGCCATGCAAGCGGATACGCAAGACGGTGCGACCGATAGCGATACGTCCGAAGGCGCGACCGATCAGTAGTCGCTGTCTATAATCGGCGTTTTCATGCCCGGCTTTCGGCCGGGCTTTTTGTTGAACATTCGCACAATCCCGTTTTATCGCCCGATGAGCGCGCCTGCCAGACACAATCCCGAACCGCACGATCGCCCGGGCGTGCTGGCGCGGCGCCATGCCACGCGCCTGCGTCACTACTGGCGCAGTCACGGCTGGGCCTGCCACGACAATATCGATCTCGATCTGCTGCGCTGGGGGCTGATCGAAGAAGCCGCCTACAGCACGCAGGCGAGCTGTTTTCTGGTCACCGATGCCGGGCGTGCGGCACTGGGCGATACGGTCGTGCGCAACCGCAGGGCACGCAGCCACCATGCACAGGTCGTCGACGGCGTCGCCCGCCATCTGGCCGGGCTCGGGCGGCTCGTATTCACGGAATTGTCGGTCCATACCGCCGAGACGGATACCGACAGCACGCGCTGGGCACCCTGCAAGCCGGACGTATTTTCGCTCACCCGTAGCCTGCGCCCCGATCATCTCGCGCCGCAGGTGCATGAAATCAAGGTTCACCGCAGCGATCTGCTCGGCGAACTGCGTTCGGCCAAGATCGCGCGCTATCGCGAACTGGCTGCCGAGGTGTATTTCGTCATCGCCGAAGGCATTGCCACGGCCGCAGAAATACCCTGTGAATACGGCGTGGTGGTCTGGCGCGAGGCGGGCGGTTTTACGCTCGAGCGTGCCGCGCATCGCCACGACTACCGGCTGGAAACCCGCCACTGGATGGCCATGGCGAGAGCGCGCCCCTTCATCGCCGATGACGACACAGTCCAGCTGTCGTTCTGATCAGCCGATGATTCGATCGATGACGATAGAACCCGTCGCAACACGGCTTGCGTGGACATGAACCGGGCCTCGGCCTGGACCCAACGGCTGCTGGATTCACCCTATGGGCTGGTCTGGCTCGGGCTGCTGTCCGCGGCCGAAACCACGGTCCTGCCGATTCCGATCGAACTGATCATGGTGCCGTATATGCTCGCCCGTCCGCGGCGGCTATGGTGGATCGCCGCGGTGACGCTGGGCGGTTGTATTGCAGGTTCGCTGATCGGTTATGCCGTAGGCTTTTTCCTGTTCGATACGATCGGCCAGACGGTGCTTGGCTGGCTCGACGCCGAGCAGGCCTATGCCAGTTTCGAGCAGAGCTTTTCCAACAACGGTTTTCTGGCCATTCTCACCATCGGCGTCACCCCGGTGCCGTTTCAGGTCGCCTTGCTGGCTGCCGGTATTGCCGGATATTCGTTGCCGTTGTTCGTCGTCGCGGTAGGGCTGGCGCGCGGCCTGCGTTATTTCGGCCTGGCCGTGCTGGTCTGGTGGTTGGGCGAGCGCGCACTGCGGCTATGGCGGCGCCATGCGCTGGCAACCGGCATGTTCGCGTTTGTCGTGATTGCCGCGATTTTCCTTGCCATGCGGTGGCTGGGCGGTCGATAGCGCCTGCATGGCGCGCTAGCTCGTGCGCAATCAGATGGCCCGCCAGCTTTATGACCGGCAGGTCATCGTGTCGTACGCCCGCGGTTTGTCGTACAGTGCGTTTTTTAGCTGTACTGCGTTCACGGAGTTCGTATTCATGCTGGCCCTGCCCATGATTTCCTACAAGCGTTTGCCCGGTGTCTTGCTGCTCATCGTGCTGCTGGCATCGTTGACCGGCTGTGGCATCAACAACATTCCGACCTACGACGAACAGGTCAAGGCGGCCTGGGCACAGGTAGAAAACCAGTATCAGCGGCGTGCCGATCTGGTGCCGAATCTGGTCGAAACGGTGAAAGGGTTCGCCCGCCAGGAGCGCGAAACGTTGACGGCCGTCACCGAGGCCAGGGCGAAGGCGACCTCGATCCAGGTCGACGAGGATATTCTCAACAATCCGCAGAAGCTCGAACAGTTCCAACAGGCCCAGGGCGAACTCAGCAGTGCGTTGAGCCGGCTGATGGCCGTTTCCGAACGCTATCCCGATCTGAAATCCAACCAGAACTTCCTGGCCCTGCAATCGCAGCTGGAAGGCACGGAAAACCGGATTGCCGTGGCGCGGCGTGATTTCATTCAGGCAGTACAGCGCTACAACACCGAATTGCGGACCTTCCCGGGCCGTATCTGGCATTCGCTGTTGTATAGCGACATGCAGCCGCATGCCAACTTCGAGGCCACGGCCGAAAACGCAGACCAGGCGCCCCAGGTCCAGTTCTGATGCGCACCGTGCTGGTCGAGCCGCGCCGTGCGTTATTGCTGGCTGTCGTGCTCTGGTTATGGGCGAGCCTGGCCTGGGCCGCGCCGTCGTTTCCCGAGTTGACCGGGCGGGTCGTCGATAACGCGGACATGATCGACGCGGGCGACCAGCAACAACTCACCGACATGCTCGCTGCCCACGAACAGGCCACCGGCGAACAGCTGGTGGTGGTGACGCTGCCGGATCTCGGCGGCGAGACCATCGACGACTACGGTTACCAGCTCGGTCGGCACTGGGGCATTGGTCAGGCGGGTGAGGATAACGGCGCGCTGCTGCTTGTCGCCAAGGCCGAGCGCCGGATTCGTATTGATGTCGGTTACGGCCTCGAAGGCCGACTCACTGACGCGCAGTCGTCGGTGATCATCAACAACATCATCACCCCGGCCTTTAAACAGGGGAATTTCAGCCAGGGCATCGTCGCCGGTGCCCAGGGCATCATCCGCGTGCTGGGCGGCGACCCGTTTGCCGAGCCCGAGCAGCGTTCGCGCAGCGAACAGGGGCGTCCGTCGTTGCTACGCAGCCTTGGGTTTTTCGTGTTGCTGGTGGTCATCATCGTGCTGTTCGGCAGTGGCGGCGGTGGTGGGCGCGGTGGTCGTCGCCGACGCGGCGGCCTGGGCGTGCCGATTCTCATGGGCGGCGGCTTTGGGGGTGGCAGCAGCGGCGGTTTCGGCGGTGGTGGATTTTCCGGCGGGGGCGGCAGCTTCGGTGGCGGCGGCGCCTCGGGCGGCTGGTAAGGGATTGTCATGACGTTGCTCAATGATCAAGAACGCAATCAGGTCGCCGAGGCCATCACGGCGGTCGAACGCAATACCGATGCCGAACTCGTGACCGTGCTCGCCGAGCGCGCCGACGACTACGCCTATATCCCGTTGCTGTGGGCCGGATTGCTGGCGCTGATTCTGCCGGGCGCACTGTTGTTCTTTACTGTGGCGATCGATGCCAGCCTTTTGCTATTGCTGCAATGGGGTGTATTCGTGGTGCTGGCGCTGCTGTTTCGTCTTCCCGGGGTGACGACGCGCCTGATTCCGCGCCATATCCGCCATTGGCGGGCAGCCAATCTGGCCCGGCGCCAGTTCCTGGAGCAGAATCTGCACCACACCGACGATGCCACGGGCATGCTCATTTTCGTATCCGAAGCCGAGCGTTATGTGGAAATCATCGTCGATCGCGGCATCTCGGCGCATGTGCCGGACGAGCAATGGCAGGCCATTGTCGAGGCTTTTACCGCGCGTGTTCGTATCGGCGAAACGCTGACCGGTTTCACCGAGTGCATTGCCGCCTGCGGCGAAAAACTGGCGCTGGCCGTGCCCGCCACGCACGAGCGCAACGAGTTGCCCAATCATCTGATCGTGCTCGAATGACGTCCGACGCATTCATGCGAGCCGTTGTCGGACTTAGTTGGTAGACTAGAGCGCTTTTCTGCGACTCGGGCAGGGGGCGACATGACGAACGACAAGCCGTGCGTCGGCGTGATCATGGGCAGTACGTCGGATTGGGAGACCATGAAGGCGGCCCATGCGGTACTCGACGACTTCGGCGTAGCCCATGAATGCAAGGTGGTTTCGGCGCATCGTACGCCGGACGTGATGCGCGACTATGCGCATTCGGCCGAACAGCGCGGGCTGGAAATCATCATCGCTGGTGCGGGCGGTGCTGCCCATCTGCCGGGCATGGTCGCCGCCCAGACGCTGTTGCCCGTACTCGGCGTGCCGGTGAAAAGCCGCGCGCTCAACGGCCTGGATTCGTTGCTTTCGATCGTGCAGATGCCCGGCGGCGTGCCCACCGCGACCTTTGCCATCGGCACATCAGGCGCGCGCAACGCCGGCCTGTTCGCAGTGGCGATGCTGGCCAATACGCGGCCCGAATTGCGTACCGCGCTCGCAGAATTTCGCCAGCAACAGGCCGACAAGGTCGCAAACGACGAGCTGCCCCTATGAGCCGACCGATTCTTCCCGGTGCCACGGTGGGTGTTCTGGGCAGTGGTCAGCTCGGGCGCATGTTCGCGCTGGCCGCGCGCCGTATGGGCTATCGCGTGCATACCTTTTCGCCCGGTGACGATACGCCCATGGGCCAGGTGGCCGATCGGGAAGCGGTTGGCGACTATGCCGATCTCGACGCCGTGGCCGAGTTCGCCAGCCGGGTCGATGTCGTGACCTTCGAGTTCGAGAACGTGCCGTTCGAGGCGGCGCGGACGGCCAGCGAACATGTGCCGGTGCGCCCGCGCGGCGAAGTGCTGCATACCGCCCAGCATCGCCAGCGCGAGAAGGATTTTCTCCATGGCGCGGGCTTTCCAACCGCACCGTTCGAGCATGTGCCCGATCGCGCCACGCTCGACGCTGCCCTCGAACGTCTGGGTACGCCGGCCGTGCTCAAGACCGCCGGCTTTGGCTACGACGGCAAGGGCCAGGCCGTGATTCATGCGCCGGAACAGGCCGAAGAGGCCTGGCAGAGTATCGGCGCGGGTGAGGCGGTGCTGGAAGGCTTCGTCGAGTTCGAGCGCGAGATCTCGGTGGTCGCCGCACGGGGTTGCGACGGCGAATTCGCCCATTACGGGGTGACCGAAAATCGCCATCGCGATCATATTCTCGATGTCTCGATTCCGGATCCGGATATCGATCCGAAGATTACGGCCAACGCGGTCGAGATTGCCCGTGGCGTGCTCGAAGCCCTCGATGTGGTGGGCGTGCTCTGTGTGGAGTTTTTCCTGACCCACGACGGCGAGCTGGTGGTCAACGAACTGGCGCCCAGGCCGCATAACTCCGGCCATTTCAGCTTCGATGCCTGTGTGACCAGTCAGTTCGAACAGCAGCTGCGTGCCGTGTGTGCACTGCCGCTGGGCGATACGCGCCGCCTGCGCCCCTCGGCAATGGTCAACCTGCTGGGCGATCTGTGGGAGAATGGCATGCCGGACTGGCGTGCCGCGCTGGCCGATCCGTCGCTCAAGCTGCATCTCTATGGCAAGGCCGACGCCCGGCCCGGCCGCAAGATGGGCCATATGACGGCCTTTGGCGATGACGGCGAGGATGCCGCGCGCCGGGTGATCGCGGCGCGCGAGGCGCTTACTCGCCGGCCATAGCCCCCGCCAAGCTTAACGAGCAGCTTGAATCGCCAGCCGGGAGATTACCCGGCTGGCTTTTACGCGGCCGTTGATGCCGTGGTGTGGTGGCGTCGAGCTCGGGCCTGCTATCGCATCGCGGTCGGACTATTCACGGCGGTCGCGCAGCTGCCGTCCTCGTAATCGCTGTCGACCACGTTTTCGATCCATTCGTCGAGTAGTTCGAGCGCTTCTTCGTGGACAACGCTGCGTGCGATCGGCGGCATCCGGGCTTCGACATCGTTCGATCCGACCCTGAACGGCATGATCGACTCATCCGTGCTGCCCGGCTGGATATCGTGCGGGCGCCCGTCCGAGCCCGCGCCGGCGGCCGTCGGCGTCTTGCAGATGCCGTAGGACGAATTTACCGGCCGGAAGTAGTCGAGATACAGACCCGTATTCGAGGCCGCGCCGCCTTCGTTATGGCAGTGGGCACAGTTGACCTCGAGATAGCCGCGAATGCGTTGCTCGATATCGGCATCGGAATTGGCCGTTTCACCGCCGTCGCCGGGCACATTGAAGTAGGGAATACGCTCGATCTGGGTCGCGATCATCGTATTCACATCCACGCCCAGATCGGACGGCGCACCGGTGAGCAGATTGTGGTCCACCCAGTAGGCGATCTGGTTGACGTTGCCGGCTCCCTCGTAGGCATAAGGCTTGTTGAGGTTGCGGGGTTTCGGCCCGATCGGTGCGGCGCCGGCGTCGTTATAGGTGTTGGCGTGGCAGGTCACGCACTGGGACGCATTGGGAATACGATAGCTGTCGGTACTGCCCTGAAGCAGCTCGCCGCTGTGCGCGTCGTTGTAGTTCCAGGACACCGCGGCCGTGCCGCCGCCCTTGGAAAGCCGGGCGATGCGCTTGCCGCTGCCATCGGTTTCCCAGATATAGGGCAGGCCGACCCAGGCAACGCCCTTGTCGTCCTCGCGCTTGATCAGCAGCCGGGTTTCGACGTGACGGGTATTGCCGCCGTCGATGAAGGAAAACGTTTTGGAAATGACCGTGCCGACCGGGAAGTCGTAGGTGGCGTTCACGTCTTCGCTGCCGTTGTGATAGACCGCGGCCGTGCCCTCGGGCATGAACACGAACCGGTATTTGACCGCGTAATCCGAAAACAGGCGTGTATTCAAATCATAGGGCGTGCCGCCGTTACTGTCGGTGCTCGGATCCTGGGGATCGTTGAACAGGTGGTAGCTGGCCAGATCCGGGCAATCGACTTCGGCCAGGGCCTGCCAGTTAATGGCGCCATCGGTTTCACGCCCGCATAGCGCGGCGATCTGTTCCTCGCTCGGCCGGCCGCTGCCACCCTCGGGCAACGTATAGGTAGCCAGTTGCACGGCCGGCATGCCGGGCAGGGTTTCGCCGAATTCACTCTGGCACTGATGCGGTGTGGCATCGTTATCGGCCAGAAAGTCGGGAATACCGGCGATGACGCCGGGCAGATAATTCGGATCGCCGAGTTGCTCCGGGTCGAGCACGGCATTGAGCGCCTCCAGCCCGGCCAAACCGTGGATATTGGCGAATTCCGGCGCGAGGGGACTGCCGGTATAGCTATTGTTTTCGATACAGATCCACATCGACGGCTTTTTACGCGCATCGCTGTCGTCGAATTTGTAGGCGTTGTAACGGTCGGCGATGCCGTTTTCGTCCGCGTCGCCGCAGTTGGCCGGTTTCACGTCGGTACCCTCGAACTGCGGTTTGCCGCGGTCGTTGGTGGGCACGTCAGGCTTTGGGCATTCGTTGGGTCCGTCGTAGACGCCGTCCCAGATGATGTCCGCGCCCTGGCCGCCGTTCTTCAGGGCAATGATGGTCGGCAGCGCACTGGAGAGATCGCCCTCGGCCAGGGCCGCCAGATCCGGCGGCGGCATGGCATAGCCCGAATTGTCGAAGCTATTGTCGTGGATCGATAGCGCTTCGGTATAGATATCCTGGCGCAGGTCGCCGTCGTCGCCGATCAGTTCGTAGCTGGTAATAAGGATGGCGCCGGTCTGGTGATCGGAGAATTCGTTGTGGTCGACTTCGACCTGATCGTAGGCCAGCGTGATCAGGCCGCTGCCCTTGGGCACCTGCGACACGATCCCGCCGGCGGCGAAGTTCTCGAAATTGTTGTTGCGCGCCACGTTGTGATGCATGCGCGCCTGATAGCCGTATTGGGTGAGATACGGCAGGTCGTAGATGATATAGCCGACCGTGTTGCACTCGGCGATATTGTCGAACATCTCGGCGCGCTGGGTGTTTTCGAATTCGTAACCGGCGACGTTGTACAGCGCGCGGCTGTTCTTGATGATCACATCGTCGCTCTGGCCGACATAAATGCCGGCATCCGAGGCGCCGAGCGACTCCACGTTGTCGAGCAGTACGTTGCTGGCCTGTACCGGATAGATGCCATAGCGGCCATTGCCCGAGTCCGGCTGATAGGGCGCGGGGTTGGCCACACCGATCGGCTCGGCCGGGCATTCGTAATGGATCGCACTCTGATAATTGTCGGCGCCCACCGGCGTATCGGCGCTCGACCACATGGTACGTACATTGCGATAGGTCACGATATCGGAGCTTTTGATCTTGATACCGTCGCCCGGCGTGTCAGTTACGGTGAGATCGGATACCACCACACCCCGTACGTTGCTGATCAGAAAGCCCTCGGCGGTATCGCTGTTTTCAAACGACAGCACGGTCTCGTCCATGCCTGCGCCCTTGACCGTTACGCCTTCGGTGTTCTGCATCACCAGGCCGGTATTGAATTCGAAAAAGCCGGGCTCGAATTCGATGGTGTCGCCAGGGGCCGCCTCGAAGAAGGCCGCCACGGCATCGGCGGTGGCGTTATCGCCCGGGGCGATGCTGAACAGTCTCGGCGGCGCGGTTTGTCCGCCATTACCCGTATCGGGCGTGTTGCCCGTGGGCGTGAACGAGACGTTCTCGTCATCGTCGTTGCACGCACTCAGTAGCGCGCTCGCGACCAGTAGCAAGGTCGCGATCCGGCAAAGACGGGCTCGAGTGTTCATCATCGCGGTTCCCCCAAGAACGGCTGCCGCGGCACAAACGCCGCCGCTGTATACATTGATAGCCGAGCATGGCTGGCAGGTACAGCCGAAGGGGCAGGTAAATTTATACCGGCTGGCCGCCAGCGATGCCGAAGGGCCGTGCGCGTGTGCGCGTCAGTAGCGCGACGAACGATGGATCAGGCGAACCAGTGAGCTGCGACTGGTGACCCCGAGTTTTCGGTACACGCGATACAGGCGATTGGACACGGTCGAAGGCGCCAGATGCAGCTCCCGGCCGATATCCTTGAAGGTCATGCCGCGGCAGATGGCCGCCACGATCTCGCGGTCACGGCTTTGCAGGGCGTCGAGCGGGTTCGCGCGACGGACGACGATACAGAACAGATCGCCCAGCGGTTCGTTTTCGATATGCAGATCGTTACATAGGCAGGATTCGCCGGGCGGCGGCAGCGCGAATGGCAAATGGGGCTGCTGCCAGGGGCCGAATGCTTCTTCCACCAGATCGATAAAGCCCGGTTGGGCCTGGTATAGCAGGCCGTGATCGTCGCATACGGCGGCCTGGACCCGGGTATGGGGCAGACGATCGCGCAGTGCGACATGAAAGAAGAACGCGTGGCTTTCTGCTGCGATCAGATGATAGGCGATACGCTCGAATATCTGACGTTCGTCTTCGCTGAACGCGCGCTCGGCATCGAAGCGATACAGGCTCAGCAATGTATAGACATGGCTGCGCGCGTCGTAGGCGATGTAACTGAGAATGCGCTCGACCCCGTAACCCGAGAAGCACTCGCGATAGATACGGCTGTCGCGAAACGCGGCGTCGTCGATGACCGAGCGCATATCGACGGCATGGCCGACGTTGTTCATCAGCGCCGGCAGGATCGGATTAATGCCCTGGGTCTGTTCCAGCGCGCGTGGGTAGTCTGGCTCGAGGCCGATGGTCACCACGCTATGAAATACGCTCGATGTGTAGTTGCCGGAACCCCATAGTGCGGCATCGAAATCGAGCACATTCGCCAGCAGCTGAAGTGCGGTTTCGCGAAAGCTGTCAGTGCGACAGTGTTCGATCGATTGGTAGAGGTTGGCGATGAAAACGTCGACTCGATCCATTCGTGCCCCTTCGTTGGCGACGCAGATGCGTCAACTCGGGTTTTTGTTCTTGATCGATGGAGCGAGTATTAGCGGCTCGAACGCAGCCTGTAAAATCGTGATGCGATACGGAATACGACACATCTGCGTAGAAAACCGAAATTTTCGCAATCTGTCAGCGGCTTAGCTGACAAGCGCTGCTGCGGGCGAGTGATACGAAACGCCTGACTCGGCTTGCAGCCAACCGCTGACTGCGCAGGGTGCGCGATGTGCCTTACCGCGTTGCCAAACCGACCAGCCGCCGTTGGCCAGCAACGCCGGGCGCCAGGCGCCTAGCGATATTTGTCGTTGAGCGCCCAGAGCCGCGCCACCGTTTCCAGATCCGGGATGCCATCGTAGCGCTGCGGGCGAAAATGCATCTGAAACGATACGATCACCGCGTGGGTCGGCTGGTCGAGCACGCCGGTCACGTCGAGTTCGTAGCCATAGCGTGACAAGGCCGATTGAATCGCCGCGATACCGGGCATGTCGTAGCGAAAGCGATCACGATAGGCGTTCACCGTGGCGGCATCCGGCCAGGCGCCGATACCCTGACGATAGAGTTGCTCCCAGGGAAAAGCCGGGCCCGGATCGATCTTGCGCCCGGGCGAAACATCGGCGTGGCCGAGCACGTTTTCCGGCGCGATGTCGTAGCGGGCGATGATATCGCGGGCCAGCGCGATGACCGCCGCAAGCTGTTCGCCCGAAAAACCGCGCCAGACCTTGCCGCTGGGCGTGTCGACCGGACCGGGATTGACGATTTCGATACCGGTCGAACTGTCGTTGAGATGCCGGCGCCCGGCCCAGGCGCTTCTGCCGGCATGCCAGGCGCGCGCGTTTTCGTCGACGAGTTGATAGACCACGGGCGCGCCGCCACGGCGAGGCGGCGCATCGGACACCACGTAATGCGAACTCACGTTGGGTCCGGTCAGTACCTGGATCGCCCGGGCCTCATTGCCGCCGGTATAGTGCAGCACGAGAAAGCGCACACGATGATTGTAGGCCTGTGCCTGCTGGGCCTGATCGGCCCAGTAGCCGTTGCGTTGCTTGAGCGTGGCCGGGGTGCAGCCGGCAATCGCGACCACGAGGGCGAGCAACAGCACAAGGCGCGGGCCGCGGACACCGCGCAGCGTGAAGATGGGCCCTGTCATTCGTTGTCTTCTTCGCCCTCGGCGAAACGATCCTTGATATAGGTCACCTCGGTCTTGCCATGCGGTTTCGGGCGCCCGTCATCGCCCATGCTCACGAACACGATTTCGTCGATGCGCAGGATGCTGCGCCGCGTGATCTTGTTGCGTACCTCGCAACGCATGGTCAGCGAGGTGGTGCCAAAACGCGTGGCCGCGATGCCCAGTTCGATGATGTCGCCCTGGCGCGCACTGGACACGAAATTGATTTCGGACATGTACTTGGTGACGATATGGTGATGATCGAGTTGAATGATCGCGTAGATCGCGGCTTCTTCATCGATCCAGCGCAGCAGGCTGCCGCCGAACAGGGTGCCGTTGGGGTTGAGGTCTTCGGGCTTGATCCACTTGCGCGTATGGAAATTCATGTCTTGCCGGCCAGTGCGTTGATACGCGCAGGCTAACCGATGCATCAGTGCGCGGCTATCCATGGTTCGCGTCATGACCGTCGCTTCGAGGAACAACATTGACCGCAAACGCTTACACCGACGCCGTGCTGGCCGACGTGCAAACACGCGATCGCCATCGGCTCACCCGGGGCTGGCGGCAGGCGCGCGACGCCGAGGCCAAGGCGCGTATGGCCGAGCGGATCGAAACGAGCGCAGCCGTGACGCACACGCGGGCCCAGGAGCGCGGCGAGGTGGCGTTGGTCGAGGGGCTGCCAGTGACCGCCCGCGCCGACGAGATCCGCGCCGCGCTCGAACGCCACCAGGTGGTGGTGGTCTGCGGTGAAACCGGCTCCGGCAAGACCACCCAGCTGCCCAAGATCCTCATGCAGGCCGGTTTCGGCGCGCGCGGGCTGATCGGCCATACCCAGCCCCGGCGTCTTGCTGCACGCAGCGTGGGCCAGCGGATTGCCGAAGAGCTGACGACGCCGTTCGGCGAGCTGGTGGGCTTTCAGACGCGCTTCGAGAAGAAGCTCTCGGAATCGACCCAGATCAAGCTGATGACCGACGGCATCCTGTTGGCCGAAACCGCACGCGATCGCTTTCTCAATGCCTATGAAGCCATCGTCATCGACGAGGCCCACGAGCGCACCCTCAACGTCGATTTTCTGCTCGGCTATCTCAAACAGCTGCTGCCCAAACGTCCCGATCTGAAGGTGGTGGTCACCTCGGCCACGATCGACCCGGACCGTTTCGCCCGGTTTTTCGACGACGCGCCGGTCATTAACGTGGAAGGGCGTGGCTACCCGGTGACGGTGCGTTATCGCCCGCCCGAGGAAAACGACGACGATCTGCCACAGGCGGTGGAGGCCGGCATACGCGAGCTCTGGCGGCCGGGCGAGGGCACAGGGGCGGGCGATATTCTGGTGTTTCTACCCGGCGAGCGCGATATCCGCGACTGCGAGCGTCATCTGTCCAAAGCGCTGGCGGGTGACAAGTTCAGCGCCGAAATCGTGCCGTTGTATGCGCGGCTCACGCGCAGTGCGCAGAACCGAATCTTTTCGGCCAGCAACGGCCGCCGCGTGGTGTTGTCGACCAACGTGGCTGAAACCTCGCTGACGGTGCCCGGTATTCGTTACGTGATCGACAGCGGGCTGGCCCGTATCAGCCGTTATTCCACCTCGGCCAAGGTCCAACGCCTGCCTATCGAGCCGGTCTCCCAGGCCAGCTGCAACCAGCGCGCGGGGCGTTGTGGTCGTGTCGCGCCGGGTATCTGTATCCGCCTTTTCGACGAAGACGACTACGAAAACCGGCCAGCCTTCACCGACCCGGAAATCCGGCGTACCAATCTGGCCAGCGTGCTGCTGACCATGGCCGATCTCAAGCTCGGCGAGATCGAGAACTTTCCTTTCATCGATCCGCCCGAGCGACGCTACATCAACGATGGCCGCAACCTGCTCACCCAGCTGCAGGCCATGGACAACAAGCGCATCACCGCCCTCGGGCGCCAGCTTGCGCGCCTGCCGCTGGACCCGCGTATCGGGCGCATGCTCATCGCCGGCCAGGCCATGGGCGTGGCCACCGCCATGCGCGTGCTCGCTGCCGGGCTGACCATTCAGGACCCGCGCGAACGCCCGCCGGCCATGCGCGAGGCCGCCGATCAGGCCCAGCGCGAGTTCGCCGACGTACGCTCGGATTTCGTCAGTCTGTTGAAGCTCTGGGACGCGTTTGCCCAGGCGCGGCGCGAACACAGCGGCAATCAGCTGCGCAAATGGTGTCGCGAGCGTTTCATCAACTTCATGCGCATGCGCGAATGGGAGGATCTGGCCCGCCAGCTGCGGCGTATCGGCGCGGATCTGGGCATCAGCAACGATCCCGCTCAGGGGCGCCTAGCCGAGGTGGATTTCGTCGGGCTGCACCAGGCGCTGTTGCCGGGGCTGCTCGACCATGTCGGCCAGCTCGAAGAGAAGGGCGAATACCAGGGCACCCGCGGGCGCAAGTTCCGCATATTTCCCGGCTCCGGGCTGGCCAAGAAGAACCCCAAATGGATGGTCGCCGGCGAGCTGATCGAAACCAGTCGTTTGTTCGCGCATACCGTGGCGGGCGTCGATCCGAAATGGATCGAAAAAGCCGCCGACCATCTGGTGACGCGGGAACACTACGAGCCGCACTGGGAAAAACGCCGTGGCCAGGTGGCCGCCCGCGAGCGGGTGAAGCTGTTCGGACTCACGCTGGCGGACGGGCGCAAGGTCGATTTCGGCCGCATGGACCCGGTGGTGGCCCGCGAGATTTTCATCCGCGATGGCCTGGTGGCGTTCGCGGTGACCGATTCGCGCGGGCGTATGCCCGAATTTCTGCAGTACAACCAGCTGATTGTCGACGATATCGCCGCCCAGGAAGCGCGTTTTCGCCGGCGCGATCTGCTCGTGGACGAAACCACCCAGGAACGCTTCTATGACGAACGCCTGCCGGCGGACGTTCGTGATCGCAAGAGCCTGCAGAAATGGCTCAAACAGAACGACGACAGCGTCCTGCGCTTCGACGAAGACCAGCTGCTACGCCATGCCGGGGTGGACCTGCCCGCCGATGCCTACCCGCAAAGCATGCGCCTGGGCGATCTGCCGGTTGCCCTCGACTATGCCTTCGAACCGGGCACGGACAAGGACGGCGTGACCGCGCGCGTGCCGCTGGCCGCGCTCAAGCAGATGCCGCCCGAGCGGGCAGAATGGCTGGTGCCGGGCCTGCTGGAAGAAAAATATCGCGAATATCTCAAGGCCTTGCCCAAACGCCTGCGTCGTGCGGTCGTGCCGGTGCCGGATTTCGCCCGTGCTGCCGCCGAGCGTGCCGAATTTGGCAAGGGCGACCCGCTGGATGCGCTGCGTGAGGCCATTCATGCCATGACCGGGCTGCAGATACCCGCCGATGCCTGGGACGACTTCACCCCGAGTCCGCACCTCAAGCTGCGCTTCGAAGTCGTCGACGACGACGGCGAGGTCGTGGCCACCGGCCGGGATCTGGAAAAACTCAGCCGTGATCTGGGCGACCGGGCCCGCGCTGCGGTGGCCCAGGCCAGCGACGACGCGCTGCGCGAAACCGGCCTTACCGCGTGGCCGGAACAGGATCTGGCCGATAGCGTCGAGCTCAAGCATGCCGGCGTGCGTGTTCAGGCCACGCCCACGCTGGTCGATCGTGGCGATTCGGTGGACCTCGAATTGCTCGACGACCCGCAGGCGGCGGGCGTTGCGCATCGTTACGGTGTGATTCGACTCGCCCGGCTGGCCACGGCCAAACAAGGTCGGCTGATCAAACGGGATCTGGATCAGTTCAAGCGTTTCGCGGTCATGGATCTGCCCGCAGCGCCGGTCACCGCGCTCGCCGATCGCGAACGCCAGCGCGTGATCGAACAGGATAACGAACCGGCCTTGCTCGCCGATCTGCTGACTGCGCTCATCGAGGCGCATATCGACACGCCGGTGCGCGACGCGGCTGGCTTCGACGCACTCGTATCCACACTGCGCGGCCAGTTGATGGCGGATGCGGTCGCGCTCTGGAACGATCTGAAACCCGCGCTAACGCGGCTGGGTCACGTCAATAAGCGGCTCTCCAAGAATATCGGTCTCGACTGGATGGCAGCGATCGAGGATATCCGCGATCAGCTGGCGCATCTGGTCTATGCCGGGTTTGTCGGCGAGCATGCCTATTCGCCCACGCTGGCACGCAATCTGGACCGTTACCTGACGGCCATTGAACAACGCCTGGACAAGCTGGCCCGCGACGGCGCGGCGGCCGATAAACAGCGCATGCGTGAAATCTTGCCGTACTGGCAGGCTTACAAGCAGCGCGCCGAGCGTGCGGTGAATAAAGCGCAGCGCCCGGACGGCCTGCACGAACTACGCTGGATGGTCGAAGAATATCGGGTGCAGGTTTATGCCCAGCCGCTGGGCACGGCCATGAAAGTTTCGGCCAAGCGCCTCGATGCCGTGCTTGCCGAGCTGCGCTAGGCCCGCCTAACGCGGTCGTCGCTGGCTGTCACCACCAGGCGGCGCGGCCGAGCAGCTGATAGGCGAACAGTTTCATCGCTTCGCTGCGCCGGCGTTGCGCAGTCAGCGGCACGGGTGCGGCGGCCGAGCAGATCTCGGGCTGGGCGCATTGGGCGCGGGCGGTCAGATAGGCGCGATAACTATGGTGCTGGTCGGTCACGATCGCCAGCCGCCGGGCATCGCGCACAGCCGCCAGGGCACAGCTGTTGGCCAGGTTTTCATAGGTCGAACGCGCCGCGCGCTCCACGAGGATGCGGTTTTGCGGCACGCCAAGTCGCGCCGCTTCGCGGGCCAGACGGACCGCCGAATCACCCCCGTGCCCAGCGCCCGAGAACACGATGCGATCCACCTGTCCGGCCTTGAACAGGCCCACCGCGCGGCGAGTGCGGCGATAGTCCGGCCCGCCGCTAAGCACAATCGCCGTGGTCGCGGGCGTTTTCACGCGCTCGCAGGGCGCCGGCACGCTGCCGATCCAGACATAGTCCAGTGTCGCGCGGGTAAGCAGCACGATAACGAGCGCCAGCGCGAGTGCCATGCCCAGGTGTCGAGGTCGCAGAATGCCGATTGCTCTGTCTCTTTAGCCAGCTAAATGAAAGCGCTTGTGCCACCGAATCACGGTGGCATGTCACGGTCGCTGTATTGTCTAGTAAAGTACCGATAAATACATGCCCCGGGGCCTATCTATGTCGTCACGTTTGCTTATGCCCATGCGCGCCGTTGTGTTGGCGCTCGTGCTGTCGTTCATCGCCACCGCGGCTTTCGCCCAGGATTCGGGCAAGGTGGAGACCTTCCAGGATTGGGAAGTGCGCTGTCCGGAGCAGGGCGACGGGGCCTGTGAAATGACCCAGCTGGTGAACAGCCCGGACAATGGCAAACCGATTCTGCGGGTCGTGATGGGCTATCCGCCGGAAGTCGATACGGCGGCGATGGTGTTCATTCTGCCGCTGGGTACGCGTCTGGCGCCCGGCGTACAGTTCCAGGTCGATGGCGATCAGCCCCGGCGTTTTCCGTTCCAGATCTGTCTGGAGCAGGGCTGCCGGGCCGACTTTCCTGTAGACGACGCGCTACGCAACAAACTGCGTAGCGGCAGCAAGGCCACCGTGAGCCTGATCGGCCCGCGCGGCGACCGGATCGATCTGAAGGTGTCACTACAGGGCTTTACCAACGCGGACAACCGTATTCGCAAGTAGTCTGACCCGTTTCGCGCCTAACCAAAAACAACAAGAAGGTCTCGATATGGCGGAGCATTCGAATTCCAGCGCGCAAACACGCGAGGACTATTCCTACGAAGCCTTCGGGCGAGACTTCTTTGAACATGCGGTCACGGTCGAACGCGTCGAACAGGCGTTGTCGAATCTGACCGGCAACGCCGTGGATTTCGGCCCGCGCAGCGTGGGCCCGGGCGGGCTGGCGCGTATCCAGGCTGAGGGGAATATCGGCGAACCGTCGGTGATGCGACGCGAGGGCGAACTCATCGAGTTCACCTTGATGATTCCGATCGATCTCGATCTGACGGTACGCCTGGCCGGCCACGATCACCGCTTCGAAACCGAGCTGCGCGCGCATCTCAAGCTTACGGCCCGTGCCCAGGCGCCGCTGCATATCTTCATCGATATCCCCGCGCCCGGCGAGAAGGATATCGATGTCGAACTCAACGCCCGTGGCCTGCGGGCATCCGTGCTGGATGTGGTGGCCGACGTCGAAGGTGAGCTCAAGCGTTATGTGGCGCGCTATGTGGCCAAGCAGATCGACAAACCCGAAATCCGGCGTATGCGCGAGATCGACGTACGTCGGCGCCTGGAAAAGAACGCGCCGGAAAAACAGATCGAAGACGTTTAAGCGGCGCCTGTTACGCGTCGGCCCGCGGCGTGCGGTCGATACAGCTGATCACATCGTAAAGATCGCGCATGATTAGCGCGATTTCCTGGTCAAAGGCTGCCTTCTGAGCTTCTAATGCCGGCAGTGCCGCAGCCACGGGATTGTCACGACGCAGCCGGTGGGCGACCGAGTCGAGCGCGCGTTGAATGCCCTGCGGTGCGCGATAGCCCACCAGGATCGTCTCCAGGCCCTGGAGACGAGTCGCCGCGAATGGCGCCTGGCTCGGCCATTCATCGATCACGCGGCGCTGCGCATAGCGGGCGAATGCCTCGAGGGGACGGTCGTGGAATTGCGGCCAGGCACGGGCGAGTGCGTGATCGAGGCCGATATCCACCAGAATACCGGCATAGCGGCGCAGGGGCGCATCGAAGCGATTGCGTAGCCGTCGATGCGCGCTGTGCGCATCGCTGTGGCCGTCGATCGCGCGATGCAGCCGAATGCCATGGCGGATGGTCGGGGCAAAGCGATCGTCCAGTCGGCCCTTGATCTCGTCGCCGAGAATCTGGCCGGCAAAAGAGGTATCCGTATGTTCGGCGATCAGCAGATGAGCCAGCAGGTTCACAAAGATATCCAGCGCGCATGCCGCAGCACATGCGTTCGGCAAATGAGTGTGCCTAGAATACCCTTCGATCGGCCGGTTTTTGCGCTTCGTTTTATGCGACAGTAGCGGCCACAAGGCAGTAAAAACAGGATATTCGCCATGACGCAGGCGCGCTCAACCGTCGACCCCGATGGCTTGCTGGAATATTCGGTCGTGTATACCGATCGTGCCCTCAATCATATGTCGGCGCGCTTCAAGCAGGTGCTCACCGGCGTGTCCGGGGTGCTCAAGCAGGTGTACAACGCCCATTCGGCGGTGATCGTGCCTGGCAGCGGTACTTTCGGTATGGAGGCCGTTGCACGCCAGTTCGCCCAGGGCGCGCACTGTCTGGTCATCCGCAACGGCTGGTTCAGCTATCGCTGGAGCCAGATCCTGGATATGGGCGCGATTCCCGAATCCACGACCGTGCTCACCGCGGTACGGGAATACGACGCGCCGCAGGCGCCGTTTGCCCCCGCGGCGATCGCCGACGTGGTGGCGACCATCGAGGCCGAGCGTCCGGCCGTGGTCTTCGCGCCCCATGTCGAAACCTCGGCGGGCATGCTGTTGCCCGACGATTATCTGCAGGCCGTAGCCGAGGCCGTGCATGCCTACGGCGGGCTGTTCGTGCTCGATTGTATTGCCTCGGGTACGCACTGGGTCGATATGCAGGCCTGCGGCATCGATATTCTCATCAGCGCACCGCAAAAAGGCTGGAGCGCCTCGCCATGCTGCGCCATGGTCATGCTCAGTGAACATGCCCGCGAACGGATCGAAAACACGACCAGCAGCAGCTATGCCTGCGATTTGCGCAAGTGGCTGCAGATCATGGAAACCTACGAGGGCGGCGGTCATGCTTATCATGCAACCATGCCAACGGACGGTCTCACGCGTTTGTTAGCGATGATGGAAGAAACGCGGGCGCTGGGTTTCGAAACCGCGCGCGAGCGCCAGTTCGCGCTCGGCCGTGGCATACGCGATGCCTTGCAGACACATGGCTTCGACAGCGTCGCCGCGCCGGGTTTTCAGGCCTCCGGCGTCGTGGTGAGCTATACCCGCGATGCCCGGATCCAGTCCGGGGCGCGCTTCGCCGAAGCGGGCGTACAGATCGCGGCTGGGGTGCCGTTGATGTGCGGCGAGGGCGAGGATTTCCAGTCGTTTCGGATCGGCCTGTTCGGCCTCGACAAGCTCTACGACGTCGATGCCTGTGTTTCGCGCTTCGTAGCCGCGCTGGAAACGTTGAACGACTGATCGCTTGAGTGGCCCGCTCGTGGTCAGGCGCATCGCCGGCGCGGCGCCGTATGCCGCGCTAGGGCGACTCGACATCCTCCAGGAATCGAACTTCGCCGGTTTCGACGGCATATTCGGCGCCGACGATTTCCAGGCGCCTGTCCGCAATGAGTTGTTCGAGAATGTCCGAGCCATGCGACAGACGCTTAACCGAGCGCGCGACATTGGCCCGCACAGCCGCATGAATGAGCGCATGTCGGTCCTCGGCGAGCTCGCTGTCGAGCAGTTTTGCCACCGATGGCCGCACGCGATCGACGATCGAACGCAGGTTGCGCGACTGGTTTTCGGTGGGCCGCTGCAGTTCGTCGAGCGTGGCGGTGATCGCGCCGCACTGGGTGTGGCCGAGCACCACCACGAGCGGCGTGCCGAACTTTCCGGCCGCGAATTCGATACTGCCGATCTGTGAGGGCGCCACGATATTGCCGGCCACGCGAATCACGAACAGATCGCCCAGGCCCTGGTTGAACACGATCTCGGCCGGCACACGCGCATCCGAACAGCCGAGCACGATCGCAAACGGGCTTTGCCTGAGCACGAGTTCGGCCGGCCGGGCGTGTCGGCTCAAGGTGTCCGAATTCTGGATGTTGTCGACGAATTGCCGGTTACCCAGTTTCAGTCGTTCACGGGCTTCGGCGGCGCTAATCATTAAGAGGACGAGGTCGTGCCTGGGCCGCTCACTGTACACCGTGCGGCGGGCGCCGGTGCCGCTACGCGCGCCTGGGCCGTGTCGATACCGTCGTTGGGCGGCCCGCCATCGGTGAGCGCGTATTCGGTCTTGGGGCCCGGGCATGGCGAATATGACGCGCTATGCGTGTTCGGGATTGGCACTAGGCGATTGCAGATATATTTGCGTGCGCCGATAGCCACCCCGAAAGGCCGTTCGAGACTTGCGCCGGGTCATCGACACGCGCCGGTTTTCAATTTATAACGAGAGCGGGCGGTTGATACGAAACGCGCACGATCGCGAAAGATCAAACACCGGAAATTTCCAAGCGAAGGGGCGTGCGCACATGCGGTGCGCGTAATTTCGTAGCGCCGCACGGCGGCTGGGTACACGACAAGCGTATGAATAACGGGTTCTCGGGGGAAGGCGCGCTGGCGGATGTCGGGTTGGCCATAGCGGGGCCGCGGCACATTCCATGAAAAGTCTTTTTCCCAAGCGCGATCATTTTCCCGATGTTCGCCCGTATCAGCAGACGGTGTTGACGGCGCTGCTGTGGTTTACCTGCACGGCGGTATTCGGCTATGCCTTGCTGCACTTCTATCTGGATGCGCGCTGGTTGGCCGTGGCCGAACTGTGCCTGGTGGCCTATGCCGCGTTGCTGCTTTATGTGATCCACGAAACCGGCCGCGCACCGATCAACAACCTGATCTTCGTGGTGCCGTTTTTCTTTGTCATGATGCTTTCGCTGCTGGCCAAGCAGAACGGCATCGCGGTTTTCGTATGGGTTTTTCTGGTACCGCTGCTGTCGCATCTGCTGTTGGGCCGATGGCAGGGGCTCTGGGTGGCGTTGCTGTTTATCAGCTGCGCCGGGGGAATCTTTGTCTATCGTTACGGCTTGTGGGATGGCTGGCCGGGTTATCTGAGCGTCGTCAATATCGTGCTGTGTACCGCCTCCACGCTCGGGTTTTCGTATATCTACGAGGCCAGTCGCGAAAAGACGGAGTCCGAACTGCGTGCATTGGCGCTGGCCGATCCTTTGACCGGGCTGGCTAACCGCTCGCGGTTCCGGGATGTGTTCGCGCGCGAGCGCCAGCGCTATCTGCGCCAGAAAATACCGCTGGCGATGCTCGTCGTCGATCTCGACCATTTCAAGCGCGTCAACGACGACTACGGCCACGACGCGGGTGATATGGCGCTATGTTTCGTGGCCGAGCTGCTTGCCAGCCGTATTCGCCAGACCGATATCGCGGGCCGTCTTGGCGGCGAGGAATTCGGCATCCTGTTATCGGGGGCGGATATCGCGCACGCCCGACAGATCGCCCAGGACCTGTGCGATCTGGTTCATGACCGGCCGTTTCGCTATCGCGGCAAGGATATTCCGTTATCAGCCAGTATCGGCATTGCCGAACTCGGGCGCGATGGCATGGACTTCAGAAGCCTGTTCGCAAAGGCCGATCGGCGCCTCTATCAAGCCAAGGCCGAAGGCCGCAATCGGGTGGTCGGCTGAATCAATACTTACGCGGCAGCGCTAGAGTGCTTCGTAGCAGTCTGGCGTAAAACGCGGCGTACAGATGGCATAGAAGATCAGATCGCAATCGCCGTTGTTGTGAATCCGCTGGGCGGTGTCCGGCGCGATAGACACCACGTCGCCGGCCGCCACGGTTTCGCGCAGGCCCTCGCCGACTTCCACCACGCCCTGGCCGGAAACGATCAGATAGCGTTCGGCGGTGTCTCGCAGGCGATGCCAGGCCGTGGTCACGCCGGGTGCCACCCGGGCCCGGGCGATGGAGACGGCCGGATCGTCCGGCGTATTGGAGATCTCGCGTATCGCGCAGCGCTCGGCGGTTTCGAATTCGACCGTATCGCGGGCGCGGCGCAGGGTCGACGGTATTGGCATGGCGATTGCTCATGGTATCTTGGACAAAACATCGGCATCGATCACGCACAGAGGCTGGGCGTTGGCGTGCCGATACCGGATTCGACACCTATTCATACATTCACGCAATAGCGGGAGAGACCGGCGTAAAGCCGGCGCCGAAGGAGCAACCGCCCCGGAAACTCTCAGGCATCAGGGACCGTTATCGCGCCCATATCCGAAGAGTCGCGCAGCCGTAACCGGCCGGCGTGCACCGAAGGAGCAAGCCCGCGGGCCATCGACGCGCGGGTGAATCTCTCAGGTTCAGTGACGGAAGGGGCGGCGCCTGCCACGCGGCAGGTTTTCACGCACGACGCTATCGGATAGACGCTCATGAATCATATTGCAATTATCGGCGGGGGCATCACCGGGGTCACCACGGCCTACGCACTCGTTCAGCGCGGTTACGAGGTCACGCTGTTCGACCGCAATCGCTATGCGGCGATGGAGACCTCCTTCGCCAATGGCGGTCAGCTTTCTGCTTCCAACGCCGAGGTCTGGAACCACTGGCCCATGGTCTTCAAGGGCATGAAGTGGATGTTTCGCAACGATGCCCCGTTGCTGGTCAACCCGAAACCGTCCTGGCACAAATTGTCGTGGTTTCTGGAGTTCATCGCCGCGATCCCGCAGTACGGTCGCAACACCACCGAAACCGCGCGCATGGCGATCGAGGCGCGTGAGTTTCTGTTTTCCTGGGCCAAGCGCGAGAACATCGATTTCGACGTCAAGCGCAAGGGCATTCTGCATATCTATCGCAATCGCGCCGGCTATCGCCATGCCGAGAAGGTGTCGCGCCTGCTCGCCGAAGGCGGCCTGGAGCGCCAGCCGGTCACCCCGGAAGAAATGCGGGCAATCGAACCCGCGCTGGCGGGCGAGTATTACGGTGGCTTCTTTACCGAAAGCGATTCCAGCGGCGATATTCACAAATTCACCCAGGGCCTGGCGCGGGCCGCACAGGCACAGGGCGTACGCTTTCACTACAACCACAGTGTCGAAAGCGTTCAATCCGATGGGCAGCAGGTCACCATCGCGGCCTGCGACAACGACACGCCCGAGGACCGGGTCGCGCTCGAGTTCGACGGCGTGGTGGTGTGTGCGGGTACCGGCAGTCGCGACATTGCTGCGCAGCTGGGCGATCGCGTGAACGTGTATCCGGTCAAGGGCTATTCGATTACCGTCGATCTGGAAGACGAGGCCTCGCAACAGGCCGCGCCCGAAGTCAGTCTGCTCGACGATGAAACCAAGCTCGTGTGTGCGCGCCTGGGCGCAGATCGTCTGCGCGTGGCCGGCACCGCCGAGTTCAACGGGTTCAATCGCGATATCCGGGCGGACCGGATCGAGCCGCTGGTGGATTGGGTCAAGCAGTGCTTTCCCGACGTGAAAACGCGCCAGGTCATCCCCTGGGCCGGTCTGCGCCCGATGATGCCGAACATGATGCCGCGCGTTGGCGGCGGAAAGGCGCCGAACGTGTTCTACAACACCGGGCACGGCCATTTGGGGTGGACGCTGTCGGCGCTGACCGCGGACTCCGTTGCCGCCATCATCGACGATACCGCGTCGGAAAAACGGGGACCGACAACTGTGAATAACGGGTAGAATGAGCGTCCGCGCCATTCCGGCGCAGTGTTTTTTCGGGCGCAGCTGAGCGCCCGTGCCTGCCAGGCTGTGCATGTCCACCCCTAATGAAAACGAATCCGCCCAGGTCGCCTTCAGCGATCTGGCGCTCTCCGATGCCGTCATGGCGGCCCTCGCCGATGTCGGCTACGAGACGCCGTCGCCCATTCAGGCGGCGACCATTCCGCCGTTGCTGGCCGGCAAGGACGTGCTGGGCCAGGCCCAGACCGGCACCGGCAAGACGGCGGCCTTCGCGCTGCCCATTCTCTCCGGGCTGACCGGGCGGGCCGGCAAGGCACCGCAGGCGCTGGTACTCACGCCCACGCGTGAGCTCACCATCCAGGTGGCCGAGGCCTTTCAGCGCTATGCCGCGCATATCCCGGGTTTTCATGTGCTGCCGATCTATGGTGGCCAGGGCTATGGCCCACAGCTGGCTGCGCTCAAGCGCGGCGTGCATGTGGTGGTAGGCACGCCGGGTCGGGTGATGGATCATCTCAAGCGCGGTACGCTCAAGCTCGACGCGCTCGACTGGATGGTGCTCGACGAAGCCGATGAAATGCTGCGCATGGGCTTTATCGAAGACGTGGAATGGATCTTCGAACAGACCCCGGCCGAGCGCCAGGTCGCACTATTTTCGGCCACCATGCCGAGTGCGATCCGGCGTATCGCCAAGACGCACCTGCGCGAGCCGCAGGAAATCACCATCCAGGCCAAGACCACGACGGCGGTCAACATCCGCCAGCGTTACTGGATCGTGGGTGGCGGCACCAGCAAACTCGACGCACTCACGCGTCTGCTCGAAGCCGAGCCCTTCGACGCGATGATCGTATTCGCGCGTACCAAGAAATCCACCGATGAGCTCGCCGAGCGGCTGTCGGCCCGCGGTTATGCCTGCGCGGCGCTCAACGGCGATATCGCCCAGAACCAGCGCGAGCGCACGGTCGCCAAGCTCAAGAACGGCCAGCTGGATATCATCGTAGCCACGGACGTGGCCGCGCGCGGTCTGGATGTGGAACGCATCAGCCATGTGATCAATTTCGATATTCCGCACGATACCGAGGCCTATGTGCATCGTATCGGGCGCACGGGCCGGGCCGGGCGCGAAGGTGATGCCATCCTGTTCGTGACCATGCGCGAAAAACGCCTGTTCAAGGCGATTGAGCGAGCCACGCGTCAGGCCATCGAGCCGATGGACCTGCCCAGCATCGCCGAGGTCAACGAACAACGCATCGCCCGTTTCAAGCAACGTATTTCGGTCACGCTGGCCGAAGGCAACCTGGCGCCGTTTCGCGAACTGCTCGACGAATACCGCGCCGAGCACAATGTCGACCCCGAAGAACTGGCCGCCGCGCTGGCGTATCTCGCCCAGGGCGACGAGCCGCTCATGCTCAAGCCCGGTAAGCCCGATCGTGGTGCAGGCCCGCGCGATATGGGAGCGCAGACCCCCAAGAGTGCGAACAAGGGTGCGTCGCGCCAGCAATCCTTCGGCGATGGCGATCTGGAAACCTTTCGTATCGAGGTCGGCCGCAGCCACGGCGTGGAGCCGCGCAATATCGTCGGCGCGATCGCCAACGAGGCCGGTGTGGATAGCGCCCATATCGGGCGTATCGATATCCGCGACGACTTCAGCCTGGTCGATCTGCCCAAGGGCATGCCCGAGGATATCTTCGCCCATCTCAAGACGGTGTGGGTCGCCGGGCGCCAGCTGGCGATCACGCGTGCGCACGACGCGCCGCCGGCCCCGCCCGCCGGGCGGCGCAAACCCAAACCCAAATCCAAACCCAGGGCGAAGAAAGCGGGCAAGACCAAAGCCAAGGCGGCCAAGGCAAAACCGGGCAAGCGTCGCGCCAAGCCGACAGGCGACTGACATAGCGGCGCGCTTGAAAGATTCGACATAGCCCGCAGGGTGATTCGCAGTTGCGGCGACCCGAGGGCACAGACTCATGAGTTCGAATACCCCCACGCATATCGATATCGGCGGTATCGCACTGCCGCGCGAGGAACTCGTGCAGGTGTTGCCCGATATCGAGCGCTTTGAACGACACCTGCCGGATGCACTGGCCGTCGACCGCGATATGAAAGCCAGTGGCGGCGCCGTGCCGGACTACGTGCGGCAATGGCCGCAGGCGCGCATCGACGCCGTTGTGCGCACCCTCAAGGAAGTGGGCAGCCTGCGCGAGCAGGCCAGCGAACAGATGCAAAGCGCCGGCGCCGGTCGTAGCCGCCACTGACGACAGACGCGCGCTGTGCCGCGGTCACCGCACGATTACAGTGCGTTGATTGAAGGCGATGTTCGCTTAAGCAAGCGCTGAATAACCGCTCGCGGATCGCGTTCGCGGCCTTACATGCGTGTGCGCCAAAGCAGCCAAGTGCGGCGCCTGCCTTGCTGGCAGGTCAGGCTAGGCAGCGCGGTCGCGGCGTCTGTGAGGCCGAACCGCTGAACGGCCGGGCTTCGCGCGCGCTTGATCAGCGTCGGTGTTCGCGACCGTGCGGCCTGTTATCGGCCTGGGCACGCGACGCGCTCACTTGCCTGTCAATCGGGCGCAAAGCACTCGGCGCGGCCGCGAGAGGTTGTGCAGAGCTTGCCTCAAAGCTGGAATGCATCTTGCTGTGCACGGGCCATGGCCTGTGTCATATTCAAATCGCGAGCCCGAGCCCGGTACGGGCTGATACATGCTGAGCGCCGTCGGCAACCGCATGGCGTCGCTTACGCGACGACGGAGGTGCGAGCGAGATGAGTGGCAACTATCGCTATACCCTGGGCGAGCGAACCTATCGCTTCGACAGTCTGGCCGAGCTCATGGCCAAGGCAACACCGGCGCGATCGGGCGATCGGCTGGCGGGTGTTATCGCGGAATCGGCCGAACAGCGGGTCGTCGCCCAGATGGCGCTGGCCGAACTGCCGTTGGCGACGTTTCTCGAAGACCTGCTGGTGCCCTACGAGGAGGACGAAATCACGCGGTTGATCGTTGATCGCCACGATCGTCAGGCGTTCGAAACGATTTCGAGCTTTACGGTAGGCGATTTTCGCAACTGGCTGCTCAGCGACGAGGCCACGCCCGAGGTGCTCGACGCCCTACGACCGGGGATTACGCCGGAAATGGCGGCGGCCGTGAGCAAGATCATGCGCAACCAGGACTTGATTCTGGTCGCACGCAAGTGCCGGGTGCGCAGTGCGTTTCGCAACACCATCGGCCTGGCGGGGCATTTGTCGACTCGCCTGCAGCCGAATCATCCCACCGATGATCTGACCGGGATCGCGGCCAGTATTTTCGATGGGCTGCTCTATGGCAACGGCGATGCCGTGATTGGTATCAACCCGGCCACGGATAACGTCGCCCAGTCGGTCAAGCTGTTGCACATGCTCGATGCGGTGATCCGCAAATACGAAATTCCCACCCAGTCGTGCGTGCTCACCCATGTCACGAACACGCTGGAAGCGATCGAGCAGGGCGCGCCGGTGGATCTGGTATTTCAGTCGATCGGTGGCACCGAAGCCACCAATCGCGGCTTTGGTTTCGGCTTGGCCGAACTGGCCGAGGCGCGCGACGCGGCGCTGTCGCTCAAGCGCGGCACCGTGGGCGATAACGTCATGTATTTCGAAACCGGGCAGGGCAGTTCGCTGTCGGCGGATGCCCACCACGGCCTCGACCAGCAGACCTGCGAGGCCCGTGCCTATGCAGTGGCGCGCGAGTTCAAGCCGTTACTGGTCAATACCGTGGTCGGTTTCATCGGTCCGGAATACTTGTTCGACGGCAAGGAAATCATCCGCGCGGGCCTGGAAGATCATTTCTGTGGCAAGTTGCTGGGCGTGCCGATGGGCTGCGACGTGTGCTACACCAACCATGCCGAAGCCGACCAGAACGATATGGACAACCTGCTCACGCTGCTGGGCGTGGCCGGCTGCAATTTCGTGATGGGTATTCCCGGCTCCGACGACATCATGCTCAATTATCAGACCACCTCGTTTCACGATGCGCTCTATGTACGCCGCGCGCTCGGCCTCAAACCCGCGCCCGAGTTCGAGGCCTGGCTCAAACACATGGAAATCGTGCGCGACGACGATTCGCATCGCCTGTCCGAGCGCTTGCCGCAGTCGTTCGCGCGTTCGCTGGAGCGGCTGCCGGAGACCGGCTCATGAGCGATCGCAAGCCGTCGACACCGGCCGACAGGTCAGCCGCGGCAGGCGACGACATCGGCGTGGTCGACAACCCCTGGCAGGGGCTACGTGCATTCACCGATGCCCGTATCGGTCTCGGGCGCGCCGGCATCAGCCTGCCCACTCAGCGCATGCTCGAATTCCAGCTCGCCCATGCGCAGGCCAAGGACGCCGTCCATTGGCCGCTGGATGTGGCCGCGCTTAGCGAGCAGCTTACCGACACGCTCGAAATCGACGCGCCGCTTCGGCTACACAGCCAGGCCAGCGATCGCACCGAGTATCTGCAACGCCCGGATCTGGGCCGGCGGCTGGATGAGGACTCGCGCAAGCGGCTCGACGACACGGCCGACGCCGAAGATTCCCCCTTCGACCTCGCGCTGGTGATCGTCGATGGCCTGTCGGCGCGTGCGATCGAGGCCCATGCCGTGAATTTCCTCGCGGCACTCACCCGCGAGCTGGATGCCGACGATAACGATTGGCGGCAGGCGCCGCTGACCGTAGTCGAGCAGGGCCGGGTCGCCATCGGCGATGAAGTAGGCGAAGCACTCAACGCCAATGCGGTGCTGGTGTTGATTGGCGAGCGTCCGGGCCTGAGTTCGCCCGACAGTCTGGGCTTGTATCTGACCTGGGCGCCCAAGCGGGGTGTCTCCGACGCCCAGCGCAACTGTATTTCCAACGTGCGTCCCGAAGGGCTGAAAATCGATGCCGCTGCGGCGCGTGCGCGTTATTTGCTGAATGAGGCCCGGCGGCTCGAGCTCTCCGGGGTGAAGCTCAAGGACCGTAGCGAAGACGACGTCATCGATCACGACAAGAACGAGACGGGCAATTTCCTGACTTCCTGATTTTTTTCTCACCTTGGGGGTGACGTCATGGCAGGCTCGACGGTAAACGAGGACTATCTGGCCAAGCGCCAGCTCAAACGTGGTACGGCCGGCTGGTTGTTGTTGGCTGGTCTGGGTGTTTCCTACGTCATCTCCGGCGATTTTGCCGGCTGGAACTTCGGGATTGCCGAGGCCGGCTGGGGCGGATTCGCAATCGCTGCGATATTGATGGCGATCATGTATTTCACGCTGGTGCTCGCCCTCGCCGAGATGTCGGCAGCGATCCCGGCCGCCGGTGGCGGCTATAGCTTCGCGCGCCAGGCCATGGGGCCTGCCGGCGGTTATCTCACCGGTCTGGCGGTACTCATCGAATACGCGCTGGCGCCGGCGGCGATCGTGATATTCATCGGCGCGGCGGTCGAAGAACTGCTCGGCTTCAACGGCCCGATCGTCTATGCCGTGTTTTATGCGCTGTTCATCGGCATTCATCTCGCCGGGGTGGGCGAAGCGCTGAAGGTGATGATGGTAATCAGCGGCTTGGCGGTGTTTGCGATCCTGGCGACCGCGGTGGCGTTGATTGGTGATTTCGACGCCGCCAACCTGTTCGATATCGAGCCCACGGACGCGCTGGGCGCATCCACGTTCCTGCCGTTGGGGTTCTACGGTATCTGGGCCGCGTTGCCGTTCGGGATGTGGCTGTTTCTAGCCGTCGAAGGCGTGCCCCTGGCGGCCGAGGAAGCCAAAAACCCGGCCCGCGACGTGCCCAAGGGCATTATCGGGGCGATGATCTTTCTGCTGGGTACGGCGGTGCTGGTGGTGGTTCTGCTCGCGGGTGCGGCCGGCGCGAAGGCGA
This sequence comes from Salinisphaera sp. S4-8, assembly GCF_040361235.1. Lineage (NCBI taxonomy): Bacteria > Pseudomonadati > Pseudomonadota > Gammaproteobacteria > Salinisphaerales > Salinisphaeraceae > Salinisphaera > Salinisphaera sp. S4-8. The sequence continues at coordinate 151,364 of NZ_APNF01000005.1, read as the reverse complement.
TTGGCGATAGCGGTGTGCCACTGGTGACCGCGCTCAAGGATACCGACAGCCAGACGCTGGCCACCGTGGTGAACGTGCTTGGTCTGGCCGGGCTCATCGCCTCGTTCTTTTCGATTATCTACGGCTATAGCCGACTCGTCTTTGCGCTCTCGCGCGCTGGCTATCTGCCCAAGTTCATGTCGCTGACCAGCCGTCGCAAGGCGCCAACCTGGGCGCTCGTGGTGCCGGGCGTGCTCGGCTTCATCGTTTCCTTGAGTGGCGCGGGTGATCTGATCCTCGGCATGGCGGTGGTGGGCGCGACACTGTCGTACGCCCTCATGGCGCTGAGCCACATCCTATTGCGGGTCAAGCAGCCGGATCTGGAGCGTCCTTACCGTACCCCGGGTGGCATGGTGACCTCGGGCATTGCGTTGGTCCTGTCGCTGATTGCGCTCACCGGTGTCTATGCCTTCGATCCGCGGGCCTTCGGTTACACGATCGTGCTGTTCGTGCTCGGCGCGGCGTACTTCTTCGTATTCAGCCGGCATCATCTGGTCGCACGCACGGCTGAAGAGGAGTTCGCATTACTGGCCCAGGCCGAGTCCGATCTGGACGAACACGAGTCGGGCGGCTGAGTAATACGCCTCGTTTTAATAGCGTTTGCGCTCGCGCGCGAGCAGGCGATCGAGCTGCTTGGCGAACGCGTGGCGGTCGTTCTGGCTAAAGGGCGGCGGGCCGCCGGTATCGACACCGGCGCCGCGTAGACCGTCCATGAAGTCACGTACGGTCAAGCGCGCACGAATATTGTCACGCGTATACAGTTCGCCACGCGGATCGAGTGAGATCGCCTGTTTTTCGATGACCTCGGCGGCCAGGGGTATGTCCGCGGTGATCACCAGATCGCGCGGCGCGACCCGTTTGACGATTTCGTTATCGGCAACGTCGAAGCCGGCGCCCACTTGCAAGGTCGCAATGGTCGGAGATCGCGGCACGCGGATGGGCTGGTTGGCCACCAGCGTCACCATGACACCTGTACGCCGGCTGGCGCGAAACAGCATGTCCTTGATCACGACCGGACAGGCATCTGCATCGACCCATATATTCATTGACATAGGCGACGGGCTGTTGGCAGGGCAGTGCACACGGGCAGAGGAATATCGCTGTAAGTGCCAAGCCCTAAACGACAAATCGGACAGCCTCCACGCAAAAACCGATGATTCGGTATCGACGTAGTGGCTATCCGATATGACGGTTTCGGTCCAAAAGGACCGATCCGGCGCTGTATCGGTTCAGTTCGCCTTTGACCTCGTCCGCCGCTAAGCAGCTTGGGTCGAGGCTAGCTGATCCGTACAGGATGCCGTATTTTTAGACCGCGACCACCTTGTTGGCGCACGGTCCTTTCTTGCCTTCACCCACTTCGAATTCGACGGCCTGGCCGTCTTCGAGGGTGGCAAAGCCGCCGCCGTTCTTGATCTCGGAGTGGTGCACGAAAAGGTCCTTGCTGCCATCTTCAGGGGCGATGAAGCCGTAACCCTTTTCGGAACTGAACCACTTAACGGTGCCTTTGGCCATAATTTTCTCTTACTTGATCTAAACTAATTTAATGCAGCCACGCTGCAGCGCCAGTGTAACCCTTCAGCAGCGAAATGATATGGGTTGGCAAAAATATTCTTGGCAAATGGTGGGTCTATCGTTTTGAAAAACGGAAAAATCCTTTAAGTCGGGTTGACTTTGAAATAGGATAAGTGCGTCTTTTTGAAAAGATAGTCGCTTATACCGAAACTCCGTTACAGGGTCGTGGTTCGGTTGCGTATTTTATTTCGTCGGCACGCGCCCGCGGGCAGCGAACGACGCGCTACCATGCCAATATGCGCCAACGACGCGCCCATTGGACGGGCCGGGCGCCATTTCAAGCGTGCTCGGCTTCAGCCGATAGATAGGCCACGGCGTGGCCAGCCATTTTCAGGACAATCGAATCCATGACCGAAAGCCCCCGTTATGCCGAAATCGATACCCCCGAGGGGGTCGCGGATACGTTCGTGGAGCTGACCTGGGATACCCACGATGTCACGGTTCGATTCGACGGGGCGATGATTCAGTATCCAGTGAGTGTTGTCTCGGTGGACCGTACACTCGGGCGTTGTGTGCTGGATATGACGGGCACGGCGGACCTGGAACAGCTGGTCAGGACGAAACAGCGTTTCACCGTGCATGCACGCCGTCATTCGGCGGCGCTACAAAGCGAAACCTTGCAGTGCATTGGCGTATCGCAAAGTGGTGCGCGCTTGAGTGTCTGTGCGTCGTTGCCGGATAGCGTCGCCCTGCTCAAGCGGCGGGGTCAGTTCCGGGCCGCGTTGAGCGATAGCATGGCGGTGATGGTGCTGCTGTCCTCGCCCAAGGGCCGCGAATGGCATGCCACGCTGCGTGACCTGTCGGCCGGTGGCTGTCTGCTGAGTCTGCCCGAAGACGAGGCCGAGGGGATCGAAGTCGGCATCGACGACTATCGCATCGAGGCATTTTTTCCCAACGGCGAAACCTTCGCAGTGAATGGCCAGGTCAGCCACCGCTATCGCAACGCCGAAACCGACCTGTGCTACCTGGGCATGGCCTTCGATATTCGTGCAGAAAAAGCCGCCCGTGAAGTCTGGCGCTATGTGCGCGAGGTCGAGCGCGAAGTCGCGCGGCAAACATCGCCGCGTTCGGAAATGCGCCCATTGGCACCGTCGCCGCTTTTCAGCGCCCCCGGCAAGACGGCGAAATAGCCCCGGCGCGCAACTCGCGCATGCGCCGCAATACGGATTAAAAGGCTGCGACGATCAGCCCACGCAGGTGCGCGTGCGGCAGGGCCCCACAGGCCTGGCCGGTTCCACTATTACTCCGGCCCCGAAGGCAGCTGGCCCGGTCACCTGTGTTCTACGCGGCTGCGCGCGCGCATACCGCGCAGCCGCGCGGCTGGCCATCGAATGGCCATAAAAAAGCCCCGCCGAAGCGGGGCTTTTTTTGCATGACCTATGGCGGGCCGCTGGCCCGCACAGGTTTATGCGGCCTGGGCGAGCTGACGCAGCACGTAATGCAGGATGCCGCCGTTCTGGTAGTAGTCCCATTCCTTGGGCGTATCGATCCGCACCTTGGCGGTGAACTCGCTGGTTTCGCCGTTTTCCTTGGTCGCCTTGACGGTGACTTCGGAGGCGCCGGACTCAAGGCCTTCGATATCGAAGGTCTCGGTGCCGTCCAGGCCCAGCGAATCGGCGTTCTCGCCTTCCTTGAACTGCAGCGGCAGTACGCCCATGCCGACCAGATTCGAACGATGAATACGCTCGAAGGACTGGGCGATCACGGTCTTCACGCCGAGCAAAAGGGTGCCCTTGGCGGCCCAGTCACGCGAGGAGCCGGTGCCGTATTCCTTGCCGGCCAGCACCACCAGCGGCGTGTTGTCTTCGGCGTACTTCATGGCCGCGTCGTAGATGAACATCTCGTCGCCGGAGGGCTGATAACGCGTCCAGCCGCCTTCGGTGCCCGGGGCCAGCAAGTTACGCAGGCGCACATTTGCAAAGGTGCCGCGCATCATGACTTCGTGGTTGCCGCGACGCGAGCCGTAGCTGTTGAAGTCCGACGGCGAGACGCCTTTTTCCTGCAGGTACTGACCTGCGGGCGAGTCCTTGGTGATGGCACCGGCCGGCGAAATATGGTCGGTGGTGATCGAGTCGCCCAGCAGGGCCAGACAGCGCGCGCCCTGGATGGTCGGGATATCGTCGACATCGACCGACATGCCTTCGAAGTAGGGCGGGTTCTGCACGTAGGTGCTGGTTTCGTCCCAATCGAAGATCTCGCCTTCGGGCACGTCCAGGCCCTTCCAGCGGGAATCGCCGGCGAATACGTCGCCGTAGCTGTCCTTGAACATCTCGGAGTTCAACGAGCTGCCGATGGTGTCGTAGATTTCCTTCTGCGACGGCCAGATATCACGCAGGTAGACATCGTTGCCGTCGGCGTCCTGGCCGAGCGGGTCCTTGTTCATGTCCAGATCGATGGTGCCGGACAGCGCATAGGCCACGACCAGCGGCGGGCTGGCGAGAAAGTTCATGCGCACATCGCCGTGCACACGGCCTTCGAAGTTACGGTTGCCCGACAGCACGGAGGCCACGTTGAGATTGTGCTCGCGTACCGCGTTGCCGATCGGCTCGGGCAGCGGCCCGGAGTTGCCGATACAGGTGGTGCAGCCGTAGCCGACCAGCTGGAAGCCGAGCTTGTCGAGATCGTCGTCCAGACCGGCCTTTTCCAGATACTCGGTGACGACCTTGGAGCCGGGGGCCAGCGAGGTCTTGACCCAGGGCTTGACCTGCAGGCCTTTTTCGATGGCGTTACGCGCCAGCAGGCCGGCGCCGATCATCACGGCCGGGTTCGACGTGTTGGTGCAGGAGGTAATGGCGGCGATTACCACGGAGCCGTCGTGCAGATCGAAGTCCTGGTCCTTGTAGTTGACCGGGGCATGGATTGCGCCTTCGACGCTATCGGAGGCCAGACCCGCTTCGCTCTGCTGCTTGGCCTCGGCCATGCTCTTGTCTTCGGGGTCGGATTTCTCGGCGCGTGCCTTGATGAAGGGCTCGACTTCGCGGCGATAGGTCTTTTGCATGTCGGCCAGCAGCACGCGGTCCTGCGGGCGTTTCGGGCCGGCCAGCGACGGCTGCACGGTGGACATGTCCAGTTCGAGCACGTCGGTGTAGTCGGCATCGGGCTCGCCTTCCTCACGCCACAGGCCCTGGGCCTTGGCATAGGCTTCGACCAGTTCCAGCTGTTCAGTGGGACGGCCGGTGAGCTCCATGTAGCGAATGGTTTCGCCGTCGACCGGGAAGATGCCGCAGGTCGCGCCGTATTCGGGCGCCATGTTGGCGATGGTCGCGCGATCGGCCAGCGGCAGATCGGCCAGGCCGTCGCCGAAGAATTCCACGAACTTGCCGACCACGCCCTTGGCGCGCAGCATTTCCGTGACCGTGAGTACCAGATCGGTGGCGGTGCAGCCTTCGGCGAGCTTGCCGGTGAGCTTGAAGCCCACGACCTGCGGGATAAGCATGGTGATCGGCTGGCCGAGCATCGCCGCTTCGGCTTCGATACCGCCCACGCCCCAGCCGAGTACGCCCACGCCGTTGATCATGGTGGTGTGCGAGTCGGTGCCGACCAGCGTGTCCGGGTAGGCCAGGTTGGTGTCTTCATTACCGAAGACCACGCGGGCCAGATATTCCAGGTTGACCTGATGCACGATGCCGGTATCCGGCGGCACGACCTTGAAGTTGTCGAATGCGCCCTGACCCCAGCGCAGGAACGCATAACGCTCCTTGTTGCGGTTGAATTCGAGCTTGGCGTTCAGATCGAAGGCCTTGTCGGTGCCGTATTCGTCGACCATGACCGAGTGGTCGATGACCAGTTCGGCCGGCGACAGCGGGTTGATCTTGTCCGGGCTGCCGCCGAGGTTGGCCATGGCATCGCGCATGGCGGCCAGGTCGACCACCGCGGGCACGCCGGTGAAGTCCTGCAGGACCACGCGCGCCGGGGTGAAGGCAATTTCGGTATCCGGCTCGGCCTTGGCATCCCAGTTGGCCAGAGCCTTGATATCGTCGGCATCGACGTTGGAACCGTCCTCATGGCGGAGCAGGTTCTCGAGCAGGATCTTCTGCGCGTAAGGCAGCTTCGCAATACCCGGGAACTGCTCCTGGAGTTTGGGCAGACTGAAGTAGTCGAAGCTGCGATCACCGGCAGTGAACTGCGCGCGTGTATTGAAACTGTCCGTCATAGGTTTTGTTCTCCAAAGACACTCGGTGGTTCTTCGATCCGGGAATAACCCGGACACTTGAAAAGCGCCGCGTAGTATAGCTTTTTCGCGGCCAGGGCTGCAGGTTTGATCACTTGCGGCGCTAGGCCGGTCGTTCATTCAACCCGTTAACGACAGGCGTTGCGTTAGCGCACGGGCGCCCGCGGGCCGATGTTTTCCAGCGATTTCAGCAAGGCCTTGCGGCGTAGAAACAGGGATATGAAACCACCGCCACATTGCCGCCACATGATCGCGCAGCGCACCGCGGCCATCAGTTGAGTGCGCGCGCGCGCCTGAATGGCCTCGTTCTGCAGATAGCTCGGATGGCCATGCAGCATGATGCGCGGCTTGGCCGGGCTGATGCTGTCACGATAGGCATCGTCGAGAATGGTGGGTACATCGGCCGGTTCGGCCAAACGCGCGCGATCGATTGCACCGCGCAGGCGCTTGAGCGCGGCATCGTCTTTGCGCAGTGCGCCGGAAAGGCGCAGCAGCTGGCCGATATAGCGCGCGATCAGGGCGGATTTCTGGTCCGGTTTTTCGCCGGCGAGCTGGCGCTTGAGGTAGGCGATGCCGTCGCCCACGCTGGGCAGGTCGCCATAGACCTCGATCACACTGTCCGGATCGGTACAGAAGATCGCGTGCTTGGCGATTTCCAGACGCTGCGGCGTATCCCGCCCGTCCGCGGCAAGTTCATGCGCATAGAGTGCGAACTGGGCGACGCCGGCCAGGGACAGCGCCTGGTCGCGCAGGGTGTGCGTGGTTTGATCGCTCATGCGCTGGCAGAAATCTCGAGTTCGGAATGGCCGGCTGCCAGGATCTCGGCGCTGCCGAGGCACTGGTCGCCATCATAGAAGACCGCGTACTGGCCGGGCGCGATCGCCCGCGGCGGTTGGTCGAAGTGTACCGTCAAGCCGCCGTCGGTGCCGGCTTCGATACGACAATTGATCGCGCGCTGGCGATAACGTACCTGGGCGCTGCAGCGCAGCGGCAATCGCGGGGGCGCAATCAGCCAATGCGGTGCAGCGGTAGTCAACGATGTCCGGGCAAGCTCGGGATGATCGTGATCCTGGGTGACCCAGAGGGTATCGGTATCCAGATCCTTGGCGGCGACATACCAGGGCGCCTGCGAGGCGCCGGCCACGCCGCCAAGCCCGAGCCCGCGGCGCTGGCCGATGGTGTAGTAGATCAGCCCGGCATGTTCGCCGATCGTGCGCCCGTCCAAGGGCCCGCCACTCACGCGCACCGGCCCGGCGCGCCCGGACAGATACTGCCGCAGAAAACCTTCGAAGTCGCGTTCGCCGATAAAGCACACGCCCGTGCTGTCGGGTTTGTCGTGAACCGGCAGTCCGGCCTTGCGCGCGATCGCGCGTACATCGGTCTTGTAGGTCTCGCCGAGCGGAAACAGGGTACGCTCGAGTGCGGCCATGGGTACGGCGGCCAGAAAATACGACTGATCCTTGCCCGGGTCGCGCCCGCGTAACAGGCGCGTGCCGTGCGCATCGTGGGCCAGGCGCGCGTAATGCCCGGTCGCGATCGCATCCGCGCCGAGGCGTTCGGCGTGATGCAAAAAGGTGTCGAACTTGATCTCGCGATTGCACAGCACATCCGGATTGGGTGTACGCCCGGCGGCATAGCTGTCGAGAACATAGCGAAACACCCGCGCCTTGTATTCGCGCGAGAAATCGGCCCGGTGCAGCGGAATATCGAGGGCTTCGCAGACCGCCGCGGCGTCGTCGAAATCGTCGGCGGCCTGGCAGCGCCCGGCCTCGTCCTCACTCCAGTTGAACATGAACAGGCCTTCGACCTGATAGCCGGCCTCGACCAGCTGGAGCGCGGTCACCGATGAATCCACGCCGCCGGACAGGCCGACGATCACGCGGGTGTCGCCAGGAGCACGTTGCCAGAAGAGCACAGACATATCAGCGGGCCCGGATATGGCGTACGCGTTCGAGCGCCAAGGCGTCGAAGTCGTTGAAGTCGGCGATCGACTGCAATACCAGTGGGCTGCGCAGATCGTCGCGCGCGCGCAGCTGCTCGGCGCTGAGCCAGTGGGCGGCGATGATGCCGTCGTCGAGCGGCTGTTCGGGCGCATGCGCATCAACGGTGCCGCAGAACGCGAAGCGCAGGGTGGTGCGCCCGTCCTCGTGCGGCCAGTGATACATGCCGACCAGGCCGGTGGGCGTGAAACGCCAGGCGGTTTCCTCGAAGGTTTCGCGAACGACCGCGTCGAGCAGCGTTTCGCCGGACTCTACATGGCCGGCCGGCTGGTTGATCACGCGTTTGCCGTGGGCGAATTCCTCGACGACCAGGTAGCAGTCGTCGACACATACAACCGCGGCCACGGTGAGTTCTGCGTGGACCAAGACAGCCTCCGCGTGATGATCTGGATCCAAACAATGGATTCTAGCAAACGGGCTTTTCACGTGGCCAAGCAGAATTCGGGTGGGTATGATGCCGGTCATCGTTTGATCACGACCGTTTCTATGTCGCGTTTGGGGATGATTTTTCCCGGCCAGGGTGCGCAGTCCGTGGGAATGCTCGCCGCGCTGGCCGAACGCTATCCGGTAGTCGCCGACACGTATGCCGAAGCCAGCGATGCGCTTGGCTACGATATGGCCGCCCTTATCAATGAAGGCCCGGCCGACAAGCTCGACCAGACCGAATTCACGCAGCCTGCGCTGGTCACCGCCGGCATCGCGGTATGGCGTGTCTGGCAAAGCCGTAACGGCCGCATGCCGGAGTTTCTGGCCGGCCACAGCCTGGGCGAATACACCGCACTGGTCGCTGCCGAAGCACTGGATTTCGGCGACGCGCTGCGTCTGACCCAGATGCGCGGCAAGGCCATGCAGAATGCGGTCGCCCCCGGTGAAGGCGCGATGGCAGCCGTGATCGGCCTCGAGGACGACGCGGTGCGCGAAGTCTGTGCCGCGGCCGAGCAAAGCCATGCCGAGCAGGGGCTGGTGGTATCGGCGGCAAACTTCAATGCACCCTTGCAGGTCGTCATCGCCGGTCATGCCGAGGCGGTGGCCACCGCCAGCCGGCTGGCCAAGGAAAAAGGCGCGAAGTTGGTCAAGCCATTGGCCGTGAGTGTTCCGTCGCATTGCGCGCTGATGCAGCCGGCCGCCGAACGCCTGCAATCGCATCTGCTGGAAATCCCTCTGCGCCAGCCCCGGCTGACCGTGCTGCATAATGTCGATGCCCAGCCGCGCGAAGATATCGACGGCATTCGCAAGGCGCTGGTACGCCAGCTCGCGCAATCGGTGCTCTGGGCGGATACGATTCGTGCCATGCGCGCTGCGAACTGCGGCACGCTGCTGGAGTGCGGTCCGGGCAAGGTGCTCACCGGGCTCAATAAGCGTATCGACAAGAGCGCGACAGCGCTGGCGTTGTCGGATGTCGACAACCTGCGCCAGGCGCTGGATGCGACTGAACAAGAATAGCGCGCCTCGCGCGTAACAGGGGAGAGTCATGAGCAATGCCAATCTTGACGGCCGCATCGCGCTGGTCACGGGGGCTTCGCGTGGTATCGGTGCGGCGATTGCCGATCGACTGGCTGCCGACGGCGCGATCGTCATCGGCACCGCGACCACCGACGAGGGCGCGCAGCGTATCGACGCCCGCCTTGCTGACGCAGCTACCGCCGGTGCCGGGCGGCGCCTGGACGTGACCGACGAAGACGACGTGGCGGCCGTACTCAAGGAGGTCACCCAGACCTTTGGTGCGCCGACGATCGTGGTCAACAACGCCGCGATCACGCGCGATACGTTACTGATGCGCATGAAGGAATCGGATTGGCAAGGTGTGATCGATGCCGATCTGACCGGTGTTTTCCGGGTCACCAAGGCCGCGCTGCGCGGCATGATGAAGGCGCGCGGCGGGCGTATCGTCAACGTGGCGTCCGTGGTCGGGCTGATGGGCAATGCCGGTCAGACGAACTACAGCGCCGCCAAGGCAGGACTGCTCGGTTTCACCCGCTCGCTTGCACGCGAGGTCGGTTCGCGTCAGATTACGGTCAATGCCATCGCACCTGGCTTCATCGAAACTGACATGACCCGCGACCTGGACGACAAAACACGTGAAACGATGCTCGCGCAGATTCCGCTGCAGCGGCTGGGTAATGTCGACGACATCGCAGCGAGTGTCGCGTTCCTCGTGTCAGATGCTGCGGCGTACATCACCGGCGAGACGCTCAGCGTCAACGGCGGTTTATACATGGGAGCGTGAGCAACCTCCGATGGGTCTTGCGAAAATCTGGCGAGGCCCACCCTTTTTCCATAGAATGGCGCGCGGTTCGCGAAGGCGAATGCGTGCGCTAGACGCGTAAACCATAGTCAATCAGGAGAGAGTCCGATGAGTAGCGTTGAAGAACGAGTACAGAAGATCATTGCCGAACAGCTTTCGGTCAGCGAAGACCAGGTGACCTCGGAAGCGTCGTTTGTCGACGATCTGGGTGCGGACTCGCTGGATACGGTCGAGCTGGTCATGGCGCTCGAAGAGGAATTCGAGATCGATATCCCCGACGAGGAAGCCGAGAAGATCGTGAACGTCAAGGATGCCGTGGACTACATCAAGTCCCACGCCGAGGGCTGATCGCATTCCACGTGATCGACGGTGCGCGCGCCATAACGCCCGTCGAAACGACTGAATCCGCCGCCTTGAGCGGCGTCATGAGCAACTAGGGGGCTGTGTTGAGACAGCGTCGCGTAGTAGTCACTGGCCTGGGATTGATTTCCCCGGTCGGTCTGGATGTCGCATCGAGTTGGGCCGCGATCGTTGCCGGTCGCAGCGGTATCTCGACCATCGACAGTTTCGATGTGTCGGACTACCCGACGCGTTTCGGCGGCCCCATCCGCGACTTCGACGTGAGCGAGTACATGTCGAAGAAAGAAGCCAAGCGCTACGATCCGTTCGTGCACTATGGCGTCGCGGCTTCGGTGCAGGCCTTCAACGACAGTGGTCTCGAACTCGACGACGAGTACAACGACCGTGTCGGCGTGGCCGTGGGTTCGGGTATCGGCGGTATCGGCACGATTCTCAAGACCTGTGTCGGGTTCCATGAATCCGGCTACAGCGCGAAGAAGGTGTCGCCGTTCTTCATCCCCAGCAGTATTGCCAATATGGCGGCCGGCCAGGTCTCCATTCAGCTGAATCTGCATGGACCCAATATCGCTGCCGTGTCGGCCTGTACGACCGGGGTGCATAACATCGGCCTGGCGGCCCGCCTGATCGCGGCGGGCGATGCCGATGCCATGCTGGCCGGCGGTTGCGAAATGGCGGTCAATCCGATCGGACTGGCGGGGTTCTGTGCGGCACGGGCATTGTCCAGCCGCAACGATGACCCGCAGGCGGCAAGCCGCCCGTGGGATGCCGATCGTGATGGCTTCGTGCTGTCTGATGGCGCGGGTGTCGTCATGCTCGAAGAGTACGAGCAGGCGAAAAAGCGCGGCGCCACGATTTATGGGGAGGTTGCCGGTTTCGGCATGAGTGGCGATGCCTATCACATCACCCAGCCCAGCGGCCGCGGGGCACGCCAGTGCATGGCCAATGCGTTGCACGATGCCGAGATGAATCCGGACGAACTGCAATACATCAACGCCCACGGCACCTCCACCAGTGTGGGCGACGTGGCAGAAAGCCAGTCGATCGAAGCCGTGCTGGGCGATGCCGCGAAGCGGGTCGCCGTGAGTTCGACCAAGTCGATGACCGGGCATATGCTCGGCGCGGCCGGCTCCGCGGAGGCGATTTTCACGTTGCTGGCCATACGCGACCAGGTCGCGCCGCCGACCATCAATCTGGATAACCCGGCCGAAGGCTGCGATCTCGATTATGTTCCGCACGAGGCGCGTTCGATGCGTATCGACGCGGCGCTATCGAATTCCTTCGGCTTTGGTGGCACCAACGGTTCGCTGATCTTCAAGCGCGTCGACTAGCGAAGCGCTGATTCATTCATACACGCGCGCGCTGGCATCGGCTGTGCGCGGCTGCGGTCGAGTCATGCGCGAGTACGTAGACGACGATCTGCATATCGTCGAAATTCCGGTCGAACAACCGCCGGATCTGGCCTGTCTGGCAGCACTCGAACCGGCGCGCTATCCGTTTCTGCTGGAAAGCAGTGCGGGCGCAACAGCCCAGAGCCGTTTCGATCTGTTGCTCGCTTTTCCAGGCGAGACGCGGATCGTGACTGCTTCCGATCTCACCCCCGATTTCTTTGCCGAACTCGACCGCATGGCAGCCGCCGCGCAGCGCGCCAGCGTGCCCGGGCTGCCCTTCGTGGGCGGCTGGTTCATCTATCTGGGCTACGAGATGGCGGCGCGTATCGAGCCCAGCCTGGCACTGCCGCAGATGCACGCGGGTGGTCTGCCGGATGCGATGGCCGTGCGTTGCCCGGCAGCTTTCATTCATGACAGGGCGACGCGCACGCTGTTTCTGGTTGCAGAACACCGTCACGCCGACGCGCTCGAGATCATGCGTGCCGATCTGGAACGAAGTCGCGGCGAACGGTTGGGCGGGGCAGCGCTGGTCCCCGACTGGCAGGAGCAGACGCCGCAGGCCTATCTGGATCAGGTTCGGCATGCGCGCGAGTTCATTCACGCCGGCGATGTGTTCCAGGCCAATCTGTCGCGTGCCTGGCACGGCTGCCTCGCGCAGGACACTGCGCCCGCACGCATTTATGGTGCGCTGCGCGCGGCCAATCCGGCCCCGTTTTCGGGGCTGGTGCAATACGGCGATACAGCGTTGATCTGTTCCTCGCCGGAACGCCTGGTTTCGATCGAGGCCGGGATTGCCCAGACGCGCCCGATCGCCGGTACGCGTATGCGCAGCGCGGGCACCGATGCCGGCATGACCCGCGAGCTGATCAGCCACCCCAAGGAGCGCGCGGAACACGTGATGCTCATCGACCTGGAGCGCAACGATCTCGGGCGTGTATGCCGCCGCGGTACGATCGCGGTGGACGAGCTCATGTGTATCGAATCCTATGCGCATGTGCATCACATCGTGTCCAATATTCGCGGCGAGCTGGCGCCGGGCATCGGCCCGGGCGCCACCCTGGCCGCGGTATTTCCCGGCGGCACGATCACGGGATGCCCGAAGGTGCGCTGCATGCAGATCATCGCCGAGCTGGAAAACGAAGCCCGTGGCGCCTATACCGGCAGCATCGGCTATCTCAGCCGTTGTGGCCGGCTGGACAGCAATATCGTGATTCGCTCGCTTACCCAGTCCGGGCGCGATCTGACCCTGCGTGCCGGCGCCGGTATCGTGGCCGATTCGATTGCCGACAAGGAACTCGAAGAAACACGAGTCAAGGCACGCGGCGTATTGCGCAGCTTCGTCGATTCGACCGGTCGAGCGCATGGCTGAACACATACGGATCGACGGGCGCCACGCGGCCGAGCTACCCGCAGACGATCGTGGGCTGGCCTATGGCGACGGCGTTTTCCGGACCCTGCGTATCGAATCCGGCCAACCGATCGGCTGGGACGAACATTGGCGACGTCTTCAACACGACTGCGCCGCGTTGGATATCGCCACGCCGGGCGAAGCCGAGATACGGGCCGATATCCGGGCGCTGTTCGCAACGCGTAGCGACGGCGTATGCAAGGTCATGGTCACCCGCGGTAGTGGCGGGCGCGGCTATATGCCGCCCGTGCCCGCAGCACCACGGCGTATTGTCGTCGCCCATGCGCTGCCTGCGCATGCGAATGCCGAGCCTTTGGCGCTGGCGCGCTCGTCGATCGAATTGGCGGTACAGCCACGCCTGGCCGGTATCAAGCATCTGAACCGGCTCGAACAGGTACTCGCGCGTAGCGAATGTGATGCGCGCGGCGTGGCCGATACCTGGATGGCTGACAGTCAGGGCTTCATAATCGCCACGACCATGCGCAATCTGTTCTTCGTGGATGCCAATGGGTGCTGGTTGACCCCACGGCTGACGCGGGCAGGTATCATCGGGGCCACGCGCCAGCGTTTGTGGCGCGCGCTGGCCCAGGCAGGCCGCCCGGTGCGCGAAAACGATATACGCCTGTCGGCGTTGATTGATTGTCGCGCGGCGATCGCCTGCAACAGCGTCGGCGGTGCAGTGGCCGTGTCCCATTTCGAGGGCCGGGCGTTGCCGGACAGCCATGCCCAGGCGCAATACGCACAGCAATTGTTGCGTCAGCCCTCGGCGGGCAATACGGGTAGCGACGATCGCAAGTACAGATAAAAGGCAGGTAGCGGTGATTAAACGCGTTCTCTGGATTCTGATTGGCCTCGGGGTGCTGGCCTGTGCGGCGCTGGCCATCGATGCGACGCGGTTTTTCAACTCGCCGCTGCAGAACAGCGCGGGCAAACTGCTTACCGTGGATAGTGGCATGAGTTTCAATGCGATTGCCCGGCGGCTGGTCGCCCAGGACATCATCAAACGCCCGCGCGATGCGAAATACCTGTCGCTGTATGCGCGCTACGAGGGTGTAGCGGGCGATATCAAGGCCGGCGAATACGTGGTGCCGGCCCGACAGACGCCGGCGCATCTGCTCGAACTGTTGGTCTCCGGCAAGACACGCCAGTACCGGCTCACGCTGGTCGAAGGCTGGCGCTTTTCCGAGTTCCGCGAACGCATGGAAGCCAACGATGCGCTCGATCACAAGCTCACCGGCCTGAGCGATGCCGAGCTGATGGCCGCGATCGGCCATCCGGACGAGAATCCCGAAGGCCGGTTCATGCCGGATACCTATCTGTTTCCGCGCGGCATGACCGATATCGCCTTTCTCAAACGTGCCTACGATGCGATGCAGCGCTATCTCGATGCGCAGTGGGAAAAACGTGCTGACGATATCGCGGTCGACACCCCGTATGAGGCCTTGATCCTGGCCTCGATCGTGGAAAAGGAAACCGCGGTGCCCGAAGAACGGACACGCATTGCCGGCGTGTTCACCCGACGCCTGAAAAAAGGCATGCGCCTGCAGACCGACCCGACCGTCATCTACGGCATCGAGGATTACGACGGCAATATCCGCCGTGCCGATCTGCGCCGCGATACGCCGTACAACACCTACACCCGCGCGGGATTGCCGCCTACGCCGATTGCCATGCCCTCGCGGGCCGCCATCAAGGCGGCATTGCATCCCGCTGCGGGCAGCGCGCTGTATTTCGTCTCGCGTGGCGATGGCAGCCATGTGTTTTCGGATACGCTGGCCGAGCATAACCGCGCGGTCGACGAGTACCAGCGCGGCTCATGAGTGACGAGGCCACAACGACAAGCGGGCGTTTCATCACCTTCGAAGGCGGTGAGGGCGCCGGCAAGAGCACTCAGATCGGCGTTGTTGCCGACCGACTGCGCACGACCGGCCACGAGGTGGTCTGCACACGCGAGCCCGGCGGCACCGCGCTGGGCGAGGCGATACGTGGCGTGTTGATGGGCGAATACGACACGCCCATGCCGCCAATGAGCGAATTGCTGCTGGTGTTCGCTGCCCGTGCCGCCCACCTGGCCGAAGTCATCGAACCGGCGCTTGCCCGCGGTGCCTGGGTACTCAGCGATCGTTTCACCGATGCCAGTTATGCCTATCAGGGCGCGGCCCGGGGCCTGGGCGATCATGCCGTGGCCACACTGGAAGCCCTGGTCCAGGGCGAACGCCGCCCGGATCGCGTGCTGCTGTTCGATTTGCCTGTCGCCCAGGGTCTCGCGCGTGCCGGCAAACGCGGGCAGGGCAACCGTTTCGATCGCGAAACGCTGGTATTTCACGAGCGCGTTCGCGGTGCCTATCTCGCGCGGGCGCGCACCCACCCCCAGCGTTATCGGGTGATCGATGCCGATGCCAGTCGCGATGTGGTTCAGGCCCGCATCGAACAGGCGTTGGCCGACCTGTGATGAGCACAGTCGATACCACGGCGCTGGATATGCCGCCCTGGCATACACCCGCGTGGGCGCATATGGCCCATGCGATCGCTGCCGATCGGGTCGCGCACGGCCTGCTGGTATGCGGGCCGCCGGGTATTGGCAAGCGTGTGTTCGCCGACCGAATCGTGGCCGCCTTGCTTTGTCGTGAGCGCGACGCGAAGGGCGACGCCTGTGGCCGCTGTCCCGCATGCCGGCAACGGATCGCGGGCACGCATCCCGATATCTCCCGGCTGATGCCCGAAGAGCCGGGCAAGCTGATCAAGGTCGATCAGGTACGCGCGTTCTCGCAGCGGCTGCATCTGACGCCGCAGTACGACAGCGGCCGAATTGGCTGGATCGACCCGGCCGAGGATCTTTCGCCCAGCGCCGCGAACAGCCTGCTCAAAACCCTTGAGGAGCCGCCGCCGGCCTGTCATATCGTGCTGGTGACCGATCGGGTATCGGCTTTGATGCCCACGGTACGCAGTCGTTGCCAGCTCTGGCGACTGACGCCGCCCACGCCGACACAAGCGACCGAATGGCTGACGGCCAACGGCATGGACCCCGCAGGGCTCGATGCCGACAGTTTGCGTACGCCATTCGCCGCGCTCGCCCGCGACAGCCAGGATTATTCGGCGCTCGTGGACGGCTGGGATCGCACGCTCTCGGATGTCATTCGCAATCGCGAAGATGCGGCAAGCGCGGCCGAACGACTCGCTCGTGAGCCGGCAGACTTGCTGACCGACTGGCTATATCGCCGCGCGAGCGCCTTGCTGGCACAGTCATTGGCAGCTGCGGATGAGCCACAGGGCGAGGCGGGCAGCGTATTGCCAGCGCATCTGGCACGGGTGGCTACACGCATGGACCCCTACGCCTTCGAGCCGTGGTGCGCGGGCGTGGTCGAATCAGCCCGGCTGGCACGCAGCAACGCCGACTGGCAACTGGTGTTAGAGTCGTTGTTGCTGGATCTCAAACGCTGTCTCAAGCGCAAGCCGAGTTAATTCAATGCCCGAGCAGAATCTCGCCACCCAGTCCGGAATCGTGCGGTTGGATATCACTGATCGCGCCGAGCTGTGCGCGGCGTATATGCCGTTCATCACCAATGGCGGGCTGTTCGTCAAACAGCAGTATCTGACCAACGCCTATTACGATATGGGCGCCGATGTGTTCTTGCTCATGCATCTGGTCGAGCAGAACGAGCGCCTGCCGGTCGCCGGCAAGGTGGTGTGGGTGACGCCGCGAAACAGCGGTACCGGACGCCCGGCGGGCATTGGTGTGCAGTTCGCGGCCCAGGACAACGGCGCGACGCAACAACGCCTGGAAACGCTGCTGGCCGGCATGCTCGAAAACCGGCGGACCAGCTATACCATGTAAGGCGCGTGGCGCCCGACCAGCGGTCGGCCGGGCGAAGCGGGTCAGCCAGCGACGCTGGCTTTTTCGCGGGGTTGCGCGCTCTGCGCGTAGCGTTCGCTGAGCTGCTCGGCCAGCACGGCTTCGCTGGCGATCGCGCGCCAGACCATGTTGAACATGGCCGGTGCCTTTTCGGCGAGCGGCTTCTTGCGACCACGCAAAAGCCACATCGCGACCATGCGATTGGCCACCCCCCAGATGAAATCCGAAATCTCGATCTCGTCGACTTCATTGGTGAGCACGCCGCGTTCGCGACCGTCGTTGATCACCCCCAGGAAAACCGACATCAGCGCGGGCTGGCGGAACGTGTCGTCGTCGCGCCATGTGCTCAGGTACACCGAACTGAGAATGATCTGGGCGACTTTGGGATTACGTTCGAAATAGTCGAACAGCACCCAGAAGACCTTGCGTAGCCGGTCCTCGAAGTTCTCGATGCCCTGCAGATGATCGATCATGCGGGTGGCGAGGTCGCCCAGCCAGGTGTCCAGGCTGGCAAAGAGTACCGCCTCCTTGCTGCCGTAATACTTGTACAGCGTCTGCAGGCTGATACGGGCTTCGCGGGCGATGTTGATGAGCTTGACCCGATGAAACTCGCGCTCTGAGAACAGGTCGAGCGCGGCCGCCTCGATACGTGTGCGGGTCGCCGGATCCAGGCGGGCCAGGGTGCGTTCTCGCTCGTGGGTGGTTCGCGGATATCGATCGATCACGGTAATGGGTGTTACACGTCAGGTGAACAGCGACTGTAGCAAGCTCTTTGAATGCGCCCAAGTTTGGACAAGTGCCTGAAATAATTGCGGACAATTGAAATTGTTGGCCAGTAATTCGGGATTTCGGGTATTTCCTGAAAACCGAAAGGTAATAGAAATTGTCTTTGTGCGCCGCAGCGACCGGGGGTATAGTCGTTTCAATACCGCGCGGCGAGTGCTCGTCGACGAGCGCCCAGCGTGTTGCCATTCAATGCATCGAGCCACGGAGATGCCATGTTTGCCACACTTCTTAAAAAGATCAACGACGCCAAACTGCTACCGAAAATTTCGGATACCGAGCGGCACGCGCTCGAAGCCGGATCGGTCTGGATCGACGGGGAGTTCTTTAGCGGTAATCCGGATTTCCAGGCGATCATGAAGGAAGCCTACCCCGGCTTGTCCGAGGAAGAGCAGGCGTTTCTGGACGGCCCGGTCGAAGAACTGCTGCACCGCGTCGATGGCTGGAAGCTGCGTGAGACGCGCCGTATTCCCGACGATATCTGGCAGTTCCTGCGCGACAAGGGCTTTTTCGGAATGATCATTCCGAAGGAGTACGGCGGCTCAGGGTTCTCCGTACTCGCCCGTAGCGCGGTCATGACCAAGACCTCGGGGCTGGGCCCGGTCGGTACGCTGATTGTCATTCCCAACACCCTGGGCGCGGCCGAGCTGCTGCTCGAGTACGGCACCCAGGAACAAAAGGATAAATACCTGCCCGGGCTGGCCAGCGGCGAGTACGTGCCGTGTTTCGGCCTGACCGAGCCCACGGCCGGCTCCGATGCCGCCTCGATCAAGGCCGAGGGCGTGGTCTTCAAGGACGACGACGGTCAGAACAAGATTCGACTGAATTTCTCCAAGCGCTATATCACCCTGGCGCCGATCGCCAATATCGTCAGCCTGGCCTGTTCGTTGCACGATCCGGACAACCTGCTAGGCAAGGGCGAGTTTCCGGGGATTACCGTGGTCATGCTCGAAAAAGGCATGCCGGGACTGGAGCTGGGCGATCACCATCTGCCGATTGGTGCCTTCGACAATGGCCCAATCTACGGCACCGACGTGGTCGCGCCGGTAGAAAACATCATTGGTGGTGTCGACGGTGCGGGCCAGGGCTGGCGCATGCTCATGGAACAGCTCGGCGGCGGGCGCGCGGTATCGCTGCCGGCCAGCGGCGTGGCTCTGGCCAAGAGCAGCGCAGCCGCGGTCGGCCCCTATAGCATCGTGCGCGAGCAGTTCGGTATTCCGATCGGCCTCATGGAAGGCGTGGAAGCCAAGATCGCGCGTATCGCAGCGCTCACCTATACGCTGGAATCGGCGCGTGTGTATGTATGCGCGGGCGTCGACAACGGTAACCACCCGCCGGTGATTTCGGCCATTCTCAAGCAACAGACCACCGAGATCGGCCAGCAGCTGGTAACCGACGGCATGGACGTCATGGCCGGCGCGGGGGTCATGCAGGGCCCGAATAATATTCTCGGTGGCGGCTATACCAGTGCCCCGGTGAGTATCACCGTCGAAGGTGCGAATATTCTCACCCGTACGCTCATGATCTTCGGCCAGGGTGCGGTGCGCTGCCATCCCTTCGCCCTGGATACGCTCAATGCGGTACAGGCCGACGACGTACCCGCATTCCGCAAGGCGATCCTCGGCTGGACGGGCCATTCGGTTAAGAATTTCTTCCGCGGTATCGTGCGCGGCATCACCCGTGGCTGGACCGTACGCACGCCAGTCAACGACGAAACCGCGCAGTACTTCCGCAAGCTGGGCTGGGCGTCGAGCCGGTTCGCTTTCCTGACCGATCTGGCGATGTTTTTGATCGGCGGCAAACTCAAGCAGCGCGGCAAGATTTCCGGGCGCTTCTCCGATGCGCTGTCGTGGATGCTGTTTGGCGTGACCACGCTGCGTCGCTTCCAGGCCGAGGGCAGCCGCAAGGAAGATCTGCCGATCGTGCACTGGGCGCTGCGTTACAGCCTGCAGCAGGTGCAGCTGGCCTTCGAAGGCATCTACGCCAATTTCGATGTGCCGGTACTGGGCTGGATTCTGCGCTACCCGGGCCGCTTCTGGCTCAAGATCAACCCGCTGTCGACCGGCCCGCGCGACTCGATGGACAGGGCCGTGGCCGCCAGTATCCAGGCGCCGGGCGAGCAGTACCAGCGCGTGGCCGGCGGTATGGGCACGCCGCGCGACGACGAACCCGGCATGGGGCGTCTGCTCAATGCGTGGCGTCTGGTCAGTGCCGCACAGCAGCCCACGATGAAGGTTCGTAAGGCCCTGCATAAAAAGCAGATCAAGGCCGCGGATCTGGCCGAGGCCATCGATCCGGCTGTCGAGGCCGGTGTGATCACACAGGACGAGGCGGCCCAGATTCGCAAGGCCGAGGCCGCGCGCTACGAAGCCATCCAGGTGGATACGTTCTCGGCCGAGGACTATTACAAGGATGAAGTCTCGGACAATATCGAGCAGCCGCCGATGGCACGCGCGGCCAATCAGTAATCCGCGACCCCCATTCCTGGCCGCGGGCGATGAAAAAGGCGCCTTCGGGCGCCTTTTTTTGTGTATGGCCGTGTGGCTATCTCGCGTTTGGAGCGTTTTACCCTGGGCGACCGCGATTACCGCCGGGCGTTCCAGCAGGCCGCTGCCGGGCGCGAGCATGTTTTGGGTGCGGCAAATCGCATACGGGCGTGGCAGAATGCGCGCCATGAACACGACCATCGATTCCCCGATTCCTCGTCGGGTCAATAGTGCCGGCTATACGCTCGGCGAAGAAATAGCCAACGCCATCACATCCGGCATCGGCACGGCGCTATCCATCGCCGGGCTGGTGGTGCTCGTCGTGTATGCGGCGCTTGAGGGGGACGTCTGGCACGTCGTCAGCGTGACCATCTTCGGCGTTGCGCTGATTCTTAGTCATCTGTCGTCGACGCTGTATCACGCCGTCCATCCGCCGCGCGCGAAAAATGTGCTCAAGGTGTTCGATCACCTGGCCATTTATATTCTCATTGCGGGCACCTATACGCCGTTCACATTGGTGAACCTGCGCGGGCTCTGGGGTTGGACGCTGTTCTTTTTGATCTGGTCGCTGGCGATCGGCGGGGTGGTGATCAAGCTCACGCGGCTGAACGACGTGAAATATCTGTCCACCGCCTTTTATGTGGCGATGGGCTGGACGGTGGTACTGGTCATCGGCCCGGTGATCGAGAACGTGGCCATGGGTGGGGTCTGGCTGCTGCTCGCCGGCGGTATTTCCTATACGGTTGGCGTGCTGTTCTATGCGTGGGATCGGATGCCGTACAACCACGCAATCTGGCATCTGTTCGTGATTGGCGGCAGCGTATTTCACTTTTTCGCGGTGCTGTTCTACGTGGTTCCGCTCGCGCCGTCGGCCGCCGCACTGCTGATGCGTTAACCGTGGGCGCCCGCGAGGCAACACCGCAGGGCGTACTGCAGTCGGTTTTCGGTTACGACGGCTTTCGCGGTCGTCAGGCCGAGATCATCGACGCGGTCTGCAAGGGCGAGGATGCGCTCGTACTCATGCCCACCGGCGGCGGCAAGTCGTTGTGCTATCAGATACCGGCATTGGTGCGCGATGGCGTGGCGATCGTCGTATCGCCGCTGATCGCGCTCATGGCCGATCAGGTTGCTGCCCTCGAACAACTGGGCGTACGCGCGGCCTATTTGAATTCCACCCTGGAGTTTGCCGAGCAGCAGGCCATCGAACGGGCCATGCGCGCAAACACCATCGATCTGGTCTATGTCGCACCCGAGCGGCTCATGCAACCGCGCATGCTCGATCTCGTGGCCGAATGCCGGATCTCGCTGTTGGCGATCGACGAGGCCCATTGCGTATCCCAATGGGGCCATGATTTTCGCCCCGAGTATCGGCAGCTGGCCGCGCTCGCGGACCGGTTTCCCGCGATACCGCGGATCGCGTTGACCGCCACCGCCGATCTGCCCACCCGTGCTGAAATCATCGAACGGCTGCGCCTTGAGCATGCGCAGGTTTTCCTGCACAGCTTCGACCGGCCCAATATCCAGTACCGCGTCGCCGAACGCGGCAGCGCCAAACAGCAACTGCTGGATTTCATCGAACGCGAGCATGACGGCGAGGCTGGCATTGTCTATTGCCTGTCGCGGCGCAAGACCGAAGAAACCGCGGAATGGCTCAATGGCCGGGGCAAGACCGCGCTGGCCTATCATGCCGGCCTGCCGGCCCAGCTTCGCCAGACCCATCAGGCCCGGTTTCTGCGCGAAGAGGGCGTGATCGTGTGCGCCACGGTGGCGTTTGGCATGGGCATCGACAAGCCCGACGTGCGCTTTGTCGCGCATATCGATCTGCCGGCCAGCGTGGAAGCCTATTACCAGGAAACCGGGCGTGCCGGACGCGACGGCGCGCCGGCCACGGCCTGGATGCTCTACGGCCTCAACGATACGGTGCAGCGCTCGCGCATGATCGAGCAGGGCAATGCGCCGGAAGAACGCAAGCGGGTCGAGCGGGCCAAGCTCGATGCCATGCTTGCCTACTGTGAACTCGCCAGTTGCCGACGGGTGAACCTGCTCGGCTATTTCGGCGAACAGCGCGACCAACCCTGCGGCAACTGCGATACCTGCCTGAACCCGCCGCAGACCTACGATGCCACCCGCCTGGCACGCATGGCGCTATCGGCGATCTATCGCACCGGTCAGCGCTTTGGCACCGGGTATGTGATCGATCATCTGCGCGGCGCGGTCAGCGATCGCGCGGTCGAACTTGGCCACGACAAGCTGTCGACCTTTGGCGTGGGCGCGGAAGTCGAAACCAAGCAGTGGCGTTCGATCATTCGGCAACTCATCGCCCTCGGCCATGTACGCGTCGATCCGGCCTATGGCGGACTCGGCCTGGGGCGCGATTGCAAACCGCTACTCAAGGGCGAAGAAACGCTCGAGCTGCGTGTCGATCGTAGCGGCAAACGCAGCCGGACGCGCAGCCGCCTGAAAAAGGAGCTGCCGCCGATCGAGCTGGAAGACGAGCCGCTCTGGGAAGCCCTGCGTGAACTGCGCCTGCGTCTGGCCAAGGAGCAGGACGTACCGCCCTACGTGATTTTCCACGACGCGACGCTGCGCGAGATGCTGGCACGGCGGCCGACGACCACCGCCGAGCTCGAGAATGTCCCCGGTATCGGGGAGAAGAAACGCGATGCCTACGGCCTTGAATTCGTGGATGTCATCGCCGAATACACGCGCTGAATCACCGCCAGCCTTGGCGCTGTATAACCTCGGGTCAGGGCAGCTCGCCCCAGCGAAATGCCGGCTCGGTTGCGCCATAGATCGCATGCGGCTGGCCCTGCAAGGCAGCCCATAGCTGATCGCCGTAATCGTAGTGCCACCATTCGCTGGGGATGTTGACGAAACCGGCACCGAGCATTGCGTGATAAAGCATCCGGCGATTGTCGCGCCAGCGCGCGGCATGCTCGTCGTCGACTGAGGCCTGTTCGAACCAGGCCGTATGTGAGGCATCGGTCATGGCATCGAAATCGCTGCCCATATCCAGCAGACGCCCGTTTGGATCGGCAATCGACAGATCGACCGCGCCGCCGGTCAGGTGATACGGCGGGCTGTGTTCGAGATCGGGCATCGGCCGCGAGACGAACTCATCGATATGCTCGAGCTCGCCGCCTTGTTCGAGTTCACAGGCAAAGTGTTCGAACAACCAGCGTTGCAGCGCAAGCGGACGCCATGCGTCGAAGAGCACCAGCCGGTAGCCGTGCGGCAAATTCGCGGCCGCGCTGAGCAATCGCTCAAGCACGCTTTCACGAACGAAGCATTCGGGCATCGCACCCGGCAGCCCTTCGAGGTGATAGCGCGGGCGAACGAGCACCCGCTCCGGCGCAAGGCTGGCGGGCACCAATACCTCGCCATTGTCGACGATCGGCAGATGGCGAACATGGTCGGTATCGATCGCTTCGGTAATCGGAATCGGGCGTTGAATCATCGGCTGCGCGCTTTGTCGGTTTCGCGTGAATTTCCAGCGGGTGGCATCTCGCCGACCAACGCATGCAGGGCATCTTCATGGCGCATGGCACGGGGTGCGAGTCGATAGATGAGCCCGCCCAGAACAAGCCAGGCAAGGAGAATGAGATACTCGTGAGGCCATACCAGCGACATACCGGTGCCCGGCAGTAAGGTCGCAATGATGATTGCTGTAGCGGCCAGCGCACCGATCGCCGGCAGGAACAGCCAGCGCACGCGATAAGGGACTTTCGCATGCGGCGTCTGGGCACGGATGCGATAGAGGCTCGCCACGGCGAGCAGCCAGGCCAGGCCGATATAAATGCCGCCGGTATCGAGAAACCAGGTCAGGGCCGCTTCGCCCAGCCAGCCGAGCGCCAGTACGAGTACCAGCGTAAACAGCAGCGCCGCGTCGGGCGTGCCGCGTTTCGAGTCGACCCGGGCAAAGACACGCGGGAAGATACCGGCACGGGCGAGGGCCAGCATCACCCGCGAACTGGCGACGAACAGGGCGATAAAGCTTGTCAGCAACCCGAGCAGTGCGATGGCATAGGCGCCCCAGGACAGAAGCGGAAATCCGGCCATACGATAGGCGTCGATCGTGCCCTGTTCGAGCGTCGCCGTGCGCTGCCAGGGAATGATCCACGCCGAGGCGGTCAGCACCACGACATAGAAAGCGCCGGCAAGCACGACCGTGGTGACTACGGCAACGCCGATACGTCGTGGTGACAGATGGGCGTCTTCAGCGAGCATGCCGATCAGAGAGAATCCGGTCAGAAACGTCAGTGCCGGTAATACGAAGCGCAGCGTATCCGCGATCGGCGCACCGTCGGCGGCATAGACCGGCCAGAAATTCTCGACCTGCCCGTGGCCGAAACCAGCGACCGTCAAGCCAAGGCCGATCAACAGCATGGCCACGAACAACAGAATCTGCACGCTGCTAACCAATCGCAAACCGGCACGATTGATTGCATATACGGCGACGGCGAGTGCCGCACCGATGGCGAGAACCGGGGCGTATATCGTTTCACCGGCCAGCGCGTAGAGCGCACCGGTTTCGATAGCGGGCAAGACCCGTGCGAGCAAACCGCCGGCGGCGGCGACGTAAAAGGCCAGCGAGCTGATATAGGCGCCAATCAACAACCAGCCGGCGACGAACGCCGTCGGCCGACCAAACGCGACGAAGGCATAGACAATCTCGCCGCCAGCGCGCGGGTAGCGCGAAGCCAGTTCGGCGTAGGCCGAGGCGACACAGGCGGCCAGCACCGCGCCGATGATCAGCCCGAATATCTCGCCGCCCGCGCCGTAGGCAGCAAAGAACTCGCCGTTGGTGTAAATCCAGCTCGTGCCGAGCACGCCGGCTGCGCCCATGGCGATCAGTCCGAACATGCCCAGACTCTTGTTCAATTCATTCATCACGCCTGTCCGTAAGGGGTTACGCCGCGAGCTTGGCAACGCACCGTGCGCTCGTTCGACAGCCTACGCCGTAGAACACGTGCAGGCGCGACACGCGGACCGGGCGCGGTGCAGTCCAAACAGCATCAAGCGTGCCAAAGCGGGCTGACGCGGCCGCATCACCCGCTTTGACGCCGCCTTCACGCCGCTATGGCGCGGCGCTTAGCGCGAGGTCAGAGTCCCGCAGCCAGCTCGGCGGCTTCGCGTATGGCACGCTTGGCATCGAGTTCAGCGGCGAGCTTCGCGCCGCCGATGACGTGCGTCTTGATGCCACGTGCGCCCAGCGTATCGGCCAGTTCGCGCCGGGTTTGCTGGCCGGCACAGATCGCGATGGTGTCGACCGCGAGTACCTGGGTCTGCTCGTTCACGCGAATATGCAGGCCGGCGTCGTCGATGCGTTCGTAGCTCACGCCGCCCATCATATGAACGCCCTTGTGCTTGAGCGAGGCGCGATGGGCCCAGCCGCTGGTCTTGCCCAGCCCCTTGCCGGGTTTGGCATCGGTGCGCTGAAGCAACCACACTTCGCGCGGCGACGGCTCGGGGTGGGGCTCGGTCAGCCCGGCTTCATGGCTCAAGGTGGTGTCCACGCCCCATTCGTCGAAGAACTTCTGTGCATCTTCGGCCGGCGAGGGCCGGGTGTGGGTGAGAAATTCGCTCACGTCGAAGCCGATACCGCCCGCGCCGATGACGGCCACACGGCGCCCGGCCTCCACGCGGCCGTTAATGATGTCGATATACGACGCCACGCTGGGGTGGTCGATTCCTTCGATTGCCGGGGTGCGTGGGTTGACGCCTGTGGCGATCACGATGTCGTCGAAACCCATCGCGACCAGATCGTCGGCGTCCACGAGCGTGTTCAGCCGCACATCCACGTCGAGCAATTCCAGCTTGCGCGCGTAGTAGCGCAGGGTTTCGTGGAATTCTTCCTTGCCCGGGATACGTTTGGCCATATTGAACTGGCCGCCGATTTCGCTGGCGCTATCGAACAGCGTCACGCGATGGCCACGTTCCGATAGCCGAGTTGCCGCTTCCAGGCCGGCAGGCCCGGCGCCGATCACGGCGATATCGCGCGATTTTTTCGCCGGCGGAAAATTGAGCTTGGTTTCGTGCCCGGCACGCGGATTGACCAGACAACTCGCACGCTTCCACTGGAACGTATGATCGAGACAGGCCTGGTTGCAGGCGATACAGGTATTGATTTCGTCGACGCGTGCGCTGGCCGCCTTGTTGACGAATTCCGGGTCGGCCAGGAACGGGCGGGCCATCGACACCATGTCCGCCGTGCCGTCGGCCAGCAGCGATTCGGCCACGTCCGGCATGTTGATGCGGTTGGTCGTACACAGGGGCAGTGCGACTTCGCCCTTGAGTTCTTTCGTCACCCAGGCGAAGGCCGCCCGCGGTACACGCGTGACGATGGTGGGAATACGGGCTTCGTGCCAGCCAATGCCGGTATTGATGATCGTCGCCCCTGCGGCTTCCACTGCCTTGGCCAGCCGCACGATTTCCTCCCAACGCTGGCCATTTTCGACCAGATCCAGCATGGACAGACGATAGATCAGGATGAAATCCGGGCCGACGGCCTTGCGAATACCCTCGACGATTTCCACCGCGATCCGTTGACGATTCTCGACGCTGCCGCCGTATTCGTCATCGCGATCGTTCACACGTTCCACGAGAAACTGGTTTATCAGATAGCCTTCAGAGCCCATGACCTCGACGCCGTCATAACCCGCCTCGCGCGCAAGCTCGGCACAACGAATATAGTCGCGGATGGTGTTTTTCACGCCCTGGGTGGTCAGGCGCCGCGGTTTGTAGGGCGTGATCGGCGATTTGCGATCGGACGCCGATACGATGAAGGGGTGATAGCCATACCGGCCGGCATGCAGAATCTGCATGCAGATCTTGCCGCCTTCGGCATGGACGGCGCGTGTGATCTTGCGGTGCGGCCACACGTGCAGGCGATGCGACATCTGCCCGGCCATCGGCGATACCCAGCCCGCCACGTTCGGGGCGATACCGCCGGTGACAATCAAGCCCACGCCACCGGCCGCGCGTTCGGCGAAATAGGCGGCCAATTCGTCGTAATGCCAGAAGAAATCTTCCATGCCGGTATGCATGGAGCCCATCAGCACACGATTCTCGAGCTGGGTGAAGCCCAGATCCAGTGGCTCGAACAGGCGCGGGTAATCCATATTATTCACCGAGTTGATCGATACGACATCGCTGCCCGATTATAGCCACCCTGTTTCGGTAACCGGGATCACCATGGCGAACGCCGTCCTTGCGCCGTTTGGACGATTGTCCGCCGCCGAGCGCTGTGTCACGGTCGCAGGCAACAGGAGAGTGCGGCATGATTTCAACAGAATCGCACGTCAAGGAGATCGAACGCGTCGCTGCCGGCGAACATAGCGGGCGCGACACGTCGGTGGTGCAATCCTGGCTGCGCTGCGTGAACGATTACAAGCTCGATCCCGCCGCGGCCCAGGACGCTTATATCGTGCCGCAGGCCATACTGCGCGAGCACCAGGAACAGGCCGAGTCGCTGATCCGTATCAGCCGCGCCGGCCTGGCCGCGCTCTACGATCAGATCGCGGCCGACGACTACGTGCTGTTGTTGTCCGATGCACGCGGCGTCGCCGTCGATTATCTGGGCAACCCGCGCCTCGACGACGAGTTGCGTCAGGCCGGGCTCTATCTCGGCGCCGAATGGTCGGAATCCCGCGCCGGCACCTGTGCGGTGGGCGCCTGTCTGGTCAGCCGTGAACCCGTGGTCATCCATCAGGGCGATCATTTCGACAGTACGCATACGCGCCTGACCTGCACCGCGGCGCCGATTTTCGATACGCATGGCGGGCTGGCCGCGGTACTGGACATGTCGCAGTTGAGTTCGCCGGTGGCCAAGACCAGCCAACGCCTGGCCCTGCATCTGGCCAAGGCCACCGCACGCCGTATCGAGATGGCGAATCTGGTCGCGCGTACCGGCGACGATTGGGTGTTGCGCCTGGCCCGTACGCCGGATTTTCTCGATACCGCGCCCGATGCCGCGTTGTCGCTCGACGGCGCGGGGCGCATTACCGGATTGACGCCGAGCGGGCTGGACGCATTGGCGCGTTCGCTCGGATTTGCCATCGATACGCCGCAGGCACTCATCGGCATGCCGATTTCCCGGCTGTTCGATATCGAGATCGACGATCTGCCCGCCTTCATGCGAGGCCAGCCGGCGGGTGAACGTCTGCTGCATGCCAACGGTGAGCCCTTGTTATTCGCCAGTGCGATATCACCCGCCCGACGCCCGGCGCCGAAAACGCTCGCGCCCCGTTCGACATCGCCCAACGCATTGGCAGCGATGCATCGTGGTGATCCGGCCATGCAAACACTCGCCCGCAGTGCGGCCAAGCTGGCGGCGCGGGGCATTCCCATGC
The DNA here is from genome assembly GCF_040361235.1 of Salinisphaera sp. S4-8. NCBI lineage: Bacteria > Pseudomonadati > Pseudomonadota > Gammaproteobacteria > Salinisphaerales > Salinisphaeraceae > Salinisphaera > Salinisphaera sp. S4-8. The sequence goes on along the minus strand of NZ_APNF01000005.1, from coordinate 122,708 downwards.
TCATTCAGGGCGAAACCGGCAGTGGCAAGGAAATACTGGCGCGGGCCATTCATGACGAATACAACGACGGCGGTCGGTTTGTGGCGGTCAACTGTGCGGCCATTCCGGAACACCTGATCGAGTCCGAGCTATTCGGCTATGTCGCCAACGCTTTTACCGGCGCCGCGCGCAAGGGTCGTACCGGGCTGATCGAATCCGCCCAGGGTGGCACGCTGTTTCTGGATGAAATCGGCGATATGCCGCTGGCCCTGCAAACCCGGCTGCTGCGCGTGCTGTCGGAAAACGAGGTCGTACCGGTGGGCGGCGTCGAGCCGCGCCCAGTCAAGCTGCGTGTGGTTTCGGCCACCCATCAGAGCCTGCGCGCTCTGGTCGAGGCGGGGCGCTTTCGCGAGGATCTGTATTACCGCTTGAATGCGGCAACGTTGTCATTACCGGCACTGCGAGAGCGCCAGGATTTCGATGCCTTGCTCGCCCACATGCTCGGCGAGATCGGTACGCGCTACGGCGAGTGCTATCGGCTGACGCCCGATGCGGCGCGGCGGCTGGCGCGCTATGACTGGCCGGGCAACCTGCGCGAACTGCGCAATGCGCTCGAGGTGGCATCGGCGCTCACCGACGATGGGGTGATTGCGACACGCCATCTGCCCGAAGCGATTATCCGGCCCGGCGCTACGCCGGATATCCAGGCCCAGCTTGCCGAGTGCGACGGCAACGTATCCGAGTTGGCCCGGCGTCTGGGTGTCGATCGTTCGACCGTGCATCGCCGCCTCAAGCGCTCGCGCGCGGCGCGCTAGCGCCGGCACAAACCGGCCTCGCTCGGCCGCACACCGCCGCATTGCCACACCTGTGGCGCCAAGCGTTGCATGGACTGTGTCACCGCCCTGCGGAAATCCGGCATAAGCCCGTTGAAACAACGGCTTGCGTAACCGGCACAGGTTTTGCTCCCCGACCGTGTTGAAGCCGTCCTACGAACGGCGATAACCACAACGCGAAAGGAGAACACATGCAGTTTGAAAACCGTGTCGCCCTGATCACGGGCGGCGGGCGTGGCATTGGCCAGGCCGTGGCACTGGCATTCGCCCGGGCCGGGGCGGATGTTGCCGTCGCCGATGTCGATGTCGCAATCGCCCAGGAGACTGCCGATCTGGTAAAGCGCGTCGGACGGCGTAGCACCGCGATCGGCGTGGATGTACGCGATGTCGACTCGGTGGGTGCGATGGTCGCTGCGGCCGAACAGGCGCTCGGCGATATCGACATCGCGGTCAACAACGCCGGCGTGATCAGCATCAAGGGCATCGCCGAGCTCGATGTCGAAGACTGGGATCAGATCATGGCTGTCAACGCCCGGGGCGTGTTTCTGTCGACCCAGGCCGAATTGGCCGTCATGCGCCCGCGCCGCTTCGGACGCATCATCAATATGGCCTCTATCGCCGGCAAGGTCGGGTTTCCCGATCTGTCTCATTATTCGGCATCCAAATTCGCGGTGATCGGGTTCACGAACGCGGTGGCCAAGGAGGTCGCCGCCGAGGGCATCACCGTGAATGCCCTGTGTCCCGGCATTGTCGGTACCGGCATGTGGCGCGGCGAAGAGGGGCTGTCCGGGCGCTGGCGCCAGCCCGGTGAAAGCGAAGAGCAGTCCTGGGAGCGCCACCAGAAAACCCTGCTGCCACAGGGCGTGGCACAAACGCCCGAAGACATGGGGCAAATGGCCGTCTATCTGGCCAGCGCCGAACACGTAACCGGTCAGGCGATCGCTGTGGATGGCGGTTTTTCGCTCTAGCCAGGCGACAAAAAATCACAACAAGGGCACGACAGCCCATATATCGCGATAGATAAGGAGGAGCTATATGCTCGATACCACCGTGGCCGCCGAGGCCAATACCGTACTCAATCGTCTTGACGAAGCGCTCACCCAGCACGATATCGACGCCGTGCTGGCGTTGTTCGCCAGCGAATGCTACTGGCGCGACATGCTTACGTTTACCTGGAATATCAAGACGGCCGAGGGCAAGTCCGGCATTCGAGACATGCTCGAAAGCTGTCTGGACCAGGCCCAGCCGCACGACTGGTCGCTCGATGAACGCGAAGTCGTGACCCAGACCGACGACGGCGTGATCGAAGCGTGGATCGTATTCGAAACGGCCGTTGCCCGCGGCTCCGGGTTCATGCGCATCAAGGACGGGCATATCTGGACGTTGCTGACCACCATGACCGAACTCAAAGGCTACGAGGAGCCGATGGGCGACAGCCGCCCACTCGGAGCCAAGCATGGCGATGACCAGGGCAAACCCACCTGGAAGGAAGAGCGCGAGCAGGAGTTGGCATCGCTGGGCATCGATACGCAGCCCTACGTGCTAATCATCGGCGGCGGGCAGGGTGGCATCGCCCTGGGCGCGCGTTTGCGCCAACTCGGCGTGCCCGCACTGATTATCGAGAAGAACGAACGCCCCGGGGATTCATGGCGCAAGCGCTACAAGTCGCTGTGTCTGCATGATCCGGTCTGGTACGACCATCTGCCCTACATCAAATTCCCACGCAACTGGCCGGTGTTCGCGCCGAAGGACAAGATCGGCGACTGGCTGGAAATGTATGCCAAGGTCATGGAGCTGAACTACTGGGGGGCGACCGAGGCGCGCCAGGCCAGCTACGACGAATCCACCGGCCGCTGGACCGTCGTGGTCGATCGCAACGGCGAACAGATCACCCTCGAACCGCACCAGTTGGTGCTGGCCACCGGGATGTCGGCCAAGCCCAATGTGCCCACGATCGAAGGGCAGGAGCGCTTCGAAGGCATTCAGCAGCATTCATCCGAGCATCCCGGCCCGGACGGCATGGAGGGTAAGAAAGTCGCGGTGATCGGCTCGAACAACTCTGCCCACGACATCTGTGCCGCGCTGGCGGAAAACGGTGTCGACGTGACCATGATCCAGCGTTCGTCGACCCATATTTCCCGGTCCGAATCGCTGATGAAATATGCCCTGGGGCCGCTGTATTCGGAGGAGGCGCTCGTCAACGGCATTACCACCGAAAAAGCGGACATGCTGTTTGCCTCCATTCCCTACGCGCTGCTGGCGGACTTCCAGAAACCGCTCTTCGACGAGATCCGCCGGGTGGATGCCGATTTCTATGCAAAACTCGAAAAGGCCGGTTTCATGCTCGATTTCGGCCCTGACGACTCGGGCCTGTTCATGAAATACCTGCGTCGAGCCTCGGGTTACTACATTGACGTGGGCGCATCGCAAATGATCATCGACGGCCGTATCAAGCTCGAAAGCGGGGCCGAAGTGGCCCGCCTGACCAAAAACAGTGTCCAACTCGAAGATGGGCGCGACATTCCCGCCGACGTCGTCATCTATGCCACCGGCTACGGGTCGATGAACGGCTGGGCCGCCGATCTGATCTCCCAGTCGGTTGCCGACAAGGTCGGCAAGGTCTGGGGGCTGGGTTCGGATACGCCCAAGGACCCGGGCCCGTGGGAAGGCGAACAACGCAACATGTGGAAGCCAACCCAGCAAGAAGCACTATGGTTTCATGGGGGTAACCTAGCCCAGTCAAGGTTTTATTCGCACTTTCTCGCCTTGCAGCTCAAGGCGCGCATGGAAGGGCTGAATACGCCGGTGTACGGGCAGCAGCCGGTACACCATCGCAGCTAGAAATCACTTCAAGTTGAATCGACGGGGGCTGCTGGCCCCCGTTTTTTTCGCGCAGCGAAGATCTACCGCCCGACGCGCGCCGTGCCGGCCCGTACTTATACGACGCGGCTAAGCCCTCGAATCGCCAGTGCGAAATCTTTCAATACCGAAGGTTAGCGTGATTACGCTGCGTCTGGGTTAAACTTGGCCGAATTATCGACCTGATTGTATTCCCATGACCGAATTCTCGGTTATAGAGCAACGAGCCCGCGAACGCGTGGGTGGCGCCGATGCACTCGAATCGCGCCTGATTCGCCCCGAGCCGCCGGAATCGCTGGCCATGATCGGCGATGATCGCTATCTGTCCGTAATGAACCGCCGTATTTTTCGTGCCGGTTTGACGCATCGGCTCGTAGATGCGCGCTGGCCAGCGTTCGAGATCGCATTCGACGATTTCGACCCCGCCCGCGTTGCGGCGATGGACGATACCCAATTGCAGCGGTTAACCCGCGATGAAACCCTCATTCGTCATCGCAAGAAGATCTTCGCGGTCCGCGATAACGCGATCGCCATGCAAAAGATCATCGACGAATTCGGCAGTTTCGGCGTGTGGTTGGCGGACTGGGACGAAGACGAAACCGTGGAACTGTGGCAAACGCTACGTCAGCGGTTCACTCAACTCGGCGGCAATTCGGCACCCGCATTCCTGCGTATGTGCGGCAAGGATACCTTTCTGCTCACCGACTGGGTCCTGCGTGCGTTGGCGTATTGGGACGCCTATACCGGCCGTGCGACCAGCCGTGCTGCGCTTAGCGAAATTCAGACAGTCTTTGATCGCTGGCAACAGGCGTCGGAACGCCCGTTATGCCAAGTGAGTCAAATTCTCGCGTTATCAATCGATTGAGAAGAGAACCTAATGTTGCATAGATACTTTGGCCAGGCGTGGGCCCGGTGTTGCCTGGGCATGCTGGCGATTCTGCTGGTCGCCGGCTGCGGCACTGATGAACCCGAGGTTGTCACCGTGGCGGGCACGGTCGAGCTCGCCGGTAGCCAGGCGCTGCCGGGCGATGCCAGCGCGCGCATCAGCATGGTCGAGCAGGGCGAGGACGGCGCGAGCAAACGTATCGTGGCCGAGCGCACGTTGCACGATCTGGACCGAAAATCGATTGCCTTTAATGTGGAGATCGAGCGCGATCTGATCGATCCCGACGGCGATTACGGCCTGCGCGGTGAGATTCTCGCGGCCGACGGTAACGTGCTTTGGAAGTCGGAAAAACCACGACCGATCAATCCGCTGAAAAACGAATCTGAAGTTCGGCTCGAACTCGTGCCCAGTGCGACGGATGCCGAGCTGAGCTTCGAACAGTATCGCTGTGACGATGGTTTTCATCTGGCCGCGGCGTTTGAGCCAAAGCGGGCGGTCGTACGCCTGGGGAACCGGCGCCTGGTCATGCCGGCCGCTGGTCGCAAGGACAAGTTCGTAGGCGAGCACGGTAATCGACTCAGCCGCGATGGCGATCGGCTGACGGTGGAGGTCGACGACAGCGTGCATGAAAACTGTACGGCAGTGGCCAGTCAGACGCCGCCCGAGACTGGCCCGTCGGGCGGGGAAGACGCCGACGCGCAGGCGGCCGACGCCACGAACGAAAAGCCGAAGGGCAGCGGCGAGAACGGGGAGAAAGAAGCGCCACCGCAGACGAACGACTAGCGCGCGATCGACCACACGCTGGCGGCTGGAGTCGTGAAAAGATGGCTTTCTGAATTATAGTTTGCGCGCAAGATGCCAGTAGCTTTGGTCTGCGTTGTATTCGCGATTGCGCAATAGCCGGCCTGTGGCTTGCACAAAACAACGACAACACATCGAGGGGAAAGGATGTCGGCGCACAGGCTTAGGGGGTGTTTCGGTTCTGCCGCCGAGCAGGGCAGACCACGCGAAAACACGGTCGCCGGCGGCGCCAACAGAACCGTCATGAGTCGGCCGCGTCGAACGCGTTGGCGGGGTGTGCTGATCGCGCTTGGCGCCTGCGTTTCGCTATCTGCCTGCACCAGCGAACAGCCACCGCAACCCACACCGCCCAAGCCGATTGCCTGGGCCGTGGCCCAGGTGGCCAGCTCCGGCCAAACGCGCTCGATTGCCGGCGTACTGCAGACGCCCGAGCGCGCGCCGGTGGGCTTCGATGTGCCGGGGCGTGTCGCGCGAATCAATGTGGACACGGGCGATGTATTCGCGCGCGGCGATGTGCTGGCCACACTCGACGATCGTAGCTATGCGTTGACACTCGAGCAGCGCAAGGCAGAGCTTGCCGAGGCACGCGCTGCCCGCGAGTTGTCGTCGACACGCTTCGCGCGTTCCAAGTCGTTGCGTAAGGCCGATGCCATTTCGCAAGCCGAGTACGATAACGATGCGGCCACGCTTGCCAGCGATCGCAGCCGGGTCGATACGGCCCGGGCCCGGGTCAATATTGCCGCCAAGGACCTCGCTGACACACGCCTGATTGCCCCCTATGACGGCAGCGTAGCGCGCCGGCTTGTGGAGCCGGCCCAGCGCGTACAGGCAGGAGAAACGGTACTCGAAATCCAGAGCCGCGACGATGGCATGGAAGTGGTCGTATCGGCGCCGGAAACGCTGGTCGGCGTGCTCGATCGCGATGCGATGCATACGGTCACACTCGCAGCTGCGCCGAACGCGCCGATGATGGCGCGTATCAGCGAGGTGGCCACCGATGCGGGTGATCGCAATGCGTATCCGGTGACCCTGGTGATCGCCAAGCCGGTCGACGCGGCCCGTGCGGGCATGACTGCCGAGGTCACGCTGCGCCTGAGCAATGGCGAGTTGGCGCAGCCGGCGCGTATCGAAATACCGGTCACCGCATTCGCGCAGGGCGCTGATGACGACACCTTCGTCTATGTATTCGACCCCGACAGCGACCGCCTGGTCCAACGCAGCGTCGAGGTGGCCGACATTAGCGGTGACAAGGCATTGATTAGCGCTGGGCTGGATCCCGGCGAGATCGTCGCCAGCCAGGGATTGGCTTTTTTGCACGATGGCCAGTCGGTGACCCGGATCGGCGTCGGCCCCCGCCAGTTCAACGAATAACCGGGTGGCCGGATGAATATCAGCCAGCTTGCGTTTCGGTATTGGCCTGTCGTGATCATGATGGTCGTCGTGGCCAATATTGCGGGCGTGCTTTGCTATTTTTCGCTGCCCACCCGCGAAGACCCGGAAATCACGATCCGTGAGGCGGTGGTTACGACCCACTTCGAGGGGCTGTCGGCCGAGCGGGTCGAATTGCTGATCACGAAAACGCTGGAAGAGGCGATTCGTCAGGTTCCCGAGGTCGAGCAGATTCGTAGTACGTCCATGCCGGGGACCTCGATCATTCATGTCGAGATTCAGGACAAGTATTTCAACCTGGACCAGATTTGGGACGAAATGCGCCACAAGATCGACGGCGTACGCGACGATTTGCCTGAGGGCGCGAGCACGCCCTATGTCAACGACGATTTCGGCGATGTCGCCGTGGTCACCGCCGCGCTGACCGCTGACCGCTGACGACTTTTCCATGTCGCAGATGTACGACATGGCCCAGCATATTCGCGACCAGCTTTATACGGTCAAGCACACCAAACGGGTCGAAATTCTCGGCGTACAGCCCGAGCGTGTCTACGTCGAGACCACCAATGCACGGCTGGCCGAAATGGGCCTGAGCCCGCAACAACTGATTGCCACGCTCGCCGACCAGAATATTATCCGCCCCGGGGGCGCCGTGGATACGGCGGGGCGGCGCTTCACCATCGAACCGACCGGTAATTTCGAAGATCTCGACGCCATTCGCGAGGCGTTAATTCCCTTGCCCAACAGCGACCGCGTGGTGCCGCTGCAGGATATTGCCGCCATCAAGCGCGGCTATCTGGAGCCGCCCGAGCGCAAGGCCTACTACAACGGCAAGCCGGCGCTGATGTTTTCGGTGGCGATGCTCTCCGGCAACAGCGTGCTCGACTACGGCGCCCAGGTGAAGGCCAAGATCGCCGAGCTGCAGCGTGCCTTGCCGGCGGGCTACCAGTTGGATATTGCCACCTATCAGGCCGAGCAGGTGGCCAAGACCGTCTACGGCGTGACCATCAACGTGCTGCAGACACTGGCCATCGTGCTCGCCGTGGTGATCCTGTTTCTGGGACTGCGCACCGGGCTGATCGTGGGCTCGATCGTGCCTGCGGTAATGCTCGCAAGCCTTGCGGTCATGGGTTTTTTCGACATGACGCTGCAGCGCATGAGCCTGGCTACGCTGGTGATCGCGCTGGGCCTGCTGGTCGATAACGGCATTGTGATCGCCGAGGATTTCAAGCGCCGGCTGGAAGAGGGGGCGACTCGCGACGCGGCCTTGAAACAGACCGGCGACCAGATGGCCTTTCCGCTGCTGTCGTCGACATTGACCACCATCCTGGTCTTTTTGCCACTGATGCTGGCCGAACACGTGGCCGGCGAATATACGCGCTCCATCTCGCTGGTCATTCTGATCACGCTGCTGACCTCCTGGCTACTCGCCATGGGCCTCACGCCGCTGCTGTGCTATCGATTCATCCGGGTCGACCACGTCGGTGACGGTGGGAACGAAACGCCGGATGGCCCGGCGTTTTCGCAGCGCTTGTTTGAGCGCATGAACGGCGTGTACGAACGGTTATTGCGCCAGGTGATGGCGCGGCCGGTTCTGTTTCTTATCGGCATGTTCGCGCTTCTCGTGCTCGCGGTCGTGGGCCTGGCCAACGCGCCGGCCAAATTCTTTCCCGATTCCGATCGGGCCCAGATTCTGGTGTATGTCGATCGGCCGGCGGGTTCGCCGAGTACCGCGACCGACGAATCGATCCAGCAAATGATGACCATCGTCGCCGATGCACAACGCTTTCCGTATGTGCAGGATTTTGCGGCCTATGTCGGTTTTGGCGGGCCGCGATTCGTGTTGTCGCTCACGCCGGTCGATCCGGCGCCGTTTCGCGGTTTCATGGTCCTGAATATCGACGATGCGCAGCATATGGACCGCGCCGAGCGCGAAATACGCGCCGCCTTGAATGCCGAAGTACCGGCGGCCCGGGCCCGGGTCAAGCGCATGTTTCTCGGGCCCAGTGACTCCAGCCAGCTGGAGATTCAGATCAAGGGCCCGGACGCGGACTATATCTATGCGCAGGCCGCACAGATCGAGCGGCTGATGCAGACCGTGCCGGACACCATCGATGTCCGAAACAATTGGGAAAACCGCGTCGACGCCATTCGCGTGGATGTGGATCAGACCCGCGCACGCCGTGCCGGGGTCACCTCGGCCGATGTGGCGCGGTCGATGCGTCAGTTCTTCGACGGCCGAACGATTACCGAATTTCGCGATGGCGACGATATCTTTCCCATCGTGCTGCGCGCGGCCGATGCCGAGCGCCACGATCTGGACCGGGTGAAATCGCTATCGGTGTTTTCGCAGTCGCAGGGCCATAGCGTACCGCTGATCCAGATCGCCGACTTCTCGCTGGTGCCACGCTTTGGCGTGATCGCGCGCGAAGACATGGCCCGCACGGTCAGCGTGGAGGCACGCAACACGCGGTTGTCTGCCGAAGACATGCTGCCGCAAATTCAGCAACGGCTGGATGCGTTCGGCGCCCAGCTGGCACCGCAGCATCATATTGAGATCGATGGTGTGGTCGAGGAGTCCGCCGAAGGTCAGGCCGCCTTGTCGGCCAACTTCCCGTTGTGTGTGGGCGCGACGCTGTTGCTGCTGGTCATTCAGTTCAATGGCTATCGCCGGCCGTTGATTATCGTGGCCACGCTGCCGCTGCTGATTATTGGCGCCGTACTGGGTCTTTATGTGATGCAGGCGGATTTCGGTTTCATGGAGATTCTCGGGCTCTATGCGCTGGCCGGGATCCTGCTCAATAACGGCATCGTGCTGCTCGATCAGATCGAAATCGAGCGTGCGGGCGATATGCCCGCCTACGAGGCGGTCATCGTGGCCTGTGTGCGCCGCCTGCGCCCGATCGTGATGACAACGATCACCACCATCCTGGGGCTGATGCCGTTGATCGTGTTCCACGATACGTTGTTTTATGGCATGGCCAGCGTCGTGGGATTCGGTCTGGCTATTGGCACATTACTTACCCTCGGCGTGGTGCCGGTGTTCTACTGCCTCGTTTTCCGGGTACGAAAAGACGACGATACGGCGTCGACCGAGCGCGCGAATACGCGCAGCGAGCACTAAGGCGATCGTTTGTTGGTGGTTGCGCGCGAGTGGTCGGGCCGGGTCTTGGCCGATAATACCGCCGAGGGCCCGGGCTGCGGATTCACTGCATGTAGAATTTCGATTCATGTCTATCAACACATCGCCTGCCATGTCCGAAGACACCGAAATAGACGCCGTCGACCCGGAATGGGAAGCCAGCAAGAGCGCACTCATTCAACGCCTCAAGCGTGTGGAAGGGCAGGTGCGCGGTCTGCAGGCCATGATCGAGCGCGATGCCGAATGCGAAGACGTGGCGGTCCAGATGTCGGCTGCGCGCAAGGCGTTGGATCGTACCTTCTACAACATGCTCTCCTGCGTGATTGAACGTGAATTGTCCTGTAGCCATCTCGACGGCGATGACGCACGCGCACGCCTGAAATACGCGACCGAACTGCTGTCGCGCTACGGCTAAAGGCCGGTTGAATGCGCGCTTACGCGCGATAGCGTCCGGCCAGCCAACCGCCGAGTAGCACCGCAGGCAGGAACACGACCGCCTCGTGAGCGTTGTACACCAGCGCCGCCAGCCCCGGGCCCGGACAATAGCCCGCCATGCCCCAGCCGATCCCGAACAGCGCCGCGCCGATAAGCAGAGGCCGATCGATGCCAAGGCGCGCCGGTTCATGGAAGCGCTCGGCGCAAAGCGGTCGAGCCCGGGTCCGTGCGATTGCGTGCGCTGCAGCGAACACGCTCAAGGCGGAAGCCATCACCACAGCCAGCGTCGGATCCCAGGGCCCGAGCGGGTCGAGGAATGCCAGCACCTTGGTCGGATCGACCATGCCGGAGAGCGTAAGCCCCACGCCGAACAACACGCCGCTGGCCAGTGTAATGACGTGACGCATCCTGTTAACCCAGCATACGGCGACAGATCACCGCCGTGATGACGCCGAACACGAAGAATACGACCGTGGCGGCCAGCGAGCGGGGCGACCCGCGGCCGATGCCGCACACACCGTGACCACTCGTACACCCCGAACCGAGTCGCGTGCCGAAGCCCACCAGCAGCCCGGCGAAGGCGAGTCGCACAGGCGAAAAGCCTTCGCGCACGGGCACGATAGCCGGCGCGAAAATGCCAACCAGCAGTGCGCCGGCGATTAGACCGCCGAGCCATAGCAGGGCGCGTCCGCGACGCTCGGGTGCAGCGATGAGTCCGTGAAGATGGCCGGATACGCCCGCGATCCGGCCGACGCCCAGCCATAGCAGCGCGGCAGCAAGGCCGATAAGCGCGCCACCGATCGCGCCGCTAAGCGGTGTGAAATTGGCCATCGTGAACATGCTATCAATCCACGCCGGCCGGCGGGCAGGGGGGCGATACGCAGTACAACACGTCGCCCGTCATGTCGCGTCGGCTGTTCAGAACACGGTGCCGGCTGCGAGACCGATTCATGAATACCTCTGACTTGTTTTGGATACCCCCTAGGGTAGAATAAAACTTGCTGATATGTGCAAATAACCAAAAGTTTGGCGCAAAGCGCACGATCCTGGATAAGAGGTGAAACATGGCTACAAACAGCCCGGAAGTGGTCGGTTTTTTCGATCCGAATACGTTCAGCGTCCAGTATGTCTGTATCGATAACGACAGCGCTCGCTGTGCGATCATCGATCCGGTGCTGGATTACGATCCGCAGTCGGCACGCACGAACACGACGCAGGCCGATGAAATCGCAGCCTTCGTACGCAAGCGCGGTCTGACCGTGGATTGGATTCTGGATACCCACCCACACGCCGACCATCTGTCAGCCGCGATCTATCTGCAGGAGATATTCGATGCGCCGCGGGCGATCGGCGAGCATGTCGTAGCGGTGCAAAAGCTCTGGAAAGACATTTACAACTTCGGCGACGACTTCCATACCGATGGCCGCCAGTGGGATCGTCTGTTCGCCGACGGCGATACCTTCAAACTGGGCAACCTCGACGCACGCGTCATGCATTCGCCTGGGCACACGCTTGCCTCGATTACCTATGTGATCGGAGATGCCGCCTTCGTGCACGACACGCTGTTTCAGCCCGACTTCGGTACCGCACGGGCCGATTTTCCCGGCGGTGATGCGGCCACGCTTTATCGTTCGATTCAGGCGATACTCGATCTACCCGACGACACGCGTTTGTTCACCGGCCACGACTATATGCCCGATGGCCGCGAGCCGTGCTGGGAGTCGACCGTCGCCGAACAGCGCGCGAACAATCCGCACCTGAAGAATATCGACGAAGCGAGCTATATCGAACTGCGCAACAAGCGCGATGCACAACTGCCGCTACCCACGCTCATACTTGCGGCGTTACAGATCAACACCCGCGGTGGCCGCATGCCGGAACCGGAAGCCAACGGCACGGCCTACCTCAAGATTCCGCTCAACGTCTTCTGAACCAGCCGCGGCAACGGGCGCACAGCGGTACAAGTGCGCGGGCCAGGGCGCCGATCGCGATCAACACGCGGGCAATCCGCACCGGTGCGGCCGGGGCCAAAACCGCGTTTGCCGGGTCACCGTCGCGTACGTGGTCAAACGGCATTAAAGCGGGGCCCGCGTGTTTAAGCACGCCTGTGGCGAGCCGATACTCTCCGTATGCATGGCGAAACCAACTATCTCAAGCTCATGCTGGCCATCGCCGGCGGTGTGGTCATCGGTGGCATCGCGCTCTGGGTTGCGCGTCTTCTGCTGGGCATCGGGTTGATGAGTGCCGTAGCCTCCGGCCTGAATGTTACGGTTGGCGATCCGCCGGGTTCCTCTGTTACGGCGGGCGCCGCATACAAACGCCAGCTCGCCAAAGAACGAGGCCAGCAAATTGAATCTCGGCGCGTACCGCCAATCGACGACGCGCTTCGCCGAAAACGCGAGCAATCCGAACGCGGCCGCCAGTACTGGACGCAATGCGAGGAATGGTCTCGCAACTACAAGATGACGCCAACCGAAACCACGCGCTTGAACGGCAAATTCTATTGCGAGCGCTACGGCACCTATATCGAAACCGGCCGCACGTCGAACGACAAACCGCCGTTCTAATCAATCCGAGCAGCGACTGGTCGTAGCCATCATGGCCGACGCGCGGGCATGGCATATCAACAAGCGGTGACTGAATCGGCCAAAACACAGTGGACAGCACGTGGGCGGTCGATAACCATTAGCGCGAATAGACAGATCTGCAAGAACGTGGCGCTCGGATTGCAAGGCACGCTAGAGGGCGTCTCTGTCGCTCAGCGCCGAACACAGCCATAAATAATACTGTGCATAATGTATATTATGTTAAATATTATATTACGCCGGCCGCCTCATCGCATCGCTGCCCACCCCTCAGCCAGTGTGTAACGTTGCCCAAGGCCTAGGCTCAAACACTTCTATACGGTCCTGGCGTTGGCAACGCCTGCCCGCGCGCGATGCTATCCAAGTTCGGCTGTTGATGGGACGCGCCGTCGAGACCTGCGGCCGTTCTAAATGGATTCCATCTGTTAGCCGATACTCGGCGAATGCGCACTTACGTAGTACGCAGCTCGGGCTGCTAAACGCGCCTGGAAAAACGGGTCCGCGGACTTCAGCAACGACGCACGCCGCCGAAATAAATGCCGCTGGCAGCGACTTGCTCTCTGAACATGAGGCCTCAACGTCTGTCCGGTTGGCGGCCGAAGCGAGCCTTTACACGCGCCCGCATCGACCTCTTGGATTCGATCTGTCTATCGTTTGGAGGTTTTCCAATGTTGCTCACTATTCGGCAACTGCGCCTGGCTTCCTGGATACTCACGCTTGTAGCTGTTTGCCTGGCGCTGGGCGGTATCGCGCTCGGTCTTGCCGGTGAAGGCTTCGGCTGGTCTGCCATGGCAATGGCCACGACAATCATTGGTCTTCAGCGATTGAATACCCGTTCCCGACGCGTCTTGGCTTCCGGTTAAATCAACACACATTCCCGTAATGCAGCTATGGCCTTCGCGAAGGAGCTGCATGCGTTTCGGGTTTTATGTTGATAGAACGAGCCATTCACCTCGTTACATTCAGTAACCGCGACGCTTGAGTTGCTTGATCGTGAGCACGATCGCCGCTGGCGTATGCACGGCGCCCATACCGGCGACGAACAGGCTCCAGCGTGCCAGCGTGCTGTCGGCCGCATACCGCATACAGATAGCGCCAAAGCCCAGACCGACCAGGATCAGCAGACCGCGCGTAACTATTTCATAGCGCGTATGGGCCGCGATGAGGTGATGGCTCCAGCCTATGGGAACGAGCGCGATAATGGCGGTAAGTAATTCGAACATGGCGAGTTTTTAACCCATCGTGTCGGCTACGGCAACGCCAGTCGCTTCATTTGGCTATGTATATCCATACAAGGCCAAGCGCGACCGCCCTCTTTCCTGCCGGTTTTGAAGGCTTCATATCGTCCTCGTGGCCGCGGCTTGATCTGGCAAGCCGCGGCCACGCGGGTTTCGGTTACAGATGAACCGGCGTATCCGGTTCGGCGAACCAGCGATAGACGCTGGGCAGCACGAGCAGCGTGAGCAGCGTGGACGTGAGCAGGCCGCCGATGACGACGGCTGCGAGCGGTCGTTGCACGTTCGAGCGTATGCCGTTGGCCAGTAGTAGCGGTATCAGGCCGAGCACGGCGGTCAGCGCCGTCATCAACACAGGTCGCAATCGATGTTCGGCGCCAATACGCACGGCATCGGTCATGCTCGTGCCCTGCTCTCGCAGCTGGTTGATATACGACACCATCACTACGCCGTTCTGTACGGCCACGCCGAATACGGCAATGAAGCCCACCGCGGTCGGTACCGAAAGATAAAGCCCGGAAAGCCAGAGCGTGAATATCCCGCCGATGATCGCGAACGGGACGTTGAGAAAGATCAGCGCGGCATAGCGCAGGCTCGAAAAGGCGCTGTAGAGCAGCAGGAAGATCAGCGCCATCGTGACCGGCACGACCAGATAGAGCCGTTGCATGGCCCGCTGCTGGTTTTCGAACTGGCCGCCGAAATCGACGAAATAGACGGAGGGCATGTCGATCTCGCGCTCGATACCTAGACGCAGGTCCGCGTCCATAGCGTTTGGAGAGACGCTCGTGTCAGACGTTTTGTTAATTGGCCTTCTTATTGCGCGCTCCTAGGCAAAACTCTTTCTAATCCAGATATCGGTTCGCTTATTTCTATTCCATTCTTACTCCGGATTATGCGGTCGGCCCGCGTATTTTGAGAAAATAGCTCGTCGCGCTTTCTAAGCAAGGCCCGAGCGTGTTTTCTTTCACTTGGCTCCAGTAAACCCTGAACCATTTTTCGTTCCTCTACCGCCGCGGTGAAGCCCTGTTGCGCAGCCAATGACGTCCAAACATAGGCTTCCACAAAATTTGCTTTCTGCCCTGAGTTGGACGCGTAAAGCTTGCCTAGCTCATATTGTGCCAGAGCGGAGTTTTGTTGCGCTGCCCTAGCCAACCACCGACGAGCCTGCACAACATCTTTCCCAATACCGCGCCCGTCGATATATTTGAGCGCTAGATTTATCTGAGCGTCCACCTGTCCCTGTTCAGCAGCTTTCAGGTACCACGATGCCGCTTTTAAACTATTTTGCCGCACGCCAAAACCTGTATCGTAGGCCCATCCGAGGTAGAATTGCGCCGGGGAGTAATCCTGTGCGGCGGCTAGGGCATAGTACAAAACAGCTTGTTCACGGCGTTTTTTGTGCTCTATGCGGCCTTCGCGATAAAGTTCAGCCAAACGAAACTGCGCCTGCAGAACTCCTTGGTCGGCGGACCGGCGTAGCCAAATCGCGGACGTTGTCGAGTCGCCAGAAAGATTCGGTTCTTTTGCCAACAGGAAAAAAGATTGTATTGAGCCGAAGCGTGGCCTTGCTCTGCCGCTTTTTTAAACCATTGATAAGCGGCTTTCGTGTTTTTTTCTACACCGTCCCCGGTAGCGAGTGCGCCGCCGATAGAGTTTTGCGCGTTGGCATCACCTTCTTTAGCACGGAGGAATGTAGCGGCAAGTGGAGTCGAGATTGTCCCGGCCTCAGACTTAACCTCAAGAGTCTTGGCATCAAGTAATAGCGGTACTAGGAGGCTTGTCAGAAGTAAAAGAGTTGGCTGTTTTTAACCGCTCTCTTTAACATGACGAAACCTGGCCGGTCCTTCGGCTATTAACCGCGTGCGATCGCGTCAGCCGTTTAAGCTCTGGCTGCAACGTGCTGTGCTGTATGCTGAAACGACTCCTTGAAATATCTAAAAGGTGGGCTAGTATTTCTTCCCACTCATCTAAATCATGAAGTTCAATTTGCGCCGATAGCGCGTGGCGGCTCGATGAAAGTGACCACACATGTAGGTGGCGGACCCCGACAACGCCCTCCACGTTAGCCATAGCGCGCTCTAGTTCATCGATGTCAATATGGGCAGGCGCGCCCTCCATTAGAACGCGCAGCACATCGCGAAGAACATTAACGCTAGCGATACCAATCAGCAGAGTGATCAAAAGGGATAAAAGTGGGTCGATCGGAAGCCAATCAGTGAAATAGATGACCAGCCCGGCAAGAAGGGCCGCGACAGAACCCGCCAAATCACCCATCACATGCAGCAATGCGGCCCGCACGTTCATGTTTTTTTCGCCCCGGAACAAAATCCACGCGACGACGATATTTACTAGTAGGCCGATAAAAGCGACGACCATAACGGTCGGTCCTCCAACTTCCTGCGGATTCGCGAGTCGTTCGAATGCGGCAAAAACAATCCACACCACAATACCCAGCATAAAAAGAACGTTGACGAGCGCGCCTATAACCTCAGCGCGCGCAAATCCATACGTATGCGTTTTTGAAGCGCGACGCTGACTTAGCCATGCTGCAAAAGCGCCGATTCCGAGAGATAAGGAGTCGGTGATCATATGGCCCGCATCGGCAATCAGGGCCAGTGAGTTGGCCCAAATACCACCGACTACCTCGACGCCAGCGTATGCAGTCGTAAATATCAGCGATATGATAAGCAGTTTCGTGCTACCTGCATTGCCATGGCTATGACCGCCGTGCTCATGCTTACTCATCTGGGCCTCCCGATTTCGACGAAATTTGCACCGCCCCTTCGTTACGTTGCCCGTCGCTTATACGAATGGCCTCCCGCAAATCGGATATGAAGACTTTTCCATCACCGGGGTGGCCGTCGCCTGTACGTGCGCTTGCCAATATCGCGTCTACGACGGTCGTCGCAAGCGACTCCGGCACATCAATTTCGAGCTTGGCCATTTTGACCCGCCTCAAGCTGCCGTCCTGGACGTGGCCATATTCACGCAGATGCACCACCGCGATTCCGGGTATATCGTCAATATCAGCCAGCGCCGAAATCACCTGTTCGAGCATGACTTCACGTACGTAAGCCTTGATTTCCTTCATCGTCTGTCTCCTTTTGGTAACTTTAGTTCACAGAGGTCAGCCGTCGTCGCGAATAGTGACCGTAATTGCTCTGTCATTCGGTCATCACGTTCCAGCTCACGCGACGTCTTCGCTCTGCGCTACCCAATTTTCATCATTCTTGTGTAAAACCAACCAAAGTAATCCCAGCCCCGCCAATGCGGCGATTAAGGAGCCAGCCAAAATGCCAACGCGTGCGGCCGATACGATCGCCGGATCTGTAAACGCAAGGCTGGTCAAGAATAAAGCGATAGTGAAACCAACGCCGGCGAGAAGCCCCAGACCGGTCAGAGCTGACCAAGAGAGACCATCCGGAAGTTTTGTTCGGCACAAGAGGGTGGCCAGACGTACGGCCGTTACAATGCCAAGAGGCTTGCCAACCACCAGACCGACACCGCTCCCGACTAGAACCCAAAGGCTGGCATTATCAGCGAGACTAATTTCGCTCAGATCAACCCCTGCATTGGCGAGCGCGAACGCCGGCATGATCAGGAATAACACCCACGGCTCTAGGCGATGTTGCAGGATATTCAGCGGCGATAATGCGCCTCGCCTAACGCGTTCCAGTTCTTCTAGGAGCCGACGTTTTGAGGACGAGGCTTCGCGCAATAGGTGTGGAATGCGTTCAGCGGCCTGTTCATTGTATGAATGCGTATGGCGTGGCGCGGAAAGCGGCGTCAAGAACCCGAGTAAGACGCCCGCAACGGTCGGATGAACGCCGGATTTCTCCATCGCCAGCCAGATGGCAGCGCCAACCAACCAATAAACTAAAAATGCGTGGACCCCGGCACGGCGCATCGCGTAAACGAGAGCTAGCCCGAAAGCTACCACGAGCAATGGAATAATGGTGATCTTCGCCGAATAGAACAGGGCTATCACGGCAACCGTGCCGACGTCATCGATAACCGCAAGTGCCAGTAGGAATGCCCGCCAGCTCGGGGGCACCCGTTTGCCTAGTAGGGTGAGAAGCGCAATAGCAAAGGCGACATCTGTCGCCATTGGTACGGCCCATCCCCCGGGATCCCCCGCCGGTAGGTTAAGAATCAGAAAAACTGCGACTGGCGCTAGCATGCCGCCTAGCGCTGCTACCACTGGCAGGACCGCTTTGTCTCGGGTGGACAGCGCACCGCGAAGAAATTCGTACTTTACCTCGAGACTGACGTGAAAGAAGAACAGCGCCATCAATGCCTCATCAATCCATTCGTGGAGCGAAAGTGACAGCTCTACATCGCCCAGACGAAGAGAAAGCTCGGTGTTCCAAAAGTCTGCGTAGCCTGGTAATAACGATCCCGCAGAGTTGGCCCATAGCAGCGCGAGCGCAGTAGCAATAACCAAAACAATGCCGCTGGATGGCCCATACGCCGCGAAGCGGCGTATGGGCCGTAACAGCCGCTCGGCCAAGGGATGCTGATCTGAAGTTACATCAGACATGGGTGGCCTCTCCTAACAAACCTACCGACCTGTCAAGGCGATGGCGCGACATGCAGCAAAAATGTCCTGCCCGGGCCGGTAGACCTGTGTCTGTACCGCGAACAGACCTAGAACCGTGTCGAACAAATTATCCTGGCTATACTCGTCGTCACTCATCTGCCTCATGCACTTGCGCTCGAGTCCCCGCCCCTTCCTAAAATCAGACGAGGTCCAAACCATCAGCGGCACATGGGTTTGTTCATGCGGCGCTATTAAGTACGGTAGGCCGTGAAGGTAAATGCCGCTCTCGCCAAGCGACTCGCCATGGTCGGACATATAAATCATCGCGCTCGCATAGCGATCGGAGTTCCTTTTTAGAAACTTCACAACCCTAGAGAGCACGAAGTCGGTATATAAAATGGCGTTGTCGTAGGCGTTTATCAGCTCTTGGCGGCTACAATCCTGCGGGCGATTGCTACGGCATTCAGGCTGGAATTTGCGAAACTCAGGCGGGTACCGTTTGTAGTATTCAGGCCCGTGGTTGCCCTGTTGATGAAGCACAATGAAAGTGTCTCTCGAGGGCTCGTTTAGCGATTCATCCAGCCGATACAATAAAATTTCGTCAAAACAGCCATCTTCATTGCAATAATTAGGCACGTCCATCTGAGCTGTGTTTTGTGTTTTTACCCTGGCGCAAACGCCCTTGCAGCCGGAGTTGTTTTCACGCCATAGCACACGTACCCCGGCGTGTTTCAGGACATCTAATAAATTCTCGCTGTTATCCGACACGAACTCGTCATAACTGCTGCGGTTTTGGCGCGAGAACATACAGGGCAGAGACACTGCAGTAGCAGTGCCGCAGGAATATACGCTGTCAAACTTGACAATCTCTTCTTGGGCCATGAGCGGCATGGTCCTCCGCTCATAACCTTCCAAGGTAGCGTTATGAGCACGCACCGTTTCCCCTAGAACGAAAACCACTAGCCTTGGCTTGCCGCCGGGTGAGCTATGCTGTCGTTGGTAGGCGTCGCGGCCCAATGGCCGAAGTGCCGCCTCACCGGCACTTAACTCGGCAGCCAGCAACTTTCCAGCCGAGTAAATGGAATAACTCGGATTAATCAAATAACGTAAATTTCGATTTTCGCGCCCTACTAGTGAAAATTCTTTGTAATGGCTATAAAGTGCCGCCCCGGCTACTGCTAAAGCTAGCGCCATCGTCAATATTTGCCGACCCAATTGTCTAGGAAAAGTCGCATAGCGCACGGGAACCCACCACACAACCAACGCCGGCAAAACTCCGGCCCATAACACATGCCAAAACAAAACCGGGCTCAATAAACCGTCAACCTCCCTAGGGTCGGTTTGTATGGTGTTGCGCAGCATTCCGTCATCAATCACAACACCGTAGGTATCCATGAAATAGCTATTAACAGATGCCAGGACGAGTAACACGGAAATAAACGGCTTAAAAAGAAAACGTAAGCCAAATGGTGCGATAGCCAACGTGAAAGCGGCGACAAGAAATACGAAGATTGCGGCGAAAAACCCAAAGTTCCCCCGCCAGGAAATATCTGCCGCACTTGCCGCCGCACTCCAAAATGAGTTATTGGCAGTAGTCACTAGAAACAGCGCCACGGCCAATGCGAGCACGGAGGTCGTCACACGCAGGCGCGAAACCCGATGGTCGAAGGATTTGGCCGCTACCATCGCGACCACCTCCAAACGTTTGCGACTTCGTTTTGTGGCTCACCCGCAAACTCTGGGTGCCTGCAGCGTGGAACACCCTGACTAACAAGTGACCTATACCCAATGGCCCCTATGATATTGGGCTTATATTTAGTTAGCGCATAGATCGCTAAACTATGCCTGTAGCTCCAAACGAGACCACCATTCACTCGGCCGATGTATTCGTGAGAATTCTTCGCAGTACTCCGCTGCGAATCAATCGAGGGCGCTTGCCCTGAAATCACCTGGTCGAGCGGGACTTGCGCCATATGGGTGGGTGTTACCTCCATGATCAGCCCCTCCTCACAGCTCGACTTCGCGCCGTGGTTCGGCGAACCAGTGGTACACGGCAGGCAATACCAATAACGTCAGGAGCGTTGAAGTCACGAGGCCGCCGATTACGACTGCGGCCAACGGCCGTTGCACGTTCGATCCGATACCGTTAGCCATGAGCAGCGGGATTAGTCCCAGGATCGCTGTCAGCGCGGTCATGAGTACGGGGCGCAGCCGATGTTCTGCGCCGGTGCTTACCGCCTCATCGAGCTCCATACCGTGATCACGCAACTGATTGATGTAGGAAACCAGCACGACCCCGTTTTGAACGGCTACGCCGAACACCGCGATAAAGCCAACAGCAGCGGGCACGGATAGATACAGTCCCGACAACCAGAGCGTGAAGATACCGCCGATGATTGCGAACGGAACGTTCAAAAAGATCAGCGCCGCATAGCGCAGACTCGAGAATGCGCTGTAGAGCAACAAAAAGATCAGCGCCATCGTGACGGGTACGACGAGATAAAGGCGCTTCATGGCCCTTTGTTGGTTCTCGAACTGGCCGCCGAAGTCAACGAAATAACCGGGCGGCATATCGATGTCGCGATCGATACCGGCACGCAGATCGTTTACGACGCCGCCCATGTCCCGCCCGCGAACGTTCATCTGCACATACAGACGTCGACTGGCGTTCGATCGTGATATCTGCTTGGGACCGGTATAGACGTCCACGTTCGCCACTCGTGACAGCGGAATCAACGCGCCGCCAGGTGTCCGAAGATTCAGGTCTCGAATCGCATCGATCCGCTCACGTTGGTTCGCCTGCAGCCGCAGGAAAATATCGAACCGCCGCACGCCGTCGAAGACCTGGCCGACGGAAGCTCCCCCGACCCCTACGGACACGGTGTTCAAAACGTCGTCCACGCTAATTCCATAACGCGACAAGGCTTCGCGGTCTGGCTTTATGACGATCTGCTGTTTGCCGCCCTGCTGCTGGACACGCACATCCACAGCACCGGTGGTATTACGCGCGAGTTCGGCGACCTGCTGGCCGACCTCAGCTAACTTGTCGAGGTCGTCTCCGAAGATACTTACGACGAGCTGTGCTTGAACGCCTGAGAGCAGCTCGTCGGTTCTAAGCTGGATCGGCTGGGAAAAGTTGTTCGCCAACCCGGGAACACGCGCTGCGAGCCGCTCGGACATCGCGTTCTGAAGACCCTCGTACGAGCGTCCGCTTTGCCAGGCATCGAGCGGTTTCAAGTTGATGGTGGTTGCGACCACGTTGACCGATTCGGGATCACCGCCGACTTCGGCACGACCGACGCGTGAATAGGCGCCGGTGACTTCGTCGAATTCGCCGACGGTATCCTGTATGCGCTTGCCGTATGCAATCGCGGAATCCAGGCTCGCCCCGGGCGGCAGCGTGGAGCGAACCATGAATGTGCCTTCCCGTAGGGTCGGAATGAACTCAGTACCCAATTGCGGAAAAACAGCGAGACTCGCAATGAATAAGATTAGCGCTGTCCCTACTACAACGATCGGTGCTTTTAGCGCGGCGTCGCGCATCGGGCGGTAACCGGCCTTCATCCACGACACAAACCGCGGCTCCCGCATCGTGGTAACACGTCGGAATGCCAGTATTGCCAGCACGGGTACGAGTGTGAGGGATAGCAACAGAGCTGCGGCCAACGCGAAGCTAATCGTGTAAGCCATGGGCGAGAAGAGTTTTCCCTCGACGCCCTGCAGGGTGAACAACGGAAGGAAGACAATGATCACGATGGCGACCGCGAAAACGATCGGTCGCCCAACTTCTCGAGCCGCGGCACCAATCAAATCCGCCATGCTCGCGGTCTTGAGGTCCTGTTCCTCAAAATGCCGGAAGATGTTTTCGATCATGACGACCGAGCCGTCGACCATCATCCCAATGCCGATTGCCAACCCGCCGAGGCTCATCAAGTTCGCCGACAAGCCGGACACGCGCATAGCAATGAATGCTACAAGTAGCGACAGCGGTACGCTCGACACGACAATGAGTGTCGATCTCAAGTTGCCCAGGAACAAGTACAGCAATATCAGGACTAGTACGGCGCCAATTAAAAGCGCTTCGACGACCGTATTGATCGCCTTGTCTACTAGCTCGGCCTGAGAGTAGTAGACTTTGGCGACCATACCGTTAGGCAACGACTTATTGATTTCCTCGAGCTTTGCATTCGTATCCTCGAGGACGCGCTGGGTATCCGTTCCGATCAGCTTGAGAACGTAACCGCCAACAGATTCTTCGCCGTTGGCGAGTTCTGCACCACGTCGAATCGCTCGCCCGTAGCTGACTTCGGCGATATCTCGGATATAAACCGGCTGATCATTGCGCGTGTCTACTCGGGTGTTGCGCAGATCAGACAAACCCTGCTCGCCCGAAGAGACCCAACCATACCCGCGGATAATGTATTCCTCGCCGCCGCGCTCGATGAATGAAGCGCCGACGTTTCGGTTGTTGCGCTGTAGCGCTTCGCGAACGTCGGCCGGCGTCAAGCCGCGGGCCGTCATCGCACTCATGTCCAGGCGGACTTGATACTGCTTTTCGTAACCACCGATCGAGAGC
The DNA here is from genome assembly GCF_040361235.1 of Salinisphaera sp. S4-8. Classification (NCBI taxonomy): domain Bacteria; kingdom Pseudomonadati; phylum Pseudomonadota; class Gammaproteobacteria; order Salinisphaerales; family Salinisphaeraceae; genus Salinisphaera; species Salinisphaera sp. S4-8. The sequence continues at coordinate 99,448 of NZ_APNF01000005.1, read as the reverse complement.
ACGCCAGTCACACCATCGACCGTACGCAGCTGTGGTTTGATCAGCCAGTCTTGGGCTGTACGTCTTTCTGTAAGCGAATAGTCCGCGCCTCCCTCATTCTCGACTGTATACATGAGAATCCGACCAAGTCCTGTCGTGATAGGACCGAGTTGTGGCTCACCTAGGCCACTTGGGATGTTGCGACGGGCTTCCGAAAGCCGCTCGTTCACGAGCCGTCGGGCAAAGTAGATATCCGTGCCGTCCTCGAAATAGACATCGACACGCGACAGTCCGAAAATCGAGGTGGACTGTACTTTTTCGAGGCCCGGCAGCCCGTACATGCTGATCTCGATCGGATAGGAGACCAGCGTTTCAATGTCCACCGGCGACAGGCCCTCGCTCGCGGTATATACCTGTACGAGGGCCGGCGTCGCGTCCGGAAATGCATCAACGGGTAGTGCACGCAGCGAAAAATAGCCGCCGATAGCTAGCGCGAAGACTGCGACGAGCACCATGAGCCGGTTCGCCATCGCCAGGCGAATAATTGCGTTAATCATAGCGCCCTCCTAGTGGCCGTGTGCGGCGCTACGGCCACCGGCGGTGAGTGCAGCTTTAAGATCGAATGCGCCCCGCACGACCAGGGTGTCACCAGCTCGAATCCCTTCCCGGATTTCTACCTGGCCTTGGTTTTCTGCGCCGGTACTTACCGGTTGAAACGTGTAAGCACCCTCGGGTCCAGCTGGCAGAAACACCCCTTCACGCTCACCGATTTGTTGCACTGCATCCACGGGAACAAGCGCTATACGTGAGCGCTTACCGCTAGACGCCCCGGCGTCGATGTCGGCATCGGCAAACATGCCGGCTCTAAGCAAACCATCAGGGTTTTCGACGACGGCACGCACACGCACCGTTCTGGCCTGTTCGTCGAGCTGGGGCGAGATCCAGTCGATCACCCCTATAAAGCTTTCATCCGGCAATGGTCGTACCGTGAAACTCACTTTCTGACCTTTTTTTAAGTACGGCAGCGCTTGCTCCGCAGCATCGATCATCAACCACATCCGTGTGTTATCGACGACATGGATCGGTGTTTCGTTAGCACCAAGTGTTTGGCCAGCAACCAGATCGCGTTTCGCGATAACGCCGTCGCGGGGCGCAACCAACTCAAGTCGCGACAAAGGCTCGTCCCCACCACTGCGAATTGCATCGACCGCCGCATTGTCGAGGCCGTAAAGCTTGAGTTCGGCACGCTTCGCACGTCGCTCCGCCTTTGCTTGTTCGTATGCGGCACGAGACTCAGCGAGATCCGAATCGCTCACGATCTGATCCGCAGCCAATTTGCGGTCTCTCGCGTAGGCGGCCTGGCGCGTGTTAAAGCGCGCGGCCGCTGTTAGATATGCCGCCTTTTCCTTGCCTAAGGCGACACTATCGAGTACTGCAAGTGTTTCACCACGCGATACTGCTTCACCAAGGTCCGCCGTTACTTTGACTACCTTGGCTTGCAGTCGCGGCCCCACACGAGCGACGCGGTCGGCGTCGAAATGTAGCGTCGCTGGCGCTTGGATCGACGCACTCGCTGTACCGCTTTCGGCCTGGCCAATTGCGATGTCGAGTTGCTGAAACTGCTCCGCGCTGAGCTTAACGCTGTCCGGATTTTCTTCCCCGTGCCCGTCATGGCCACTTTCGCCTTCAGCGTGGTCAGACCCAAGTTCGCCTTTTTCGACGCCATCGTGTTCATCACTGGCATGCCCGGCTTCGTCATGGCCGTTATGTTCGCCGCGTTCTGCTGGCTGTCTGGACGTTTCGCTGGTTCGTGAATTGTCGGCTCCGGCACTGAAGGAATCACAGCCCGTCAGCAAGAGCGCGGCAAAGAGCAGTAGTGTGGGAATCCGGAAATAACTCATGAGTTCATGTCTGTTCATTGCGATGCTCCGCGGCTGTCCATCACGAGCAAACCACCCGTTGCGCGCTCGAGATCGGTACCGGCCGTAACCAGCGCTCCAAGCGCGTCGAGATAATCGCGACGCACGTCAAATAGGTTGTTCTGGGCAGACGTGATCGCGGTTGCCCCGACCTTGCCGGCTGCGAATGAGCGCCGGGTAAGTTCGAGAGAACTCTCCGCGGCCTCCAAAACCGCATCACTCAACGCATCTGCTCGTTCTCGTCCGGCGTCATATGCGCTGATGGCCGAAAGCACTTGAAGTCGAACCTCGCGCTGAAGGTTGTCCTGATCGAGCTGGGCCTGCGCTAGCTCCGCAGTCGCAATCTGGCGCTCGCCTTCATAGCGATCCAGCAGCGGCAGCTCGAAACCGATACCGCCGCCAGTAATATCCGAGCCGCCTTTGTCACGACCACCCGCTTCTTCGCGGTAAAAACCGAACACGGTGAGGTTCGGTATGATTTCGCGATTGGCTAGTGACAATTCTTTCCGTGCGGCAATCACGCGCGACGCAGCGGCCTGCAAGTCCGTGCGCCGCTCGACGGCGCGCACCAACAAGCGATCACGATTTGGCATATCGAGCAGCGCAAAACTTAGATCTCCCTTAATGGCGAGCCGGCGCGTGGGATCGATCGCAAGCAGGTCCTTGAGTTCAAGTCGAGTTTGGTTCGCCGCATCCCGGGCCTCTGCGGCGAACGCACGTGCTCGCTGCAACCCAAGACGTGCCGCATTGGATTCGATTCGGGTACCCGCGCCTGCGTTAAGACGCTTCTTGGCATAAGTCTCGAGCTGCTCGTTGGTATCAACGACGCGCTCGGCGGTGTTTACTGCCTGCTCCGCGACCAAGACAGAAAGGAAGGCGGCACGCACGCGTGCCGTCGTCGTGGCTGCCAGGAAATCGTAATCAGCTCGAGCGGCGCCCAACCTACTTGTCGCAGCGTCTGCGCGTAGACCGCCTTGGCCGGCTATCCAGAATTCTTGGCTGAGTTGGATACCGATGTCGGTGCTTGAGCCGTTCGGCTGATCGCGCTGGCCTGCTTCCAGTTCCAAGCGCGGATTAGATGGCACAGGGACATCCGCGTGAATAGCCTCGCCACCGAGGCGTTGAATACGCAGACGAGCCGAACGCAGCGTCGGATTATATTCGCTCGCCCAATTCAGGGCCGCGTTGAGTGTCAGAGGTTGAGGTATCTGCGTGACCGCGGAGGCGGACAGCGAAACCCATAGCATGCAAAGTCCACAGGCAGCTTTGCCCGGGAGAAAACGGGGGAAATACATTGTGAATCCTCATCGCAATAGAAGAGGCGCCTGCAATGAAGCAGCGCCCGGCGAAGAAGATTCAGGCTATGGGTGGATCGATTAAGGGGGTGTGGGCCAAGCTGCGATAGAGATCGCGATGACGCCCGTTACGCGACGACATTCCACGAAGCCCCATGTCCGGCGCGTCACTTTGTATCCCAACTAAATGAGCGGACGCATGGCTACAGTGGTCATTATGGTCCGCGCTAACGCCAGTATCGGCATTATCTACGGCGGTTGATTCTACGTGCGAGTACGTCTCACCGTCGAACGCCGGCCAATCTACATGGCTCGCCCACGCTTGGGCGCTTAAAGCCACAATGACTGTGAGCACTATCGCCACAAGTCGCTGTAGATTGGCATAGGATAACGGCATAAGTTTTTATCGTACCACAGAACTGATAATGCGAGCAAACATCTACCGTTGTAATACGCCCTTCGACACGTGTGCTGCGTTCCGCGGGCCGTTTAGCTGGATTGCTAGCTGCGACGAATACCCTAGGCGGACTAAGTTACTGCGGCTTTATGAACCACACTACGTATCAGAAGGAGGCGCATTACAATGGCTCTTAATAAAGAAGAATTTCGACAACGCTATGCTCGCTTGGCACCTTTCTATGACGGTGGACTGTGGTTCTATCGCGCGTTCGGTCTTCGAATCGACCATTACCGTAGACAGGCTGTATCCCGCCTCCACTTACTAGCCGGCGAGACAGTGGTGGATCTAGGGTGTGGTACGGGTCTAAATTTCAAGCACCTTCAGGAAAAGGTGGGTCCCCGCGGGCGTATCATTGGCGTAGACCTGACGCCTGAAATGCTAAGCGTCGCCAGACGGCGAGTCGAACGAGCGGGCTGGCTAAATGTTGAGCTTGTCGCGGCCGACATGACGACCTACCGGATCCATGACGCAGACGCGGTATTGGCTACGCTCGCGCTCTCAACGGTCGCCAGCTACGAAACCCTGATCGAGTGTATAGCTACCGGGCTCCCGGCGCATGGACGTATTGCTAACTTCGAACTGCAATGGCCCGATCGGTGGCCGAAATGGCTCGGGCAACTGGGTGTTTTCTTCAATCGTCCGGCGGGCGTAACCTCCGATATTGTTCACCGGCGACCCGCTGAGGCGATCAAGCGACACTTTACGCAATTCGAATGCGAAAGCCTCTACTGGGGGGCGGCCTATGTCTGTTCCGGCTGGCAACCGAAGCCTAGGCACATATCTAGCGCCAGCTAGGCAGGGTTGGTGCGCGCGTTGGCACACGATCATCTGCGCACCTAAATATTCGTAGCGAGTAACGGCAGCCCCGTTAAACGATTGCTGATGCCAGCATTACAAAATTTACCCCAACCCACGATCCAACGTTCCCGACTGAGATGCGTACCTTAGAGGGTCATTTAGAGCAACCGGCATCACCATTGGCGAGGCGTCGTCGTCGAAGGCCGAGAACTCGACATGGGCATGATCGCCCTCACCCGGCACCGGCCAGTCGACATGGCTCGCCCACGCCTGGGCACTCACGGCCACGAGCGTTACGAGCAGCACGGCAATCAGCCGCTGCAATCGGCGGTTTCGAACGATCATGGCGCAAAGCCTAGCACAGGCCGGATCGAACCTAGCAGACACGCGGACCTGTACGTCTTTGCTGGCGCTGCCGGCCGCGGCCATTAGATTGGCTTATTCGAAAGCCAATAAAGATTTATTTTTACTTATTTCGGGCCTGTCTCATATTGGCGCTGAAAAAGAGCGCCCGAAGAAGACGCTCGTGTTTGCGATGCGCGCCGTGCCTGCCGCCGGCCCAGCAGGAGGGTTAATCCATGGACTCAAGCGATCCGCTTGCCAACGCCGTGCCCGCCGCGACCGATCGCGATCGGCCCGACCGGCGCACGCTCGCCAACGCGATTCGTATTCTCGCCATGGACGCGGTGCAACAGGCTAATTCCGGCCACCCCGGCATGCCGATGGGCATGGCCGACATCGCCGAGGTGCTGGCCAACGATTTCATGCGGTGCAACCCGTCCAATCCCGGCTGGCCGGATCGTGACCGGCTGGTCGTTTCCAACGGTCATGGCTGTATGCTGCAATATGCCCTGCTCCATCTGACCGGCTACGACCTGCCGCTCGAACAGCTGCGCCAGTTCCGTCAGCTGCATTCCCGGACGCCGGGACACCCGGAATACAGGCTCACGCCGGGTGTCGAAACCACTACCGGGCCGCTCGGCCAGGGGCTTGCGAATGCGGTGGGCATGGCGCTGGCCGAAGCGACGCTCGCCGCCGAGTTCAATCGCGACGGCGAGAACATCGTCGACCACTGGACCTGGTGTCTGGCCGGCGATGGCTGCCTGATGGAAGGCATCTCCCACGAGGCCTGTTCGCTGGCCGGTCATCTGGGCCTGGGCAAGCTCGTGGTCTTCTACGACGACAACGGTATCTCGATCGACGGCGAAGTCGCCGGCTGGTTCAGCGACGACACCGCCCAGCGCTTCGAAGCCTACGGCTGGCAGGTCGTGCCCGACATCGACGGCCACAACGCCGAGGCCATTGCGCAGGCAATAGCCACCGCCCGCGAAGACCGCCAGCGCCCCACCCTGATCTGCTGCAAGACGATCATCGGTTGGGGCGCGCCGAACAAACAAGGCACCGAGGGCGTACACGGCGCGGCCCTGGGTGACGAGGAAATCGCGGCCACGCGCGCCCAGATCGGCTGGGCCGATACCACGCCATTCGCGATTCCCGATAATGTCTATGCGGCCTGGGATAAACGCGCCGCGGGTGCTGCGTTGGAGGGCGAATGGCAGCAGCGCTACGAGCGTTATGCCGCCGCTCATCCCGAACTGGCCGCGGAGTTCATGCGCCGCCAGGCCGGCGACCTGCCCGCCGACTGGTCCAAGCACATGATGCGGCATCTGCACCACGTGCAGACCGAAGGCAGCGATACCGCGACGCGCAAATCGTCGAAGGCGATGATCGAATTCTTCGCGCCGCGCCTGCCGGAACTGTTCGGCGGCTCGGCCGATCTGTCCGGCTCGAACGGTACCGACTGGAACGGCCATACGGCCGTCGGCAAGCCCGCCTATCGCGGCAACTATCTGCATTACGGCGTGCGCGAGTTCGGCATGACCGCAATCGCCAACGGTCTGGCTCTGCACGGCGGCTATATCCCGTTCACCGCGACGTTTCTGACGTTTTCGGACTATGCCCGCAACGCGGTACGCATGGCTGCACTCATGGGCACGCGCCAGATACTGGTCTATACCCACGACTCGATCGGGCTGGGCGAAGACGGCCCGACCCATCAATCGGTCGAGCATCTATCCAGCCTGCGGCTGATTCCGAACCTGCATGTCTGGCGCCCCGCCGACGATGTGGAAACCGTCGCGGCCTGGATGGCGGCGATCGAGCGCGCCGAGGGGCCGAGCGCATTGGCGCTGTCGCGCCAGGATCTGCCCCATCTGGAGCGCGACGTGCCCGGCGTCGAGAACATACGCCGTGGCGGCTATGTGTTGCACGAACCGCCGCAGACACCGGAGGCGTTGATTATCGCGACCGGCTCGGAAGTGGCGATTGCAGTAGCCACCGCCAAGACGCTGGCGGCCGAAGGCCGGGCGATCCGCGTGGTCTCGATGCCCTGTCTCGATCTGTTCGAAACCCAGGATGCGGCCTATCGCGAATCCGTACTGCCGGCGCATATCGAGGCGCGCGTGGCGATCGAGGCCGGGGTAAGCGCGCTGTGGCGTTATTACGTCGGCCCGCGGGGGCGCGTGCTCGGCGTGGATCGTTTCGGCGAGTCCGCGCCGGCGGCCGATGTCTACCGCCATTTCGGTCTCACCGAAGCGCATCTGGCCAATGCCCTGCTCGAACTCATCGGCGAGCCCGAAACCGCCTGACACGAACACGACGAACGCGAGGACACGATCATGGACACAGCCACACTCGAGGACATCGCCCAGCGCATGCTTGCCAACGGCAAGGGCCTGCTCGCGATCGACGAAAGCACGCCCACCTGCGGCAAGCGATTCGCCGATTACGGCATCGAGAACAGCGAGGACAATCGCCGGGACTACCGGGCCCTGCTGCTCTCGGCCCCGGGCCTGGGCGAGAACATCAGCGGCGCGATTCTCTATGACGAGACGCTGCGTATGAAAATGGCCGACGGCATGCCGTTCCCGCAGATGATGAACGATAACGGCATCCTGCCCGGCATCAAGGTGGATACCGGGGCCAAGGACCTGGCCGGCCATCCCGGCGAGAAAGTCACGGAAGGCCTCGACGGGCTGCGTGAGCGCCTGGCCGAATATCATGCAATGGGTGCGCGCTTTGCCAAGTGGCGGGCCGTGATCACCATCGGCGACGGCATTCCGAGCCGTGCCTGCTATCGCGCCAATGCCCATGCCCTGGCGCGCTATGCCGCGCTTTGCCAGGAAGCCGCAATCGTGCCGGTCGTCGAACCGGAGGTCTTGCTCGACGGCGATCACACGATCGATCGCTGCTACGAAGTCACCGAGGAAACACTCACCCGGCTGTTCGCCGAACTGCGCGACCAGAACGTGCATCTTCCGGGCCTGATCCTGAAATCCAGCATGGTGCTACCGGGCAAGAACGCTGCCCGCCAGGCCGACGTGGGCGAAGTCGCGGCAGCCACCCTGCGCTGTCTGTATGCGAGCGTGCCGGCCGCCGTGCCGGGCATCGCGTTTCTCTCCGGTGGCCAGAGCAACGAAGACGCGACTGCGCATCTAGACGCGATGAACAAACAGGATGCCGGCGCCGCCCCTTGGCGGCTGACCTTTTCCTATGCCCGGGCATTGCAGCAGCCCGCGCTGGATACCTGGCGTGGCGATAACGCCAATACCGGCCCAGCCCAGCAGGCGCTGCTGCACCGGGCCCGCTGCAATCGCGCCGCGGCACAGGGGGAGTACGATCCGTCTCAGGAACGACAGGTCGCCTGAACCGCCCCGCCGCCACAAAAAGCAACAACAAGCGATAGTGCGATTGCCCCAACGGGAGGAGCCCCATGTCGATCAAGCATCCCGTATTCGCCGTCACCGGATCGTCGGGTGCCGGCACCTCGACCGTGCGCGAAGCCATGGAACATATTTTTCGGCGCGACGGCTTTCGGGCCGCGACTGTGGAAGGCGACTGCTTTCACAAATTCGAACGCACCGAGATGAAGCGCCAGGTGCAGCTCGCCGAGGAGGCGCGTCGCCCGTTCAGCCATTTCGGGCCGGAGGCGAACCATTTCGACAAGCTCGAGGAGCTGTTTCGGGTACATGGTGAAACCGGCGGCGGCCAGCGGCGTCATTATCTGCACAACGAAGAGGAAGCCGAGCCCTGGGGCCAGGAACCCGGCACCTTCACGCCCTGGGAAGAGGTGCCCGAAGGCTGTGACCTGCTCTTCTACGAAGGACTGCACGGCGGTGTGACCACCGAGGAGGTCGACGTGGCGAAGCATGTGGATCTGCTGGTCGGCGTGGTGCCGATCATCAACCTGGAATGGATCCAGAAACTGCACCGCGACAAGCTGGCTCGCGGCTACAGTACCGAAGCAGTAATGGATACCATCCTGCGCCGCATGCACGATTATGTGCACTACATCACGCCGCAGTTCTCGCGCACGCATATCAACTTTCAGCGCGTGCCCACCGTGGACACCTCGAACCCGTTCATCAGCCGCTATATTCCGGCGCTGGATGAAAGCCTGATCGTGATCCGTTTTCGCGATCCGAAGAAGATCAACGTGGATTTCCAGTATCTGCTGTCGATGATCCACGATTCCTTCATGTCCCGGCGCAATACGCTGGTGGTGCCGGGCGGCAAGATGGCGTTCGCCATAGAGATCATCATGCAGCCGCTGATCGAGTCGATGGTCACCACCGGCGTGGTCCGCTACCGCTAGCGTTCAGCCGCTCGCGCCCGTGATCGCGCCTGCGGCCTTGGTAGCCGTCGGCCAGACCGTGTCCGCATTGTCGATCAGGAACTGCTTGAACGCCTGCGCGGCCGGCGACAGCCGCTTGCCTTCACGATTGACGACATACCATTCCCGGGTGATCGGGAAATGCGCGACGTCGAGAATCTGCAGCCGTTCGGCATAGAGATCCAGTTCCAGGGTATGGGCCGACACCAGCCCCAGCCCGAGACCGGCGCTAACCGCCTGCTTGATCGCCTCGTTGCTGGTCATGACCATCGCCGGCGTGATCGCGATCTGGTGCCTGCGCGCGAAACGCGTCATGGCCGCACGCGTGCCGGAGCCCTCCTCGCGCACGACGAACGGTTCCTTGGCGATCGTTTTCAAGGGAATGCGCCGGCGTGACGAGAGCGGATGGCCCGGCGCGGCGATCACCACCAGCGGGTTTTCCATGAACGCCGTGCCGGCCAGCCCCTGCTCGGCCGGCGGTTCGCCCATCACCACCATATCGATACGGTTTTCGGCCAACTGCTTGAGCAGCGCCTGACGGTTGGTGACCGACAGATTGATCGCGACTTCCGGAAACTCGCGATGAAACGCGGCCAGCAGATGGGTGATGAAATAGTTCGCGGTCGTGGCAACGGCCAGATGCAGGCTGCCGCGCGACACGCCTTTCAGGCGCGCGACGACATCGCCGATCTCGTCGATCTGGGCCGCGATCCCGCGGCTGTAGCGCAGGATCTCCTCGCCTGCCGTGGTCAGATAGATCTGCTTGCCGAACTGCTCGAACAGCGCCAGCCCCAGCACCTCTTCGAGGCTTTTCACCTGGATCGAGACTGCCGGCTGGGTGAGGTGTAGTTCCTCTGCCGCCCGGGTATAGCTCGCATGCCGGGCCACGGCCTCGAAAACCTTGAGTTGACGCAGGGTTATGTTCATTCGCCGCACCGTTTTCGCGCCGTCTTCGCGGCCGTTCCAGAGCATCGTCCAGACGCTATATTTTCTTATCCAAACAATAATAACTATTTACTTTTATTTATCAATGCCGAGACCTAGTCTGGCCCTGTCGCGAGAACACCGTCAGATGCCAACGCGGAGAATCGACATGGCAGACACAATCCAGCACAACAAGCGCTACGAAGCCGGCGTGATTCCCTACAAGAAAATGGGTTACTGGGAGCCGGACTATCAGCCCATCGATACCGACATCATCGCCCTGTTCCGGATCACGCCGCAGCCGGGCGTGGACCCGGAAGAAGCCGCGGCCGCAGTGGCCGGCGAGTCTTCGACCGCCACCTGGACCGTGGTCTGGACCGACCGGCTGACCGCCTGCGAGAAATACCGCGCCAAGGCCTACCGGGTGGACCCAGTGCCCGGCAGCGAAGATCAGTATTTCGCCTTCATCGCCTACGATCTGCAGCTGTTCGAGCCGGGCTCGATCGCCAACCTCACGGCCTCGATCATCGGCAACGTGTTCGGCTTCAAGGCGGTCAAGGCGCTACGCCTCGAGGACATGCGCATTCCCACGGCCTATATGACCACCTTCAAGGGCCCGCCGACCGGGATCGTGGTGGAGCGCGAACGCCTGGGCAAGTTCGGGCGCCCCCTGCTCGGCGCCACCACCAAGCCCAAGCTCGGGCTATCCGGGCGCAACTACGGCCGCGTGGTCTATGAAGCGCTCAAGGGCGGGCTGGATTTCGTCAAGGACGACGAGAACATCAACTCCCAGCCGTTCATGCACTGGCGCGATCGTTTTCTCTATGTGATGGAAGCGGTGAACAAGGCCAGCGCGGCTACCGGCGAGGTCAAGGGTCACTACATGAACGTGACCGCCGCGACCATGGAGGATATGTACGAACGCGCCGAGTTCGCCAAGGACCTGGGTTCGTCGATCGTGATGATCGACCTGGTGATCGGCTATACCGCGATCCAATCGATGTCCAACTGGGCGCGCAAGAACGACATGATCCTGCACCTGCATCGCGCCGGGCATTCCACCTACACACGGCAGAAGATGCACGGCGTGTCCTTCCGCGTGATCTCGAAATGGATGCGCATGGCCGGCGTCGACCATATCCATGCCGGCACGGTGGTCGGCAAGCTCGAGGGCGACCCGAACCAGATCGCGGGTTTCTACGACGTGCTGCGCCAGCCCTACAACGAACAGAACCTGGAGCACGGCATCTTCTTCGACCAGGACTGGGCGGGCCTGAACAAGTGCATGCCAGTGGCCTCCGGCGGCATCCATGCCGGCCAGATGCACCAGCTGCTGCACTACCTCGGCGAGGACTGCGTGCTGCAGTTCGGCGGCGGCACCATCGGCCACCCGGACGGCATCCAGGCCGGCGCGACCGCCAATCGCGTGGCGCTGGAGGCAATGATCATGGCCCGCAACGAAGGCCGCGACTATCTCGCCGAAGGGCCGGACATCCTCAACAAGGCGGCGAAGGACTGCAAACCGCTGCAGCACGCCCTGGATACCTGGAAGGACATCACCTTCGACTACACCTCGACCGACACCCCAGACTTCGTGCCAACCGCCACCGCCTCTGCCTGACCGCGCATCGCGCGACAGAACAAGTGCTTTCCGGCAGCCCGACCCGAATCAGGAGATATCGCCATGCGACTCACTCAAGGCACGTTTTCTTTCCTGCCCGATCTCACCGACGAACAGATCAAGAAACAGGTCAAATACTGTCTCGACAACGGCTGGGCGGTGAACCTCGAATACACCGACGATCCGCACCCGCGCAACACCTACTGGGAGATGTACGGCCAGCCCATGTTCGACCTGAAAGACCCGGCCGGGCTGATGATGGACCTGGAAGAAGCCCGCAAGACATTCCCCAACCACTACATCCGGCTCACTGCCTTCGACAGCACCCATCAATGGGAAACGCCGCGGCTGTCGTTCATCGTCAATCGGCCGCCGGAAGAGCCCGGCTTCCAGGTCACGCGCCAGGAATGGGAAGGCCGCAAAGTCCGCTACACCATTCACAGCTACGCCACCGATCGCCCGGCGGGACAGCGATACCAGCGTTAGTCGAACCGGCGCGCGTCCGATCTGCCAGCGCAGGACGGGCGCGCGCCTATCCCGATCGCCAGACGTAGCAGGAGGCGGCCATGAGTAGCGCAGAAGACACCACCGATCGCAACAAGACCGAGCCGCTGGCCGACGACGCGCGCGTGGATCTCGACGCGGTGTTCGAAGAATCCCAGATCCAGGAAGTCTTCGACCAGTTGGATCGCGACCTGGTGGGCCTGACCCCGGTGAAGACGCGGATTCGCGAGATCGCCGCCCTACTGCTGGTCGATCATGTGCGCCGCCAGTTCGATCTCGCCTCGGACACGCCGACCCTGCATATGTGCTTCACCGGCAATCCCGGCACCGGCAAGACCACGGTCGCCGAACGCATGGCCCAGATCCTGCACAAGCTCGAGTATGTGCGCGAAGGCCATCTGGTGTCGGTGACGCGTGACGATCTGGTGGGCCAGTACATCGGCCATACCGCGCCCAAGACCAAGGAAGTCATCAAGCGCGCGATGGGCGGCGTGCTGTTCATCGACGAGGCCTATTATTTGTATCGGCCCGAAAACGAGCGCGACTACGGCCAGGAATCGATCGAAATACTGCTACAAGTCATGGAAAACCAGCGCGATGATCTGGTTGTGATTCTTGCCGGCTACAAGGATCGAATGGACCGGTTCTTTGAATCCAATCCGGGGTTTCGCTCAAGGATCGCCCATCACGTCGACTTTCCGGACTACGACGTGGGTGAGCTCTGCTCAATCAGCGAGCTAATGCTTGCAGAGCAGCATTACGTGTTCAGCGACGATGCACAGATGGCGTTCGAGGACTATATCGATCGGCGCATGCGCCAGCCGTACTTTGCCAATGCCCGGTCGATTCGCAACGCACTCGATCGATTGCGCTTACGCCAGGCAGCGCGGTTGTTCAAAGCCGGCGGCGCGGTCACCAAAAAACAGCTGATGACGATCGAGGCCGAGGATGTCCTTGCCAGCCGGGTATTCGGCCTCCCGGTCGAAAGCCGAAGCAGCGATTAATCGCTACCGTTCTCGTCTTGTATTGTGTTGTGTGCGACCTTATTTCGATAAATATTTCCCGGCTTCGGATCCAGGTCAAACACTGCCAATGTGGCGTGCACGCGCGGCTGTGGTGGCGGGCATCGGTCGAAGCCGCTAATGTCGGTGCACATGACAGATACGCTTACTTCGTTTACCGATCGCCGGCGGAATAAGAATTCGGCGCCGCCACCGCGCGCGGAATGGCCCGCCTGGCCGATCTATGGCCTGGTCGATGATCTCTATCCCGTCGTTGCGGCGTGGCATGCAAACGGCCATCGCGTTGCACTCGCTACGCTGGTAAGCATCGTCGGCTCGTCACCGCGCCCGCTCGGCAGCGAAATGGCGATCAACGAACACGGTGAAGTCGCGGGCTATGTATCCGGCGGCTGCGTGGAAGGCGCGGTCGCGGCTCAGGCGCTCGAGGTATTGAAAACAGGCACGCCGGCCATGCTCGACTATGGCGCGGGTAGCCCGGTGCTGGACGTGCAGCTGACCTGTGGCGGGCGTATTGGCATCTTCGTTCGCGCGATCGACGATGTGGGCGAGTATGTCGCGCACTGGGGCGAAGCGCGTGAGCGGCGTCAGCCTCTCGATGTGGCGATCGATCTCGAAAGCGGCACGCATCGCTATGGCCCGGCACACAACGAGGCCAGCCATCGCATATTCCATCAACGTTACCTGCCGACGCCGCGACTGGTTATTGCCGGCGGCGACCCGGTCACGCTCGCATTGGCACAGCTTGCGCCGACTTTCGGTTATGACGTCTTGTTGCTGCGGCCGTACGGCCCGCCTGCCCCGCCGCCGAATTCCACACTTGCGCATTACGATACGCGGCCGCTCGCACGCGCACTGGAGGCGCTTACATTAGACGCCTACACTGCGCTTTACACGCTGACGCATGACATCGACGACGACCATTCAGCGCTTGCGAAAGGTTTGGCGTCACCCGCATTCGCGGTCGGCGCTTTGGGAAGCCGCAGCAAGGCAGCGGACCGAATTGAACGCCTTCGTGCCGCGGGTTTTTCTGTTGAAGCGTTGCAGCGACTGCATACGCCGGCCGGGCTGTCGATCAACGCTCGCGAGCCGCGCGAAATTGCGCTATCGGTGCTTGCAGAGCTTGTCGCTCTGCGTGCCCGCGTGAGCGCAGCCACGGCGTGATCGGCGCGATCGTGCTGGCCGGCGGTGCGTCGACGCGCTATGGCCATGACTCCAAACTGCTGGCGTGGCTGGCCGGCCGAACCGTTATCGCACGCAGCGTGGCTGTGCTCGATGACCAACCGGTCCGGCCTGTCATTGTCGTTACCGGGCGAGAACGCCAACGCGTACGTCGGGCGGTGCAGGCGCAAGCAACCGGATCTCGCCGGTATCGCTGGGTTCATAATCCGAACTACCGCAGCGGTATGGCAGAAAGCCTGCGCTGCGGGCTGGGCGCGTTGCCGACACGCTGCGATGCCGCTCTGATCATGCTGGGCGATATGCCCGGTATCGAAAAACGCACGATTTCAAGACTCTGTCGTCTTTGGCGGCCGGGTCTGGACTACGTTCGACCGGTGTGTGCTGGCCGACCCGGCCACCCCGTGATCGTTTCGCGACGGTTGTTCCCCGATCTCGCCCGCCTCGACGGCGATCGCGGCGCCAAAGCCATTCTCGACCAGGTACCCGCGACGCGTTTTCGTGTACTTGACGCCCCCGCGGGCTGTTTGCGCGATGTCGATACCCCGGCCGCGGCTCGTCGTGCCGAACGTTCTTTCAATCGCGGTCATAGCCAAAACCAAACCGGCACCATTTCGTCATCGTTTATGGTGTAAGAGTATCGGTATTACCGTTCAGTCCAGACAATAAAACAAAAGCATTCCACCGAGCGACGCGCCGAGCGTTGCCCAAAAAACGGAGAAATCCATGAACAACCGTGACACCCGCGGTGCCGCCAGCAACGCTGGCGAACCCAAACATTCGGCATCGCGCCGTCGCTTCATGAAGACGGTCGGTATGTCCAGCATAGCCGCGGCAACGTCCGGCGCGGGCATTGGCCAGGCGTTTGCCGACGAAGGCGACGCCCCCACGCCGACAACTGCCGATGCGCCCGCCGCCGGCAAGACGCGTGTATCGTTCACGATCAACGGCCAGATGAAGCAGATCGACGTCGCCCCCAATGTGATTCTTCTCGATGCGATCCGCGACGAACTACAGCTCACAGGCACCAAGAAAGGCTGTGACCACGGCCAATGCGGCGCCTGCAACGTGCATGTCAACGGCACCGTCGTCAATTCCTGTCTGAGCCTGGCCGTGATGCACGACGGCGACGAGATCACGACCGTCGAAGGGCTGTCCAAAGACGGCGAGCTGCACCCGATCCAGCAGGCTTTCCTCGATGAAGATGCCTACCAGTGCGGTTACTGCACGGCGGGCCAGATGATGACCGCAACCTATGTGCTGGGCAGTTCGCATATTGGCGACAGCGATGATGCCGTACGTGAAGCCATGAGCGGCAATATCTGCCGCTGCGGTGCGTACAAGAACATCCTTTCGGCGGTTCAATCCACGCGCGGCAAGGTCTAGGAGACGTTTCGATGCGAAATTTCGAATATCAGAAAGCCGATAGCGTGAATGCTGCAGTGTCGGCCCACGCGGGCCAGCCGTCGTCGTTCGTTGCCGGCGGTACCACCCTGCTCGACCTGGTTAAGATCGACATCATGCAGCCCGAGCGCGTCGTCGACGTAAACGGGCTGCCGCTCTACGACGTCGAAGAACTCGACGACGGCCGGCTCAAGATCGGCGCGATGGTGTCCAATACCGATCTCGCCTACCACCCCAAGGTCGTCGACCAGTACGCGGTGCTTTCCGAAGCATTGCTATCTGGCGCTTCGACATCGCTTCGCAATAAGGCGACAACTGGCGGCAACGTCATGCAGCGAGTGCGTTGTCCGTATTTTCGCGACGGCGTATCGGCCTGCAACAAACGTGAACCCGGTTCGGGCTGTGCGGCGATCGGCGGGCACAACCGCAGCGTGCACGCCGTGCTGGGCACCAGCGACAAGTGCATTGCCAGCCATCCGTCCGATATGTGCGTGGCCATGGCGGCCATCGGTGCGAAAGTGCTCGTGACCGGGCCGGACGGCGAACGCGAAATCGATTTTCTCGACTTCCATCTGCTGCCGGGCGATTCGCCAGAAAAGGAGCATGCGCTGGAAGCCGACGAATTGATTACTCACGTGGTGCTGGATGCGCCGATCAAGGGTAGCCGCTCGACCTATCTCAAACTGCGCGACCGCGCGTCCTACCAGTTCGCCCTGGCCTCCAGCGGCGTGATTATCGCGACCGATGGCAACACCATTCGTGATGCCCGGATCGCCATGGGCGGTGTCGGCACCAAGCCCTGGCGCGCACGCGAGGCCGAGCAGGCGCTCATCGGCCAGCCCGCGACCGAGGCAAGCTTCAAGAAAGCCGCCGAGATCGCTTTCAAGGGCGCTACGCCCTACGAACACAACGCGTTCAAGATTCCGCTCGGGCAGCAGGCTGTCGTACGCAGTCTTAGCAACGTAACCGCGGCCTGAGCGCAGAGGACAAGCAACCATGACCGACAAGATTCAAGCCAAGATCATCGGTGCGTCCAAGCCACGTATCGATGGGCCTAAAAAACTCAGCGGCCAGGCGATGTACGCGGCCGACCACCACCTGCCGAACATGGCGTATGCCTACGGCGTTTTCAGTACCGTGGCCAGCGGTACGATCGACAATATCGATCTGTCCAAGGCCAAGCAGATGCCGGGCGTGATCGATATCTTCCATCACGATCATTTCCCCAACCTGTATCGCACGCCCAGCAGCTTTGCGCAGGAAAACAAAGTTGATGAAACACGCCTGCCGTTCGAGGATGGCAAGGTGTATTATCCGGGCCAGTTCGTTGCACTGGTCGTTGCCGATACCTTCGCGAATGCCCGGGCAGCCGCTTACGCAGTTAAGGTCGACTACAGCGCCGATGCCGAGCCCATCGCTACCCTGAGTCAGGCGCTCGAACGCGGCGACAAGCCGAAGACCGCGGATTCCAGCGGCCATAGCCGCGGCAACCCCGATAGCGCGTTCGAGTCCTCGGCAAACCAGATCGACGTGACCTATGTCACGCCGATGGAAACCCATAACCCGATGGAAATGCACGCGAGCGTGGCCAATTGGGAGAACGGCGATCTCGTGCTTTACGAGTCGTCGCAGGGCGTGATCTTCGCGCGCAATGTGATGGCCAAGGTCTTTGGTTTGCCACCGGAGCGGGTCGAAGTCCGCTCGCCGTTCATCGGCTCCGGCTTCGGCAGCAAGCTCTGGCTGTGGCCGCATGCGATTGCCGCAGCTGCTGCGGCACGCGAAGTCGGCCGCCCGGTCCAACTGGTGGTGCCACGCCAGCAGATGTTCACGACCACGGGCCACCGCCCGCCGACCCAGCAACAGATTCGTATTGGCGCAGACGACAACGGCAAGCTCACAGCGTTAACCCACGATTCGGTCAATACCACCTCGATGGTCGATACCTACGTCGAAACCACAGGCAGCTGTACGAAAAGCCTGTACGACTGTGAAAACCTGCGCGTGAGCCATGCGACCATCGGTGCCAATCACGGCACGCCGACCTCCATGCGTGCGCCGGGCGCTGCACCGGGGCTTTTCGCGCTCGAATCGGCCATGGATGAAATGGCCGAAAAGCTGAACATGGATCCGCTCGAGTTCCGCAAGGCCAACTACACCGAGCGCGACCAGAGCATGGATCTGCCCTTCTCCAGCATCCATCTCATGGAAGCCTTCGACAAAGGTGCTGAAAAGTTCGGCTGGTCGAAGCGCAATGCCGAGATCGGCTCGATGCGCGATGGCGACGAGATTCTCGGCTGGGGCATGGCAGCCTGTAACTGGGAAGCGCTGAAGATGAACTGCGACGCCCGGGTTTCGCTCCGTGCCGACGGCACGGCGTACGCCTCCTGTGCAACCCAGGACATCGGTACCGGCACGTATACGATCGTGGCCCAGGCTGTCTCGGCGATTACTGGCATACCGCTGGACAAGATCGAGGTGGAGCTGGGCGACTCCAGCTATCCGAGCGGACCGGTTTCCGGCGGGTCCTGGGCAACGGCGACAACGCTGCCGGCAATCGCAGAGGCCACGCGATCGGCGATTGACGCACTGAAAAGCTACGCCATCAGCGACGGCGGTGCCTTTGCGGGGGCGAAGTCGGACGACCTGAGCTTCGACGACGGCAAGCTCGTCGATGGTGACGGCAAATCGGTCGCCTACACCGATGTGCTCAGCCAGCTCAAACTGGCCAATGCCGATGGCGAAGCCCATACGCCGGGCGCCCCCCAGGGCGAATATTCCTTTCGCTCCTTCGGCGCGCATTTCGTCGAAGTACGCTGGGACCCGGGTATCTCCCGCCTGCGGGTATCCCGTGTGGTGAGCGCCATCGACGTGGGCCAGATCATCAACGAAAAGACGTCGGCAAATCAGGTCGAAGGCGCGATCGCCATGGGTATCGGCATGGCCCAGTTCGAAGCGACCGAGTACGACGAACGCTCGGGCTTGCCGGTCAACAACAACTATGCGGAATACTTGGTGCCGGTGCATGCCGACCAGCCCGATTCCGTTGACGTGATCCTGCTCGATCATCCGGACTATGCCTTCAACGAGTTCGGCGCCCGCGGTATCGGCGAAATCGGTATTACCGGCATGGCCGCGGCCGTGGCCAATGCGGTGCATCACGCCACCGGCAAGCGCATACGCGAACTGCCGATTCGGCTGGAAGAACTGATGAGCGCCTAGCCGCTTGCGCGAATGATCGGGGGCGGCTGTGGGCCGCCCCTTTTTCGTTTTTAAGCGCGCTTTAGCCCGGCCGCGATATTTATTCGTACGTTGCGTTAAACCTTTGTGCTGCAACGATGTCTCACCGACATCGCTGCAGGGTATGAACAAGGCACAACGCGACGATGGACGTACTGATCATCGAATCCGACGATCGCCGGGCGATCGATATCGGCGACTACCTCAGCCGTCAGGGCGACGACCCGGACTTCGCTTCCGATGGCGCACTGGCTATTCGATTATGTGATGCACACCGCTACGACGCGGTGATCCTCGATCCGGATCCACCCCGGGTCGATGGCGACGGCCTGTGTACGCGCCTACGCGCGGGGCTGGGTGCCGGTCCGCCGATCATCGTGCTCACCGGCAAGGATGGGCGTGTGCCGTGCGAGCGTATCGCCCGCATAGAAAACTGTGTGCTCGCCTCCAACGAGTTGCCGGATCTATACGCACGGCTGGAATCCGCGGTTCATTACAAGCGCCGCCGGGTGAAATCGATCGGCAGTGCCGCACTGCAACTCGATCCCGAGCGCAGTGCGGCCCACTGTGCCGGGGAAACCGTGCCGCTCGCCCCTACCAGTTACCGAATTCTCGAACTGCTGGTTCAGGCGCATCCGGATATCGTCCTACGCGAGACCATAGAAAACGCTGTCTGGCCGGAATCGCGCCCGGCCTCGGAGGCAGCCCTGCGCGGCCACGTACATCGTCTGCGCCAACTGCTGGCCGAAGTCGGTGGGGAATCGCTCATCCATACCGTTCGTGGTGTGGGCTATCGCTTGAGTGACGCCGTCTAAACCATCCCGGGGCGCCTGATACAGGCGTGGGCGCAGCGTGGATTTGCGATCCGCTGCACTCGCGTTGCAGTGTAAGCTGGTCATTGAATCGGCACCGGTAGGCCTTATCGACCCGACATCGATTGGGTCTGGGGTTGAACGCCGGCCTGTAAAACCAGGCTCGCCGCAGCCGGTAGCGCGACACCATGGAAGATAAACGGCGGCCATGTGTCGGCGTGTATTTTTCGATGGCGTTGAAGACGGCTGACCCGGTCAGCCGTTTTGCTGCCGGATTAATAACAATACGAAGGAGGAGCGTGATGAAATATTCTCTGGGGCTGCTGGTCTTGGCCGGCCTGAGCGTGCCCGCGGTCGCATTCGCGGCCAAAACGCCTGCGCACAACTACCCTACGCAGGCACGGGTCGAATACGTTTACGAATGCATGAACCAGTTGGGCGCCGAGAACTACGACACGCTCTATAAATGCTCGTGCAGCATCGACTATATTGCCGATCAACTGCCCTACGACGACTACGTCACGCTCGACACCTATCAGCGCGGTCAGCACGCAGCCGGCGAACGCCCCGAAGTACTGCGCGAAGGCTCGATCGCCCGCGAAAGTCGCAGCCAGCTGGCCAAGCTCAAGGCCCAGGCTGCGGATCAGTGCCTGATCGAAAGCCCAACTCGGTAAACACGCAGGTCCAGTCGCTGCCCGCGCCGGGCCCACGCGCATCGGTCTGAAACCTCTTTTTTTGCTGCGTCGCAGCGCGCTAAATGGCCATTCCGGTGGGTGAATATCCCGGCGTGGCCGGGAACTTGACCTAGCTATTGGTCGAACTTCATGCAGGGCACATGCAACCGCGTGCGATCGACACCGGTTTCATCCGAGCTTGCCATGCGGGCGTTCAACGACCTTGGGACATTTTCCCGCTCTTGGGGACCGGGAAGATCGGCATTGCAAAAATGTGCGCAAGTCGCTCTAAGCCGTTGACGCTGGGGGCGGCGCATGCTATCGAAAACATCAGGGGATGACCGGACGCAGCGTTCGTAGCGCCCCCATCCGGCGCGGCTATCCCGACAAAAAACAGGGGCCGACGCCCTATAAATTAATTACGTGACGGAGGAGAAACGTCGTGAAATTAACACCCGCCAAGGGGGCTCTTCGCTTGGCGACGGCTGCCATAGCCGTTTCCTCGCTGATGGGGTCCGGTATCGTTCTTGCCCAGAACGATAATGCACAGAGTAAGGACAGCGATTCTTCATCCACCGATCTGGTGCAGATGCAAAAGGATCCGAGCAACTGGATCATGTGGAGCGGCCAGTACAACGGCCAGCGCTACAGCGAACTCGATCAGATCAACAGTGAAAACGCCAGTCAGCTTTCGCCGGCCTGGACCTTTTCTACCGGCGTATTACGCGGCCACGAAGGCGGACCGCTGGTCAAGGGCGACACGATGTATATATCGACGCCCTTCCCCAACAAGGTCTTCGCCCTGGATCTCGAGACCCACGCCATCAAGTGGAAATACGAGCCCACCCAGAATCCGCAGGTCATTCCGGTCATGTGCTGTGACACGGTCAACCGCGGCCTGGCCTATGGCGACGGCAAGATCTTCTTGCAGCAGGCCGACACCACGCTCGTCGCGCTCGACGCCGATAGCGGCAAGGTAGTCTGGAAGAGCGTCAACGGGGACCCGAGCAAGGGCCAGACGGCGACCAATGCGCCATTGGTGGTCAAGGACAAGGTCATTACCGGCATTTCCGGCGGCGAGTTCGGCGTACGCGGTTATCTGACCGCCTACAACATCGATGACGGCAAGCTGGCCTGGCGCGCCTACAGCACCGGGCCGGACGACACCATGCTCATCGACCCGGACAAGACCATCAATGCCATCACCCAGAAACCGGTCGGCAAGGACACCAGCCTCAAGAGCTGGGAAGGCGATCAGTGGAAGATCGGTGGCGGTACGACCTGGGGCTGGTTCACCTACGATCCGGATCTCGATCTGCTCTATTACGGCACCGGCAATCCGGGCACCTGGAACCCGACCCAGCGTCCGGGCGATAACAAATACTCGATGACCATCTTCGCCCGCGATCCGGATACCGGCGAGGCGAAATGGCTGTACCAGATGACGCCGCACGATGAATGGGATTACGACGGCGTCAACGAAAAGATCCTCGTCGATCAGAAGATCGACGGCAAGATGCGCAAGCTCGTCGTGCACTTCGACCGCAACGGCTTTGCCTATACCCAGGACCGCACCAACGGCGAACTGTTGGTCGCCAAGAAGTACGACCCGGCGGTGAACTGGGCCAGCAAGGTGGATATGAAGACCGGCCGCCCGCAGGTGGTTTCCGAGTATTCCACCGATGGCAAGGTCGATCAGAACGTCACCGGCATCTGTCCGGCCGCGCTCGGTTCCAAGGACCAGCAGCCGGCGTCGTACTCGCCCAAGACGGGCTTGTTCTACGTGCCGACCAACCATGTCTGCATGGACTATGAGCCCTCCAAGGTGGATTACACGGCCGGCCAGCCCTATGTCGGCTCGACGGTCGCCATGTATCCCGGTCCGAACGACATCACCAACCCGGTGAAGAAGTTCGAGGGCAAGCGCATGGGGACATTCATCGCGTTCGATGCAACCACCGGCGAGATCAAGTGGTCGGTACCCGAACGCTTCTCGGTATGGAGTGGCGCGCTGGCGACCGCGGGCGACGTGGTGTTCTACGGCACCCTCGAAGGCTATCTCAAAGCCATCGACGCCAAGACCGGCAAGGAGCTGTACAGCTTCAAGACACCGTCGGGCATCATCGGCAACGTCAATACCTGGAAATACGACGGCAAGCAGTATGTCGGCGTGCTCTCGGGTATCGGCGGTTGGGCTGGCATCGGCATGGCTGCGGGTCTGACCGACCCCAACGCCGGTCTGGGTGCGGTCGGGGGCTACAAGGATCTCAAGAACTATACCCAGCTGGGTGGTGTTCTGACGGTCTTCACCCTGCCCGATTCCGTAGCGAAAAAAGCGGATAGCAGCGAAAAAGTCGCGTCCAAGTAACGCGTATTGCTATGACGTAATCGAGCCCGTATTCGTTGTGCACTGTGCTCGACGGATACGGGCTTTTTCTTGGCTGCGCACGCGGCCAACCATAAAACACAAAACGTGCAACCGAGGAGATTTTCATGGCCCCCAACCGCCCAACGATAGCCCGCACGCTGGCCGTACTGGCTGTATTGTCGTTGTCCGCCACCACTGCCCTTGCCGCCGATGATGGACCGATCGTCAACGATTACAGCAACATGGGCGCGGAATACAATCCCTCCGGCGACAGCAGCAGCAAGGACAGCCAGGACAACGAGCGCAGTACGGATTCAAGCAGCAGCCAGCAAAGCGCAAGCAAAACGGCAGACACGAACAGCGACGGCAAACCCTATAAGGTGGATTGCAGCGATAACGAATGCCGGGTCAGCGACGATGTCATGGTCGGCTACGAGAAATTCGGCAGTCACTGTTCGCAATGCCATGCCCAGAACGCCGAAGGCAGCACGTTCGCGCCGAGTCTCGTGCAACGCCTGAAAGGTATGAACCAGGGCCGGTTTACGGCCGCAGTTGCCGGCGGCGTGACCCGTCTGGACTCCACCACCGGGCAGTACAGCGTCATGCCCTCCTGGGCCAACAACGAAGACGTGATGAACCATGTCCAGCAGATCTGGGCATTTCTCAAGGCCCGTTCCGACGGGGTGCTGCCGGCCGGTCGGCCGAAGCCGATGGACGCCGACGGCTGATTGCCAGCAATGCGACTCGCGCAATCCGGTCGCTGCGCGGTGCTGGTTATGCTTTACGCGGTCACGGGCGTCGCCGCTACGCCAGCCGAGCGGCTGGATGTAGCGCAAATCGCCGATGGCGTGTTCGTTCATGGAGGCGCCCAGGCCGAAGCCGACGACACCAACCAGGGGGATATTGCCAATCTCGCTTTCGTGATCGGGCGCGACTGTGTGGCGGTCATCGATACCGGCGGCAGTCCGGCAGTGGGCCAAGCCCTGCGGCGCAGCATCGAGGCAGTGACCGCGACGCCGGTCTGCTATGTCATCAACACCCATATGCACCCGGACCACGTACTCGGCAATCGCGCCTTTGTCGAGGCCGAGACCCGTTTTATTGCCGCGGCCGGTTTCCAACGCGCGCTGGCGGCACGCGGTACGACCTACCTGGATCGAGCCGAAGACACGATGGGCATGACAGTGGATCGCGACTGGCTGGTCATGCCCGATCAGGTGGTCGAAGACCACACCGAACTGGATCTGGGTGGGCGACGCCTGGAACTGACGGCCTGGCCAAGCGCCCACACCAACAACGATCTGAGCGTGTTCGACTCGGCCAGTCGCACGCTGTTTACCGGCGATCTGCTATTCGTCGACCGGGTACCGGCCATCGATGCCAGCCTGACGGGGTGGCTTGCGGTAATGGATACCCTCGCCGCAAAGCCTGAGCGGATCGCGCATGTGGTTCCCGGGCATGGGCCGATCGGCACCGATCTGGCGAGCATGCTGGCATCCCAGCGACGCTATCTGAGCGCGATCCGCGATGACGTAAGCCGCGCGATCGCTGCCGGTTACGACCTGAACCATGCGCTCGATCATACCGCCCTGGGCGAGCGCGACCGCTGGCTGTTGTTCGACGACTATCACAAGCGCAATGTGACCGTCGCCTATACGGAGCTGGAATGGCAATGAACAGGCAATGCATATCACGGCTCCATCACCGCGGGTTATGGCAAAGCATGGTCGCCGCGCTCGTGCTGGTGGCGTGCTGCATGCACACGGCCAACGCGGACGTTCAACGTCGCGATCAGGACGAAGCGGCCTGGAAACAGCTACGTGCCGAGCATTTCGGTGAGCGCACGATCGCCGATGGCCAGGGGGTACTCGCGCTCGATGCGCCCTATCGTGCCGAGGACCCGGCCGTGGTGCCGATTACCATCACCGATGAACGCGCCGGTACCGACCAGCCACCGATTCGCAAGCTATGGCTGGTCATCGACAACAACCCGGTGCCCATGTCGGCCGAATTCGAATTCGGCCCGGCTGCCCGGTCGGCCACCATCGCGATGCGGGTCCGGGTGAATTCCTATACCTACATGCGGGCGCTGGCCGAAACCGCCGACGGCCAGCTGTACATGGTCAAGCGCTACGTAAAAGCCAGCGGCGGCTGCTCGGCGCCGATCGGCCGCGATCTGGACGCCGCGCGCGAGAACATGGGGCAGATGCGCCTGCGCCGGGTACGTGTCGACGATGGCGATGCCATGCGGACCCAGCTCATGATCCGTCACCCCAATATCACCGGGCTGCAAATGGACCAGCTCACGCGTCTGGTCGAACCGGCCCATTTCGTCGATGCGATCACGATCCGCAAGGGCGACACGCTGGTTTTCGATTCGCGCATGACCTTTTCACTGAGCGCCAACCCGAGCCTGCAATTCAATGTGGCCGGTACGACCGAGGGCGAACTCAAGGCCCACGTACACGACAACAAGGGCAACGAATTCGAACAGGCCTGGTCGGCCGTTGCGCCCGCGCCGCGCACCACCACAGACGATGGAACGACTTCATGATGACGAGTACTGCATTTGCCCGCCGGGTTGGGGGCTTCGCGCTTTTTTCGATTCTTGCGCTGG
Organism: Salinisphaera sp. S4-8; assembly: GCF_040361235.1. Classification (NCBI taxonomy): domain Bacteria; kingdom Pseudomonadati; phylum Pseudomonadota; class Gammaproteobacteria; order Salinisphaerales; family Salinisphaeraceae; genus Salinisphaera; species Salinisphaera sp. S4-8. The sequence goes on along the minus strand of NZ_APNF01000005.1, from coordinate 73,966 downwards.
CGGGCGTGAGCATGACCGCTGCAGCCGACGATCGCAGCGTTGAAAACCCCGCGGCCGAGGCGCTACGCGTGTGCGCCGACCCTAGCAACATGCCGTTTTCCAACGACAAGCGGGAAGGCTTCGAAAACCGTATTGCCGCCCTGTTCGGCGAAAAACTTGGCGTGCCTGTTGAATACACCTGGATGCCCGAGCAGATGGGTTTCGGGCGCAATACCCTCAAGCGCTGGCTGCCGGAAAAGCATCGCTATGCCTGCGATTTGATCATCAGCGTGGGCAGCGCCTTCGAAGTGGGCAAGACGACCCTGCCCTATTATCGATCGACCTACACGCTGGCCTATGTCAAAGGCCATGGGCTGGATTCGATCGAAAAGCCCGCCGATCTACTCGATCTGCCGGCCGCGAAGAAACAGGATCTGCGTATCGGTGTATTCACCGGCTCGCCGGCCGGGGACTGGATCATCCAGCACGGCATGATCGGTCAGATCGTCAGCTATCGCGCCCAATCCGGCGGCTATGACTCCGATCCGGCCGACATGGTGTCTCAGGATCTGGTCAATGGCGATATCGATATCGCCGTCGTCTGGGGGCCGATCGCCGGCTACTACGCAAAACAGATCCACAGCGTCGATATCGCCGTTGTGCCGTTTTCGCGCGAAGACGGGCCCCTATTCGATTTCCCCGTGTCCATGGGGGTGCGTTATGGCAACGATGCATGGCTGAATACGGTCCAGCAGCTCATCGACGACAACCGCGATGAAATCGTCGCCATCCTTGACGACTACGGCGTGCCGCGGGTACCGCTGCGCGAGGTCGACCGCCACGTACAAGAAGACGACGATGATTGAATTGCCCTGCTCCCGTCTGTTGCAGCGCGGCGCTGTGGCGCTCCTGCTCATGTTCGGCGCCAGCGCGCTGGCTGCACAATCTGGCGCCGGCTCCGGCAACGAAAACGACGCCACGTTTTCGAAAGCGAACCGTCTGTTGTTCATGACCGATCATCTACAGGGTCTGAACACGCCCGCCCGGCTTGAATACAAGTTCGTCCACCAAGATGGCGACACGGCAGACGACGACACGGACTATACCGACCACGTCGATCTGCAGATCGACGAGGGCGAACAAAACGGCAAGCACGTCCGTGTGGATTTTCTCAGCGGCGATCGGCATCGCTATATGCCCGATATCGACAACGCCCGTGGCAATCCTGTGATCATGATGTTTCTGCAAAACGACGTCACCGAGCTGGCCCGGCGTACCGGCGGGAGCTGGCGCTATTTCCAGCGCCGCGTGAAGTTCGCGCTCGAGGACGCTGCAACGGTTAGCCGAGCGCGCGCCACGTACGACGGCGAACCCATCGATGTCGAACGTATCGAACTCACGCCGTACGCTGGCGAACAGGATCACCGCGATGACGTGGCACAAGCGCTGGCACGGCGTTATATCTTTCTGTTATCCGACGCGGTGCCCGGTGGCGTGCTCGAGCTACGCGCGCAAACACCCGCGGCCGACGGCCGACCCGCCGTATCCGATCGCCTGACCCTCGATGCCACGGCTACGCGTACGGGTGTGGCGCAATGAGAAAACTCCGCCGGTGGCTGTGGATACCGGCGGCGATCCTGATTGGCTGGTGCGCGCTTGCCAGTGCGACTGAACGACCGTCGGGCCCTGCGAGGACATTGCTGGTACTGCCCTTCGACATGGTCGATACCAGCCTTCAAGGGGATATGAACCACGGCCCGCTCGCTGCCGATGTCGCCCGCCTACGGCGCACCGAGGCGATCGTGCATCGCGCGCTGGCCGCACAAGCCGATTTCACGCTCGTCGATGCGCAAGGCATCGAAAGCGCGATCGCCGACGCCCAGCAAAGTTATCGCTATCTGTATGCCTGTAACGGCTGCGAGATCGATCTGGGGCGTGCGGCTGGCGCCGATCTGGTAATGACCGGCTGGGTGCAAAAAGTCAGCAACCTCATCATCAATATCAACGCCACGCTCTACGACGTACAACGCGGCGAGGCGGTCGGTGGTGCGTCGGTCGACATGCGCGGCAATACCGACCCTACCTGGCGTGCGGCTGCCCTCTATCTCGTCAATCACAGCCTGCCGGCGAACTATCATTCCCGCCAGGCGGCCCAGGCAAAACAGCCGGATCGGCAGGCAACCGCGGCTGAGTGAAGCCGCTAATCCTGCGGTGGGTTCGCGGGCGCGACAATCGGCACGACGGCCGCATCCACAATGGCGCGGATATGCGTGTTGATTTCGCCGGCGAGCGCATTGAACTGCGCCTCGTGCGTGTCGGTCGGCAATAACCAGCTCGCGACATGCACGCGAGTGCCCTTGTCGAACACCGCGATGCGACAGGGCATGTAAAGAATAAGATCGGGATCGATCGCAATCACGCGCCGGGCATATTCGAGATTGCAGAAATGCACGATCGTGGCATCGCCAAAGTCCGCATGGCCGCGCTGGCGAATGGCCTGGCCGATTTCATTACGCGCGGTAATGGCGAAATTGTGTTGGCCGATCGCCTGTTCCAGATCCAGCACCACATCGACGAAGGCCTTGTCGGCTGGCGCCGCGCGATCGTAGTGGCCGCGCGGCCCCGCAGTAGCCGTTGCCAGCACGGCCAGCACGAAGAACAGGGTAATACCGATTCCGGCCTGGCGTGCACGCATGCGACAGCCTGTAAGTGCGCGAGCGATGGTGCCGTCGGAGGGACTTGAACCCCCACAGCCTCTCGGCTACTAGGACCTAAACCTAGCGTGTCTACCAATTCCACCACGACGGCGTGGCCGCTATGCTAACCGATCATGGCGCCATGCGCAGCCCCTAGAGCGCAGGCGGCACGCCGGTTTCCAATAGTGCCGCTATGGGCATCGGCCGGGCCAGATAATAACCTTGTACGAACTCGACACTGTGTTCGGCCAGCCAGCGATACTGGCGCCGTGTTTCCACGCCTTCGGCGACCACGTGCAGGCCCAGATCGTGGCCGAGGCGGATGATCGCCTGAATGGTGCGTTCGTCGCGGTTGTCGGTGCCGATCCCGTTAATGAAGTCACGGTCGATCTTGAGCACATCGACCGGCAGATACTTGAGATACGCCAGCGACGAATACCCGGTGCCGAAATCGTCGAGGGCGATGAACACACCGAGCGCGTGCAACTGCTCGAGCACCGCCGCGGCATGCACGCGATCGCGCATGACCGCTGTTTCGGTAACCTCGATACACAAGCGATCCGGGCGCAGTCCGGACTGTTCGAGTACCTCATGGACCATATCCACGACACGGGGATCCATGAGCGTGAGCGCGGACATGTTCACTGACACGCGCACCGGCCCGATCGTGTCCCGCCAATCGACCGCGGCCTGGCAACCCTCGCTGAGCGCGCGCCGGTCGAGATCGACCACCAGCCCGCTTTCTTCGGCCAGGGCAATGAAGTCATCCGGCGCGATCGCACCCAACTGCGGATGTTGCCAGCGCATGAGCGCTTCGACCGCACTCCAGGCGTCATTGCGTACGACAGCCCGAATCGGTTGGTAGCACAGCGAGAGTTCGCTGCTGGTCAGCGCCTTGCGCAAATCGTCCTCGAGCAGGCGGTCGTCTTTTATTCGGCTCGAATGGGCGAGTTCGTAACGGCAATGGCGCGTACTGGCGCGACCCGCTCGGCGCAGAGCCAGCCCCGCGCAACGTGACAGGTCCTTGAAGTTGACCGCATCGCGTGGTGCCTGGGCGCTACCGCTACGCACACTCAGCTGAATACGATCCTGATCGGCACAGAAGGTGCGGTGGAAGGCCGCGTTGGCGCTCGCGATCACGTGCTCGAGCGATTCGGCTTTCTGGTCGAATAACAGGCCGATTTCGAGACCGTTAAGTACCCGCGCGAGCAACACATCGCGGTGTTTGAATGCCGCGGTCAGGCGTTGCCCGATTTCACGGATGATGCCTTCGGCTACGTGATAGCCATGACTATCGAGAATGCGTTCCCAGCGCTCGACTTTCAGCAGTACGAACGACAGTTGTCGATCGGCCTGTACGCTGTCCACGAGCATGCGCTCGGCGCTATCGCGCAGCAGATTGCTGTTCGCAAGGCCCGTGAGCGGGTCGTAATACGCCAGCCGTTCCATTTCATCGCGCTGGGCGACCAGTTCGCTGATATCGCGCAGGCGCACGGTAATGGCCTCGTGACCGCCCTCGCCGGCCCGAACCATCGACAACTGGACGTTCACCCAATGGCCATTTGCATGTTTGAGCCGGCGCTCGCCACATAGGTGGTGGCCGGTCTGCCGTGTCAGCATCAGATCGTATTCGATACCGGCTGCGGCATGCCTTTCGCTCAAGTCCTGCAGGGTCAACAGCGCGTGCTGGTCGTGCGTATACCCCAACATCCGGCGAAAGCCTTCATCGGTATCGAGAATACGACCGCGCGCATCGACATGAAACAGGCTCTCGCCCGTGCTGGCGAAGGTGGTTTCGTAACGGCTGCGCACTTCGGCGATCTGGCGCCCGAGCTCTAGCTGGTGGGCGAAATCGCCGATATGCCAGATCAGATACGGTTCGTGTCGACTGTCGCCGCCATGCATTTGCACGTTGACGGCAACGTCCAGCGACTGCCCGTCGACGCCCGGCAGCGCGAGTGTGCCGCTCCATACGCCGACCCGCCCCAAATCGGCGAATACGCGCTCACGCAAGCGTGCTTGGCCGCTCGCAGCGAGCAGATCTTGCATCGCGCGTTTGCCAAGCGGTTCGTCGGGTGCCAGGCCCAGGGCGTGACGTGCGGCGGGGTTCAGATATTCGAGCGTGCCCTTGGGCGTGGACAGCGCGATCGCGTCCTGGGCGGCATCGACCACCTGGCGAAAACGCCGATCGTCGCTTTGTGTAGCACGCTCGCGCGCGCGCTCGATCGTGGTTGCGATGATCGCGGCGAAACGCCGGGCCCAAGTATTTTCAAAACCGCGCCACTGGCGCACGCGGTGATGTTCGTGACACAGCACGCCCACGAGCTGGCCGCGTACAACGATCGCCGCGTCCAGCATGGCCATGATCGAACGCTCTTCGAGATAGTCGGCAAACAGATCCCGCGACGCCGGCGACAGCGCGGCCGCATCGGTCATGGAGAACGTGCCGGTTCGATCGAGTGAGGCGATGTAATCGTGTTGCGGCGATACGTCCAGTACGAGACGCCCCGCGCTCTCGCGCCGATGCGGATGAACATGGATCTGATTCAGACGCCGCAGATCACGTCCGAACAGCCAGACCGATACACGGGCGACATCGAGTAGCTCGGCTGCCGCACGGCAGAGCTCGGGTAATAGCGTGGCGAGATCATCGAACGACCGGGCCTCGATCGCGCGCAGTGCGCCCGGCCGTGACGAGGGCTGATCGTCAGCGTGCATCATGCCCACGCGCTCACGATGGCCCGTCCCGTTCAGCCGTCGAGCACAGCGCGATCGACATGATGCTCCACATCGAGCTCGCTGTTCACGCTGTAGTCGATCGGACAGTCCACGAGCACCACGCCGCCGTGTTCATACGCCCGCGTGAGCACATCGCCTAAACGGTCACCTGACTCGACGCGCATGCCGCGCGCGCCATAGGCCTCGGCATAGGCCACGAAGTCGGGGTTACCAAACCCCATGCCGAAGTTTTCGAACCCGGCGCCGGCCTGTTTCCAGCGAATGAAGCCGTAGCCGTCGTCGCGTACGAGCAGGACCACCAGATCCAGACCCAGCCGGACCGCGGTTTCCATATCCTGGCTGTTCATCATGAACCCGCCGTCGCCACAAATCGCCAGTACGCGGCGGTCACCGTGCACCATCTTGGCCGCCATCGCTGCCGCAAGTCCGGCACCCATGCTCGCCAGCGCGTTGTCCAGCAGCACGGTATTGTGCTCGAAGGCCGGGTACGCACGTGCGAACCAGATCTTGTAGATGCCGTTATCGAGACTGATGATGTCACGCCGGCCCATGACCTCGCGTACCTCGCGCACGATGCGCTGCGGGGTGGGCGGATAGCTGTCGGCCGGCTCGCTTTCATGCAGCAGCGTATTGACGCGGTCGCGCAAACGGCCCAGGCGCGTGGTATCGAAGTGCGTACCGTCGAGTCGTGCGCGCAGGCTCTTGAGCGTATTGGAAATATCGCCGATAACTTCGTGCGCGGGACTGTAGTACTCGTCCGGATCGGCGGGCACGAAATCGATATGCAGAATCGCCTTGCTCTTGTCCGAATTCCACACCGCGGGCGGGTATTCGACCACGTCGTAGCCCAGCGTAATGACCAGATCCGCCTCGTCGATCGCACTATGCACATAGTCGTGCTTGTGAATGCCCATGCAGAACAGGCTCTGCGGGTGATCGTCGGCCAGCACGCCCTTGCCCATCTGGGTGCCGATCGCGAACAGACCGGTCGCCTCGACGAAGGCCTGCAGCTGTTCGGTAATACGTTTGCGGTTGGCGCCCGCGGAATAGACGATGATTGGCTGGCGCGCGGCGCGAATCATGTCCGCGGCCTGCTCGGTGGCCTGGTCGTCGGCATTGGGTCGGCGTAGCGTCACCCGTTGCTGGGCAACGCTGGGTTCGATCTGTTCGCCGGCGATATCTTCGGGCAGTTCCAGATGCACCGCACCCGGGCGTTCGCTTTCGGCCACCTTGAAGGCATGGCGTACACAGCGCGGGATCACACCGCTATCGGTGACCGAGTAATTCCATTTGGTCAATGGCTTGAAGGTGTCCACCACATCGATGAGCTGAAACTTGCCCTGGCGATTGTCGCGCAACGCTTTCTGACCGGTGATGGCAAACAAGGGCATGCCGCCCAGCTGGGCATAGGCGATGCCGGTCAGCAGATTGGTCGCACCCGGGCCCAGCGTCGACAGGCAAACGCCCGCTCGCCCGGTCAGGCGTCCGTAGGTGGCCGCCATGAAGGCCGCGTGTTGCTCATGTCGGGTCACTACCAGGTCGATATCGCTGTTTCTGAGCGATTCGAGCAGATCGAGATTTTCCTCGCCCGGTACGCCAAACACGTATTCGACGCCTTCTTCCTCGAGGCAGCGAACGAAAAGATCGGATGCTTTCAAACTACTTCCCCCTAGTGTTCTATCCCGACTATAGCCTATTGCGATCGATCGCGGTGGTTGCGCCAGACCTTTATGGCACAAGGCCTGCCGCCCGACACCCACACCTCGCGTAGTGCGGGCGCGCCGGGACTCGGTTCAGCTGCTACGTCAGCTATCCGGCGCGGCGACCACGGCCACGGTCAGACGCGATACACACAGATGTCGGTCCTGGTCGTCGAACAGGTCGGTCTGCCAGACATGGGTGCTACGGCCGACGCGAATGGGCGTGCACCGTGCCCGCACGAGGCCCGACGAGGCGCCGCGCAGATGGCTGGCATTGATCTCGATACCCACGCATACGAACTTCTCGCGGTCCACACACATGTTGGCCGCGACGCTGCCCATGGATTCCGACACCGCACAGGACACGCCACCATGCAACAGTCCGAAGGGCTGACGGGTTCGCTCGTCGATTTCGAAGCGGGCTTCGATCATGTCGTCGGTGACATCCGTATACACCAGACCCAGCCGCGAGATCATGTCGCGCTCGTTGACCGCATTCAGACGATCCAGCGTCATCGGCCTGTACCAGTACTTCGACATCGGCAATCTCCTGTTTCATGTCATCGGGTGGCTCGTGCATAGTACAGGCCACGCATTCCCTTCAAAGGCAAGACCCAGACAATGACATTCAATACGCAAGACGCCCCCGGCGTGCACACCGAGGTGCCCAGCGAAACCGAAGGCTTCATCTTCAACCACACGATGGTGCGCATCGTCGATCCCGAAGCCTCCCTGGCCTTCTATACCAAGGTCTTCGGTATGCGCCTGCTACGCACGGTCGACATGCCCGAAGGCGAGTTCACGCTCTACTTCCTGGCCTGTACCGGCAGCGATGACGTACCGCAGGACAAGGATGCCCGTGCCCAATACGTCAGTGGCCGTGAAGGCGTGCTCGAACTCACCCATAACTGGGGTACCGAGAAAGATCCGAACGCGCGCTATCACAACGGTAACGACGAACCGCAGGGCTATGGCCATATCTGCTTTACGGTGCCGGACCTGCAGGCCGCCTGCGAATGGATGGACGCCAATGGCGTGACCTTCAAGAAACGCCCCGAGGATGGGCGCATGAGCCATATCGCGTTCGTTCTGGACCCAGACGGCTACTGGATCGAACTGGTCGGGCGCAAATAGGCGAGCAGCCACGGCGGTCGTCACCTCCGACCGCCGTGCGCCTTGCACGCGCGACGCAATGCACGTTGATCATGATCAGGTGCTTGGGCACGCTAGCGTTTTCGCAGGCCCTGCGCGCCTGGGCCAGACACAAAAAAACCCGCTGTCGAAGCGGGTTGAATTGGTGGGCCGTGCAGGATTCGAACCTGCGACCAATTGATTAAAAGTCAACTGCTCTACCAACTGAGCTAACGGCCCGTATTGGGCGCGCATCATACCCGATTCATTCCGGAAAATCAGCGCCCGATTGATAAATTGTCGGATCGGGCACCTGTGCCTGGGCAAAACCGGCCTGACGAAGTCGGCAGGCGTCGCAACGACCGCAGGCCCGGCCCTGTGCATCGGCCTGATAACAGGACACGGTACGCGCGTAGTCGACACCCAGCGCGTGGCCTTTCAGAATGATCTCGGCCTTGCTGAGATCGATCAATGGCGTTTCGATCGCAATGCGTTGCCCGTCCTGTACGCTAGCTTTCGTGGCCAGCTGGGCCATGCGCTCGAATGCGGCGATGAATTCCGGCCGGCAGTCCGGATAGCCGGAATAGTCGACCGCGTTCACGCCGATATAAATCGCCTCGGCACCGAGTACCTCCGCCCAGCCCACCGCAATCGATAGAAACACCGTATTGCGTGCCGGCACATAAGTGGCAGGAATCGTATCGCTCGGCGCTTCGGGAACCGCGATCGTGTCATCGGTGAGCGCCGAACCACCCATGCCATCGAAATCCAGGCGTACGCACTTGTGATCGGCGATCCAGGGGTGTGTCTGCACATAGGCGCGGGCTGCTGCCAGTTCGGCCGTATGGCGCTGGCCATAGTCGAAGCTCAACGCATAGCAATCGTAGCCGTCGGCCCTCGCCTGGGACAGACAGGTGGTCGAATCCAGACCGCCGGAAAACAGTACGACGGCCCGCGGGGATGCGGACTGGGTCATGGGCGCTATCCGCACGCGCGGCGCGGTCGTTGTTCGAATGGAAATGGCCCGCCAGGCGACATGGCGCCGCCGCCACACTCGACCCAAACGGCGAGGTGGCGATGATCACATGGCCTGCACGCGCCGACGAGGGCTGGCGATTTCAGCCAGCCCGCAGCAATTACGCGAGGGCGCGTTAGTCGTCGATTTGTTCGAGACGTTTGCGCGCCATATCGGCGACGTTGCTGTTCGGATACTGATCGACCACGCGCTTGAGCGTCCCGTAGGCGTTATCGGTTTCGCCGCGTTCGTCCTGGATCACGCCAATCTTGTAGAGCGAGCCGGGCACCTTGTCGCTCGCGCGAAAGCGATTGACGACGGTCTGGAATGCCTCCAGCGATGCATCGTAATTACGCTTGACGTAATTCGCTTCACCCAGCCAGTACCAGGCGTTGTCGCTATAGCTGCTTTCCGGGTTCTGCTGGAGAAACCCCTTGAACGCACCGATCGCGGCATCGTAGTCGCCCGCCTTGAGCTTGTCGAAAGCCGCGGTATAGGCTTTTTCGACCGCGGGATCCTGGCTGACCGTGCCGTAGTCGGCCGCGTTGTCGCTCGCGCCGTTACTACTGCTACCGGTATCGCCCGTGGCAGCACCGGTAGCGCCGCCACCTTCAAGCGCGCTCAGGCGTTTGTCGAGGTTTTCGTAGAGATCGCGTTGGCCCTGCTCGTTCTGGCGTAGCTGATACTTGAGCGTGTCGACCTGGCCCTGCAGATCGCGAACTTCGGACTGCAGTCGCTGAATATCCTGAAACAGGGAAAACAGATTGGGCCCGCCGTTGTTGCCGGCCTGCGCGAGCATGATGGACTGTTGCTGCGCGGCGTCCGCCGACCCGGCCAACGCCGGCCGGGAGGTCATCCCGGCCGACGTGGCTACGGCAAACGTCACCAGCGCTATCGGTAGTGCGTGACGCATGATGGCTACTTACTTGGTGTAGATGAACTCGACACGACGGTTCTTCGAATAGGCTGACTCGGTCGAGCCGAGCTCGGCCGGGCGTTCTTCGCCGAAGGACAGCGTCGACAGCTGGCTTGCGCTCGCGCCCGACAGTTCCAGGGCCTGCTGCACCGATTCGGCACGCCGTTCGCCCAGCGCCACGTTGTACTCGCGGGTACCACGTTCGTCGGTATGGCCTTCCAGGCGCAGCTTCACATTGGGATGCTGGCTCAGGTAACGGCCATGGGCCTGAATGGCCTGAGAAAACCGCGACGGAATGGTGCTCTGGTCGAGATCGAAATAGATGATGCGCGTGGACAACGGGTTGTTCGGGTCCATGAACATCGAGCGATCGGCCGGGTCGATACCTTCCAGCCCGCGCACGTCGATATCGCGGCCCGAATTCATGCCCATGCCGCGATCGCCGCTGTCACCCATGCCGCCGGCAGCCGGCAGGTCGTCGCCATCGCGCAGATTCTTGTTACCGCCACAGGCAGCCAGCACGAGCATGGCGGCCATGAGTAGCGCGATCAGCGAAAATCGCTGCCCCATCTTGTTGGTCATGTTATTCATTTTCTAAAAAGCTCCTTGTGGACTGGTTGGCCCGAGGTATTCGAGCCCTTTGTCTGGTCAATCGAACCGGTGATCTAGTAGCCGAGCGGACCCCAGGCCGGCTCACGCACTTCGCCGCTTTGCGAAAGACGCGAGCGGGTCTGGCCGTCGGTGGATACGGTCGCCAATTCGTTGTTGCGGCCCTGGCGGGCATAGATGATGGCTTGGCCGTTCGGCGCGAAATCCGGGCCGTCGTCGAGCGGGCCGTCGCTTACGATACGGATATTATTATTCTGCAGGTCCATAACTGCAATACGGAATCCGTTGCCGCTTTTCTGAACCATCGCCATCTGATTGCCATCCGGCGAATAGGTGGCGCGCTGGTTGCTGTCGCCTTCGAAAGTCAGCCGCTGAACCTGGCTGCCGTCACTGCGCATCTGGTAGACCTGCGGCTTGCCGCCACGATCGGAGGTAAACGCGATATGACGCCCGTCGGCCGACCAGGCAGCCTCGGTATCGATGGCGCCATTATTGGTCAGCTGGGTGAGCTGATTGGTGCTCAGATCGTAGCTGTAAATATCCGGATTGCCCCGGTAGGACAGCGTCATGGCCAGATGCCGACCATCGGGCGACCACGCTGGCGCACCGTTGATGCCCTCGCGCGAGGAGATCTCGCGAATATTGCCCGTGGCCAGATCCTGCACACGCAGACTGCTGCGGCCACGATTGATATCGAAGGCCACGTAGGCCAGCTTGGTGCCATCCGGCGACCAGGCCGGCGACATGATCGGGTCGCGCGAGGAATAAACGGTGGCCGGGTTCTTGCCGTCGTAATCCGACACGATCAGGCGATAGCGCAGCGCGCCGTTCTCCTTTGCCATGGTGATATAGGCGATCCGGGACAGGAAATAGCCTTTTTCGCCGACGAATTTCTCATAGATCAGGTTGGCCACGGTATGGGCTGCGTCGCGCAGTTCGTTGCGCCCGGCGTTGATCTGGAAACTGGCAATCGACTTGCCCTGATAGACATCCAGCAGATCGAAGGTGATGCGATAGCCACCCTGCCCGTTCGCGGCGGCCGAGCCCACCACCAGGTTATCGACCGACGAACTGCGCCAGGTCTGGTAGTTGACCTCGTTCGGGTTGGTCGGCGTTTCGGCCATATTGCGTCGTTCGGTCACATCGAACAGGCCGGTGGACTCGAGATCATCGCTGGCCACCTGGGCCACATCCACCGGTAGCGCACCGCCGCTGCTGCCGAACGGCGCGATCGCGATCGGAATCGCGCTTTGCGAGCTGTCGGTAATATCGACTTGCAGTGCAGCCTGTGCAGGGGCGACCGCGGCGAGCGTGAGCGCAATCAGCGCGGCAACGGCCGCATGGGTTCTAGCAAGCATGTGTTTCATTGGTCCGGCTCGAAATTGAACTCGATTTCAGAAGAAAAGACGCTGTCCGAGGGCGCACGCGGTAGCGGGTCGGATTTGCGAATCGCCTGTTCGACCGAGCGATCGACCGCTGCATTGCCGCAGGAGCCCAGCAGTCGAAAGCCCGTAATCTGGCCGCCCGGCAACTGTTTAACCCGTACTTTACAGGAAATATTGCGCACACCCGGCGGACGTAGCCAGTTTGATTCGACGCGATCCTTGATCGCCTGAATATAGGCGCCCAGCGCCTGGGAGTTCGCCGCGTTGCGCCGCCCCGCGGCTTCCTGTTGCATCGCCTCGCGCATCGCGGCTTCGCGCGCGGCCTGTTCCGCCGCCGCGCGCCGCTGTGCCTCGGCGCGTGCCTTGCGTGCTGCCTCTTCGCGCGCCTGTTTTTCGGCTGCGGCCTTGCGGGCCGCGGCTTCGCGCGCCTTGCGCTCGGCTTCGGCCTTGGCCTGGCGTGCCGCTTCGGCTTTGGCCTGCTTTTCGGCCTCGGCTTTCTTGCGAGCCGCCTCTGCCTCGGCCTTGCGTTTGGCCTCCGCTTTGGCCTGGGCGGCCGCTTCGGCTTGACGTTTGGCTTCAGCCTCGGCTTTGGCTTTGCGTTCGGCTTCTGCCTTGGCCTTGCGTTCGGCTTCGGCTTTGCGGGCCGCCTCGGCTTTCGCCTTGCGCTGTGCTTCAGCTTTGCGTGCGGCTTCAGCCTCGGCCTCGCGTTTTGCTTCGGCTTTTTCTTGCGCCGCCTTTTCCTCTGCCGCTTTCTGCTGGGCGGCCTGCGCTTTTTCCGCCGCAGCTTTTTCCGCAGCAGCCTTCTCGGCGGCGGCCTTTTCTGCGGCTTCCTGCTCGGCTTTTTCTGCCGCCTGATCCTGTTCGGGTTCCGGCTCGGGCTCCGGTTCGGCCGCCGGTGATACCGGCTCGGGCATATCGGTATTTACCGCGTCCGGGTTGACCACGGTCGCATTGACGATTTTCTGGCCGTGATTACCACGCGAAGACGCATCGGTGACGAAGTTCACGCCCACGATCAGCAACAGGGCGATCAATACATGCAGGCCAATCGCAAGGAGCACCGCACGCCAGTTCTGCGTGAATGTCTGCCACATCGTCAGCGGTCGCTCGCGCTATCGTCGATGTTGTCGGTCAGCAGCCCAACCTGCTCGGCACCCGCGCGCTGCAGCAACACCATGCCGCGCACGACGTTGCCATAGCTACCCGAACCGTCGCCCTTGACCGCCACCGGTGCATCGGGGCGCTCGCGAATGACGCGCGCGGCGATATCGGTGACCTCGTCGCTGGAGAGCGGCTCGTCCGGATTGGCGCCCACGTTGAGATACAACTCGCCGTCGCGCGTGACCGACAACACGATCGGGTCGTTGTCCTCTGTATCCAGCGCTTGCGCCGCCGCGTCCGGCAAATCGACCTCGACGCCAGTGGTCAGCAACGGCGCGGTGACCATGAAGATGATGAGCAGCACCAGCATCACGTCGATATAAGGCACGACGTTGATCTCGCTGGCCAGGCGACGTTTTCCTCGAATAGACATAGTCAGTGGTTCCGAAGACAGGCGGCGCTATTCAAAGCTCGGGCGGCGTACGCGTGGGCTCGGGGGCCGGGCGCGGCTTTTCCGCAGCAGCGCGGGGCGCCGGCGAGGCCGCGTTCATGCCGCGTTCGACGATGCCGGCCATTTCTTCCATGAACGTCTGGAAACGATTTTCGATGAAATCGACCTTGTTGCTGAAGAAGTTGTACGCCACAACCGCGGGAATGGCAGCAAACAGACCCATGGCGGTGGCGATCAACGCCTCGGCGATACCCGGCGCGACCATGGACAGGCTCGCCTGCTTGACGTTGCCGAGTGCGATAAAGGCACTCATGATGCCCCAGACCGTGCCGAACAAGCCGACATAGGGGCTGATCGAACCAATCGTGGCCAGCATGGCCAGCCCGCGTTCGAGGCGCTCGAGCTCGCGCGACAGTGCGACCCGCATGGCGCGCTGTACCGAGGGCACGATTTCGTGTGGTGCGGCCTGGCCGGCATTGCGCTGGCGGCGCAGTTCGTCGTAGCCGTTCTTGAATAGCGAGGGCATTCCGCGACTGGTATCGGCCTGGGCCTGGGTCTCGGCGTAGATGTCCTTGAGATTGCCCCCCGACCAGAAGCGATCCTCGAACCATTCCATGTCGTTCTGGGTCTGGGCCAGCAGGCGCCGCTTGCTGAATATCACGATCCAGGAGGCAATGGACGCCAACAACAAAGCCAGCATGACGAGTTTGACGAGCAGGCTTGCCTGCATGACCAGCCCCCACAGGGACATGTCCGTCGCAACGTTCATTGCATCTCCTTTTGCAATAAATCCGGCAGCGCGCAAGGCCGGAAATCGGGAATTCTGACACAGGCTACGGTGAATCGTGCCTTAATAAGCAAGGTATTTTCGCGCTCGATGGTCTGCTCGAAAATGATTCGGGCCCGCCGGCGCTCGGCCACGCGGGTGACCACTTCGATTTCGTCATCCAGACGTGCCGGCGACTTGAACTGCAGATTGGCGTCGGCCAGCGTAAAGGCAATACCGTGGCGCTCGGCGAGCACGCGATGGCTGTGCCCCTGCGCCTCCAGCCAGCAGGTGCGCGCACGTTCCAGATACTTCAGATAATTGGCGTGATAGACCACGCCGCTGGCGTCGGTGTCTTCGTAGAACACGCGTACGCGATAGCGCAGCGCATCGTTGGCGGCAGCGGTTTCAGACATCGTTTGGCGTATCGTTGAACAGATCCGGTGCGTCGGTCGCGCGTGGCGCGGGCTGCGGCAAGCCGAAATGACGATAGCTGGCCTGGGTGGCCTGGCGACCGCGCGGGGTGCGCATCATGAACCCCTGTTGAATCAGATAGGGTTCGATGACGTCTTCGATGGTTTCACGGGCTTCGCCGATGGCCGCGGCGAGGCTTTCCACGCCCACCGGGCCGCCATCGAATTTTTCCAGCAGCGCGCCCAGCAGCTTGCGATCCATGAGATCGAAGCCGTTGTCGTCGACCTTGAGCATGTCCATGGCGGCACGGGCGACCGCGTGGCTGATCCGGCCGTCGGCGCGCACCTCGGCATAGTCGCGCACCCGGCGCAACAGCCGGTTGGCCACACGCGGCGTGCCCCGCGCCCGACGTGCGATTTCAGCCGCGCCCTCGCTATCGATCGATACATCGAGAATGCTCGCCGAGCGCTCGACGATATGGGCCAGGTCGCTGTGCGAATAGAATTCCAGGCGCTGGGCGATGCCGAAGCGATCGCGCAGCGGCGAAGTCAGCGCGCCCGCGCGCGTGGTGGCCCCGACCAGCGTGAACGCCGGCAGATCGAGCTTGATCGAACGCGCCGCTGGGCCTTCGCCGATGACGATATCGATCTGGTAATCCTCGAGCGCGGGATAGAGTACTTCCTCGACCACCGGCGACAGCCGATGGATTTCGTCGATGAACAGTACGTCGTTGGGTTCGAGATTGGTCAGCAAGGCCGCCAGATCGCCCGGGCGTTCGAGCACCGGGCCCGACGTCTGACGAAATCCCACCTGCATTTCGTTGGCGATGACATGGGCGAGCGTGGTCTTGCCCAGACCGGGCGGGCCGAAGATCAATACATGATCGAGCGCTTCGCCGCGGGCACGCGCTGCACTGACGAAAATTTCCATCTGCTCGCGCACGCTGGCCTGGCCGATGTATTCGGCCAGCCCGCGTGGGCGCAGCGCCCGGTCGAAACGGCCTTCGTCGCCCTGGGTACTGGCACCGATCAGGCGTTCCGACTCCTGCATATCAGCGCACCGCCCGGCGCAGGGCTTCGCGAATCAGTGCCTCACTATCCAGACCCTCGGCATCGATACCCTTGAGCAGGCGATCCGATTCGGCCGGTTTGTAGCCCAGCGAGGTCAGCGCCTGGCGTGCGACCGACTGGGCATCACCTGCCCCGCCGGCGCTCGTCGACGCCGGGGCTAGTGCCGGGGCGATCGCACTACCGGAGAGCTTGTCGCGCATTTCCACGATCAGGCGCGCGGCGGTCTTCTTGCCGACCCCGGGCAGCCCGGTCAGACGCGCGGTATCGTCGGCTTCGATCGTGGCCACGAAATCGGCCACGCTCATGCCGGAAAGTACGGTCAAGGCGAGTTTTGCACCCACGCCGGAAACCTTGATCAGCTCGCGAAACAGGCTGCGCTCCTCGGCGGTGGCAAACCCGTAGAGCAGCATGGCGTCTTCACGCACGACCATCTGCGTAAGCAGGGTGACTTCGCCCTCCCCCGCGCCACTGTTCGGGCGCCGGCCTTCACCCAGGGTAAAGAAGGTCGACAGCGGCGCTTCGACCTCGTAACCGACACCGCCCACATCGATGACCAGACGCGGCGGCTGTTTTTCGATGATGCGTCCGCGCAGCTGTCCGATCATGCCCGGCGTCCTGTCGTATTGGCCGCGATCTGCATGCGCGCGGCACTGCGGCTGTGGTGGATATGGCATACCGCCACGCCGGCAGCGTCCGCGGCATCGGCCTGTAGCAATGTATTCACGCCCAGCAGTACGCGCACCATATGCTGAATCTGTTGTTTGTCGGCATGGCCGCGCCCGACGATGGCCTGCTTGATCTGAGTCGGCGTGTACTCGGCGATGGGCAGGCCGCGCGCGGCACCGGCACAGATCGCAGCGCCCCGGGCCTGGCCCAGCTTGAGCGCGCTCGCTGCATTGCGCGAGACAAACACGTCTTCGATAGCCATTTCATCCGGGCGGTATTCGTCGATCACCGCGCTCAGGCGTTCGAATATCAGCCCCAGACGCACGGCAAAAGCCGCACGGGGCAGGCGAATACAGTCGATCACGATCGAGCGCGGCTGGGCGCCGCCGTCCACCACCGCAAACCCGGTGACTGTCGACCCCGGATCGATACCCAGAACCCGTGCCATAGCGTGCGTCAGGCGGGCGCGCCGGAGAGCGTCTGTTCGTCGAGTTCGGCGTTGCTGTAGACGTTCTGTACGTCGTCGAGATCCTCCAGCGCATCGAGCAGCTTGAGACAACTCTCGGCATCCTCGCCCTGCAGTTCGACCGTGGTCGCCGGGCGCATGGTCACGTCCGCGGCATCGGGCGCGAAGCCGGCGGCCTCGACCGCGGCCTTGACCGTGTTGTAATCGTCCGGTGCCGTGAGCACGTCGAAAGAGCCGTCTTCGTATTCGACCAGATCCTCCGCGCCGGCCTCCAGCGCCGGGGCGAGTACGTCTTCGTCGTCGTTGTCCGGCCCGTAGGTCAGTACGCCCTTGCGGTCGAACAGATAGGCCACCGAGCCGTCGGCACCCAGATTGCCGCCATTGCGGTTGAAGGTGTAGCGCACTTCCGAAACGGTACGGTTCTTGTTGTCGGTCATGCAGTCGACCATGATCGCCACACCGTTCGGGCCATAGCCTTCGTAACGAATTTCTTCGTAGTTATCGCCCTGGCCATCGCCGGTGCCGCGTTTGACCGCCCGCTCGATATTATCCTTGGGCATGTTCGCGGCCAGGGCCTTGTCCCAGGCCAGCCGCAGGCGCGGATTATCGTTGGGATCGCCCCCGCCCATACGGGCCGCGACGGTGATCTCGCGAATGATCTTGGTAAAAATCTTACCGCGTTTTTTATCCTGGGCGTTCTTGCGGTGCTGAATATTCGCCCATTTACTATGGCCTGCCATAATGCCTCGTCGTTGCGCTGCAAACCGTGCGGGGATTCTACCAGCCGCGACGCCGACCCGGCGGTCTGTCGCCGTGTCCAGGCCGCCGCCACTGTAGCTCAGATTTCGATCTGAATACCGAGTTCGACCACGCGTTCAGGGGGAATTCGATAATAAGAGGTCGCGCGCGTCGCATTGAGCGACATGAAAGCGAACATATGCTCGCGCCACACCATCATGCCCGGCACTTCACTGGTCGGGATGAGCGATTCGCGACCGACATAGAAGGTGGTCTGATCCAGATCCACATCGAGGCCGAATTCACCGGCGAAGCGCAGCGCCACGGGCACGTTGCTTGCCTGCATGAAGCCGTAGTAGACCTGCACGCGATAGACCCCGTGCCCCAGATCGTCGATCTTCAGGCGTTCGGCCGCGGGCACCCGCGGCACGTCCAGTATATTGACCGTGAGCAGGATGACCTGTTCATGGAGCACGCGGTTATGACGCAGATGATGCAGCAGCATCGGTGGCGTCTTGGTCGTGGCCTCGGTCATGAACACGGCCGTGCCGTCGATGCGCATGGGCAGTTCGTCGAGCGACTCGATGAACTCTTCGAGCGGCTCGGTATCCTCCTGGAGCTGCTGGCCGACCAGCTCGCGCCCGCGCCGCCAGGTACCCATGATGAAAAAGATCACACCGGCCACGAGCAGCGGATACCAGCCGCCATCGGGCACCTTGAACAGGTTCGCGCCCAGAAAGGCGAGATCGACCACAAGCAACGCTGCGGCGATCGCGCCAGCCACGCGCGGGAACCAGCCCCAGCGATAGGCCACGAAAAACGCCAGGATGGTGGTGATCACCATATCCATGGACACCGCCACGCCGTAGGCGGCGGCCAGATTGCTCGACGACTGAAACCCCAGTACCAGACCGATGGTCGCCACCATCAGAATCCAGTTCATGAACGGGATATACACCTGGCCGTAGGACTCGTGCGAAGTCTGAACGATATTCAGTCGCGGAAGCTGGCCCAGTTGTACCGCCTGGCGGGTAAGCGAAAACACGCCGGATATCACCGCCTGGGAGGCAATGACGGTCGCCAGCGTGGCGATGCCGACCACCGGGTACAGCGCCCAGTCGGGCGCCATCTGATAAAACGGCTGGGTGATGTCGGCGTTTTCGAGCATCATCGCGCCCTGGCCGAAATAATTCATCAACAAGGCCGGCAGCACGAGAAAGAACCAGGCCAGCCGGATGGGCGCCAGGCCGAAATGACCCATATCCGCATAGAGCGCCTCGCCGCCGGTGACCACCAGAAATACCGTGCCCAGCACGAGAAAACCGGCCAGGCCATTGTCGGCGAAGAAGTGGATCGCATAGAGCGGATTGATCGCGGCGAACACACCCGGATGCTGCACGATGCCATTGATGCCGAGCAGCCCCAGCACGACGAACCAGGTCATCATGACCGGCCCGAATAACGAACCCACCGACGCCGTACCGCGCTTCTGGATAAGAAACAGCCCGATCAGAATGGCGATGGTGATAGGCACGATATAGGGCTTGAAGGCCGGTGTGGCCACTTCCAGCCCCTCGATCGCGCTCAATACGGAAATGGCCGGCGTGATGGTGCCGTCGCCATACAATAGTGCCGCGCCGAACAGGCCCAGCAGCATCAGGATATAACGACGGCTCTTTTTTTCCGTCTTCCAGGGATTGAGCAGCGCCACGAGCGCGATGATGCCGCCCTCGCCGTTGTTGCTTGCCCGCATGACCACGGCCAGGTACTTGATCGAGATCACGATGATCAACGACCAGAACAGCAGCGATAGCACCCCGAAGATATTAGCCGGCACGACGGAAATGCCGTCGTGCGAGTAGAACGCCTCGCGCAGTGCATAGATCGGACTGGTACCGATATCGCCATAGACGATACCGAGTGCGGCCAGGCACAGAAACGGCAACGACTGCTTATTCTTGCCGTTACCGTTTCCGTTTCCGTCGCCGTGCCCGTCGGCACTGTCGCGCGAACCGTTGCCGCCCGAGGTGTTGGACTCCTTGCCCGCTGCGTTCTTGCTGCCTGTGGCGAGCGAGCGGTCTTCTTCCTCGGCGGTCATTCGGCGATTACTTCTTGCGTTTCGGCGGGAAGTGAATCGGTCGCCCGTCCACCGCGAGCGCGGTTTCGTGAACCGTTTCACCAAGCGTCGGATGGCCGTGAATGATACGCGCGATATCTTCGCTGGAGGCCTTGTACTCCATGGCCACGACCATTTCCTGGACCAGCTCGGACACGTAGGGCCCGATCATGTGCACGCCGAGAATCTCGTCGGTTTTGGCATCGGCGATCATCTTGACGAAACCGCCCTGCTGGCCCAGCGCCTTGGCGCGACCATTGGCGCTGAACGGCACCTGACCCACACGATATTCGGTGCCGGCGGCTTTGACCTGCGCTTCACTCTTGCCGACCCACGCCATTTCGGGATGCGTGTAGACCACCGACGGGATGACATCGTAGTTCAGGTGCGGCTTCTGACCGGCCAGAATCTCGGCCACGGCCACGCCCTCTTCCATCCCCTTGTGGGCAAGCATCGGGTTACCGATGACATCGCCGACGGCATACACGCCCGGCAGGCTGGTACGGAAGTTGTCGTTGACGTCGACGAAGCCTTTGTCGTCGAGTTCCACGCGCGCGCCCTTGGCACACAGATCCTTCGTATGCGGGCGTCGACCCACCGCCACGATCAGGCGATCGAAGGTCACGCTATGCGATTCATCGCCCTGCGTGTACTTGACGTCGACGCCCTTTTTGCCAGCCTTGGCCTCGGTCACGCGTGCGCCGAGCTGAATATCCAGGCCCTGCTTCTTGAACGACTTCAGCCCTTCCTTGGCCACATCGCGATCGGCGATCGGCATGAATTCGTCGACCGCTTCCAGCAGCGTCACATCACTGCCCAGCCGCGACCAGACACTGCCCAGTTCCACGCCGATATAACCGGCGCCGATCACGCCCAGCTTTTTCGGCACCTCATCGAACTCGAGCGCGCCCCACGAATCGACGATGTGCTCGCCGTCGAAGGGGGCGATATCCAGCTCCACCGGCTCGGAGCCGGCGGCAATGATGATGTTCTTGGCGGTGAAGGTTTCTTCCTTGCCGTCATGGCTGACGAACAGGACCTCGCCGGAGTCCACCACCTGGCCACTGCCGGCAAACGACTTCACGCCGTTGGCCTTGAACAGCCCGGAGATGCCGCCGGTCAGCTGTGACACCACGCCGGCCTTGCGCTTTTGCATCTGGGCAAGATCGAGTTCGACCTTGCTTGTCTTGATGCCGTGATCGGCAAACTCGTGGTTGGCGCGATCGTAGAGTTCACTGGACTCCAGCAATGCCTTGGACGGGATACACCCGGCGTTCAGACAGGTTCCACCCAGCGACGGCTTGTCGTTGAGGTCCAGCCATTTGTCGATACATGCGACGTCCATCCCCAACTGGGCTGCACGAATGGCAGCCACATAGCCAGCGGGGCCTGCGCCGATGACGACGACATCGAATTCCTTGCTCATGCTTTTCCTTGCAATAACGTGTAGCGGTTACGAATACGGCGCTATACCTGCAGCAGTAACCGGGCCGGATCTTCGATGAGTTCCTTGATCGTACGCAGGAACAGCACCGCGTCGCGGCCATCAATCAGACGGTGGTCATAGGACAGCGCAAGCTGCATCACCGGCCGGACCACGATCTCACCATCAACCACCACCGGCTTTTCGTTGGTGGCATGCATGCCGAGAATCGCGGCCTGCGGCGGATTGATGATCGGCGTGGACAACAGCGAGCCGAACACGCCACCGTTGGTGATAGTGAAGGTGCCGCCACTCATTTCATCCATGGTGACCTTGCCCTGCTGCGCGCGCTGGCCCAGATCACGAATCGTGGACTCGATCTGTGCATACGACTGCTGGTCGGCGTCGCGCAGCACCGGCACGAGCAGCCCGCGCGGCGAGGAGACCGCCACGCCAATATCGTAGAAGCCGTGATAGACGATATCGCCTTCGTCGATCGAGGCATTGACGATCGGGAAGCGCTTGAGCGCTTCGACCGCGGCCTTGACGAAGAACGACATGAAGCCAAGACGGACTTCGTGGTCCTTCTCGAACTTCTCCTTGTACTGATTACGCAGCTCCATGACCGCTTTCATGTCGACCTCGTTGAAGGTCGTGAGCATGGCGGTGTTCTGGCTGGCATCGAGCAGGCGCTCGGCGATGCGCTGGCGAATACGCGTCATCGGCACGCGCTGTTCCGTGCGCTCGCTGGGCGCATCGGCCAGGGCCTGACGATCGGCCTGTTCCGATACCGCCTGTTCTTCGCGCTCGGAACCGGAGTCGTTGCGGGCCGCGGGTTTGTCTTCGCGCTTTTCACCTTGGTTGTCGATCGCCTTCTGGACGTCGGCCTTGGTGATCCGGCCATCCTTACCGGTGCCGTCGACATCGCGCGCAGCGACATCGTTTTCGTCCATCAGCTTCTTGGCAGCAGGACTGGCCACGGGTTCGTCGCCGCTATCGGACTTATCGGCCTTGTCGTCTTCGGCGGACTTGTCCTCGTCCTGATCTTTGTCCTTGTCCTTGGCGTCGTCGTTGGTGTCGGCCTTGGACTCGTCGGCGTCATCGTCACCGTCGTCGTCATCGCCGGCATCGGCGCCATCGCCTTCCTCGACGATTGCCAGCACGTCGCCGGCCTTGACCGTATCGCCGGCCGAAACCTTGATTTCAGCGAGCACACCGGCAGAGGTGGAAGGCACTTCGAGAACGACCTTGTCGGTTTCGAGGTCGACGAGATTCTCGTCGCGGCCGACCTTGTCGCCCTTGTTTTTCTGCCATTCACCCACGGTGGCTTCACTGACGGATTCCGGAAGCTCCGGGACTTTGACTTCTGTGGCCATGCTTGTCGTTTCCTAACTTGTCGAGATCGTTGGCGTGAGTCCGCGTACTAGCCCGCGGCCGAAATCACTTCTTCTTGGATCGGGATTTGCGAGTCTGTGCCTTGCCCTTGTCCACCAGGCGTTCACCGCCGGTCAGGCCGGCGTCGACCACCGCTTCCTGCTGTTTGACATGCAGCTTGTGATAACCCGCTGCCGTGGTCGCCGCACCCGGGCGTGTGGCATAGAGCAATTCGTGGCGTTCGGCCAGCGGCACCTGCAAGCGATGCTTAATCTGATACCAGGCGCCCTGGTTTTCCGGCTCTTCCTGACACCAGACCACTTCGTCGGCGTTCTTGTAGCGCTCGAGCACCGCGGCATAGTCGTTGGCCGGGAACGGATAGAGCTGTTCGATACGCACCAGCGCGACGTTGTCGAGTTCGCGTTCTTCGCGGGCCTGATAGAGGTCGTAGTAGACCTTGCCGCTACAGAACACCACCCGCTCGATGGCGTCGTCGTCGATGCTGTCGGGCTCGTCGATGACGAAATTGAACTGGCCTTCGGCGAGGTCCTCCAGTGTGGAGGTAGACAGACGATGGCGCAGCAGGCTCTTGGGCGTGAGCACCACCAGCGGCATGCGCAGATCGCGCACCATCTGCTGGCGCAACAGATGGAACCACTGCGCCGGCGTGGAGGGTACGCACACGATCATGTGCCGCTCGGCACACAACTGCAGAAAGCGCTCCAGGCGTGCCGAGGAATGCTCCGGGCCCTGGCCTTCGTAACCGTGCGGCAGGAACATGACCAGACCACACAGACGGCCCCACTTGGCCTGGCCGCTGGAAATGAACTGGTCGATGATCACCTGGGCGCCGTTAACGAAATCGCCGAACTGGGCTTCCCAGATCGTCAGCGTCGACGGATCGGCCGTGGCATAGCCGTACTCGAAGCCGAGCACTCCGGCTTCGGAGAGCAGCGTGTCGTTGACGGTGAAGGCCGCGCTATCGCGCCCAACGTGCTTCAACGGCGTGAATTCGTGGCCGTCCTTCTGGTTGTAGAGCACCGCATGCCGGTGAAAGAACGTACCGCGCCCGGAATCCTGGCCGGACAGCCGCACGTTAAAGCCGTCATCGAGCAGGCTGGCATAGGCCATATGCTCGGCAAAGCCCCAGTCGATACGCGAGGCTCCGGCCGCCATCTTGGCGCGATCGTCGATGATGCGCTGGGCACGCTTGTGCAGCTCGAAGCTGTCGGGCAGTTCGCGCAGGCGCGCGGCCAGGCGTTGCAGGGTTTCGACCGGCACCGATGTATCCACGATGTCGGACCAGCGCTGGCGGCTGTAACGCGCCCAGTCCACGGTATGCTCGTTACCGACCAGACCGAGCGTGGTACGGGAGATGTTCTTGCCTTCGTCGAGGCCGTCGCGATAGGCGTCGGCGAACTGCTGGGCCTCGTCCTTGTCGATCAGGCCTTCGGATTCCAGCTTGCCCGCATACAGCTTGCGGGTGGTCTCCATCTGCTTGACCTTCTGGTACATCAACGGCTGGGTGACCGCCGGCTCGTCCGCCTCGTTATGGCCGTGGCGGCGATAGCAGATCATGTCGACGATCACGTCCTTGCCGAAGGTCTCGCGATAATCCATCGCCAGCCGGGTTACGAAGACCACGGCTTCCGGGTCATCACCATTGACGTGAAACACCGGCGCTTCGAGCATTTTCGCGATATCGGTACAGTACTGCGAGGTACGCGAATATTCGCCGAGCTTGGCGGTGATCGGGTTCTGCATGGTGAAACCGAGCTGGTTGTTCACCACCAGATGCACGGTACCGCCCGTGGCATAGCCGTGCGCCTGCGACAGCTGCAGGGTTTCCATGACGATGCCCTGGCCGGCGAACGACGCGTCGCCGTGGATGAGCACCGGCAGAATGGTTTCGCCTTCATCGTCGTGGCGACGTTCCTGGCGCGCCTTCACCGAGCCCTGCACGACCGGGTTCACGGCCTCCAGATGCGACGGGTTGAACGCCAGCACCAGATGTACGCGTTCGTTCTCGATCTCGATATCGGTCGAAAAGCCCATGTGGTACTTGACGTCGCCCGACATCTCGAGCTCGTCGAGGTCGTAGTCGCCCTCGAACTCGGCGAACAGTTCCTTCGGCGACTTGCCAAGAATGTTCACCAACACGTTCAAACGGCCGCGATGGGCCATGCCGATGACGATCTCGTCCACATGGCTACGCGCGGCCGAGCGCACGACTTCATCCAGCGCCGGAATCATGCTGTCGGCACCTTCCAGCGAAAAACGCTTCTGGCCAACGTATTTGGTATGCAGGTAGCGCTCGATGCCTTCGGCGGCGGTGAGCTGGCGCAACACTTCGCGCTTTTCTTTTTCGTTTAGGCGCGGCTTGTCGACACTCGCCTCGAGGCGGCGCTGGATCCAGCGCTTCTGGCGGGTGTCGGTGATGTACATGTATTCGGTGCCGATGGTGCCCGTATACACGCGTTTGCAGATATCGATGATATCGCGCAACGGCAGCTCATCGGCCTCGGTGAACAAGGAGCCGGTGTTGAACACCGTATCCATATCCGCCTCGCCCAGACCGTGAAATGCCGGATCGAGATCCGGCACATTCGGGCGCTCGTACAGACCGAGCGGGTCGAGATCGGCAGCCTGATGGCCGCGCATGCGGTAGTAGTTGATCAGGCGCAGCACGCCGGCCTGCTTCTGGGCCGCGCGTTGCGACATGCTTGCCCGCGGCCGTGCGCCCTGCCCGGCCGAGGCCTGGGTATCCACGAACGAGTCGCGAATCGGCCCGTGCGCGATGTCCTGCGCGCCGTCGCCGTTGAGGCTCTTGAAATAGTCGCGCCAGCTTTGCTCGACTGAATCCGGGTCCTTCAGGTACTGCTCGTAGTAGGACTCGACATAGGCGGCATTGCCGCCGAACAAGGGGGAATTTTCGATGAACTTGTCGTTAAGTTCGCTTTTCATAAAGTAAGGCCCATGGCCGTTTCGAGACGCCGGGATCGTCTCGTTCAAACCGTGCCGAAACGGCGCCTGCCGGCGGACGCCGCGATGGCAACGTATGATAACAAACCGTATCGTCGACCGTGACGCACGGTACGACGTCAGCCGGTTTGGCTAGTGTCCTGCTCATCGCCCCAATCGGCAGTGAGATTCTTGAGATAGCTGCGAAACTCCTCGCCAATTTCGTGGTGCTGCAAGCCCATTTCGACGTTAGCCTTGAGATACCCGAACTTGCTGCCGCAGTCGTAGCGCGTACCTTCGAACTCGTAGGCGAGCACTGTCTGTTCGCCCATCAGCGCTTCGATGGCGTCGGTGAGCTGGATTTCACCACCCGCGCCCGGCTTGGTCTTGTCGAGCAGGCGGAAGATACGGGGGGTGAGGATATAGCGGCCCACCACGGCCAGATTCGACGGCGCCTTGTCCGGGTCCGGCTTCTCGACGATACCGCGAATCTCGGACAGCCCGGGGCCGATCGGCTCGACCTCGACGATGCCGTATTTGTAGGTTTCTTCCCAGGGCACGCGTTGTACGGCCAGCACGCTGGTGCCGTATTCCTGATACACCCGCTGCATCTGCGCCATGCAGGGCTGGAACGAGCCGGCAATCAGGTCATCGGCCAGAATGACAGCGAAATCCTGATCGCCCACGGCCGGCAGCGCACAATTGATGGCGTGGCCGAGGCCCATCTGCTCAGGCTGGCGGATATACACACAGCTGATGCCCGGCGGCAGCACATCCTTGACCGCCTGCAGCAGTTCTTCCTTGCCCTTGGCTTCGAGCGTTGCCTCCAGCTCATAGTCCCGATCGAAGTGATCCATGATCGAGTTCTTGGTATGGCTGGTGATGAACACCATTTCCTCGGCGCCGGCGGCGATCGCTTCCTTGACCGCATACTGAATCAGCGGCTTGTCCACCACCGGGAGGATTTCCTTGGCACTGGCCTTGGTTGCCGGCAGGAAACGCGTTCCCAGCCCTGCGACCGGGAATACCGCCTTACGAATACGCATAGTCGATCCTTTGGCTTTTCAGCCCTGCGAATTGGAATCTAGATAGCGGATATCGCCCAGCAGATGGACGATGTCGCCTTTCGGATTGGTGAGTGCAAAATCCGCGCCCTTTTCGTGCATGCGGTAGGAAAAACAGGCCTTGCTGGGCAGAAACACCGGTTTCTTGAAGCCGAGTGTCAGGGTATAGGCCGGCTTTTCAAGCTTGGGCTCAAGTTCCGCGGCGGCCCGGGCCTTGGTCCACATGCCTGTGGCGATCGCGCGCGGAAAGCCGAACAGCTTGGCACTCCACGGACTGAGATGGATGGGATTGTAATCGCCCGCGGCGCTGGCATAGCGCCGGCCGATGTTTTCCGGTACTTCCCAGGTGACCTGGTCGTCGGCCTCGAAGCCCAGGCCGTCGTCGTGTTTCTTTTTCTTCGACTTGGGCACGTTGGTCTTCTGGCGTGAAAGCATGACGCTGTTCTCCTGCCAGATCAGCTCGCCGGCGCGATCACGCACGCGGGTGACCAGGTCGAATTCCACCCCTTTTTCCACTTCGCGGTGGCCGCCCACGCTGACTTCCAGATGCAGCTTTTCCGCGGTTTCGATACCGCGATACTGGGTAATCTCGTTGCGCAGATGAATCAGGCCCAGCAGTTTGAGCGGAAAGTCCTTGTGCGTGAGTACGGCCATGTGCATGGGAAACGCCAGCACATGCGGATAGGTCACCGGCAGATACGGTGAATGCTGAAAACCGCAGACCTTGCGATATTTCGCCAATTCCTCGGCGCGAACTTCCAGGTCGGGCAGTTCGGCGATGATCGTCGGTATCGTCTCGTCGCCCGACAACCCGCCCGACAAGGTCGTCGCGGCGCGTAGATAGGACGGTGCTACCGAAGGAAGAGAATCGTATTCGAGCCGGGTTTCGTTCGCCATCGCCTGTTGTGTCGGAGTGCTTTAGAAAGGACGTTAACCCCTTTGCAGGGGTGAAACAACACGCTCAGTCGCCGGATAACGTCGGTTTCTCGCCTGCCAGCTCCGCACGCCGGTTGGCCACCATGCTGGCGAACTCCTCCGGCAGATCCTGGGCAAGCAGCCGGTCCCAATAGTCGATCGCCTGCGCGTCGTCACCACGTTCGGCCGCAGCAAGGCCCAGATACCACAACGCTTCACGGCTTTGCGGATCGAGTTCGAGCAGTTGCTGGTAGAGGGTTTTCGCGCGGCCCTGCAAATCGTCGGTCGCCGCGAGCGTCGCCTGGGCTTCCGCGGCGATAATGGGCGGCCGCGGTGCCGGCATGGCGTCGTTGAGCACGCGATAACCCTTCGCGGCGGCTGCATAGTCGCCGATCGCCTCGTATGCGCGCGCGAGCATCGCCTGGGCGCGTAGATCGTCCGGATGCTCGGCCACGCGCTGTTCGAGCTCGCCGATCATGGTTTGCAGGTTCGGCATCTGGCTTTCGCCAAGCGCCTGGTAGTCCCCCAGATGCCAGTAGACGGCGCTCGAGCCACCCACGACGACCAGCAGCACGAACAGCGTGGCCAGCCAGGGCCGGCGTGGCGCCCGTGCGCCGGGCGCGATGGCCGGGGTATGGTCGATATCGGCGAGCAGGCGTGCGCCGAGTTCGTCTTTTTCGGTTTCTGCCTCGCGCCGACTCAAACGTCCGGCGGCTACCTCGCGTTCGATCTCGGCGTAACGCTGGTGATAGATGGTGATGTTGGCTGCGCGCCGCTTATCGGCCGCGGGCGTGCCGGCACGCCATAGCGGTACGAGCACGAATACCAGACTGGCGGCGACGAGAATCGCCGCGAAAACGAGAAATTCGGTCATGAACGCTCTTGAGAAGAGTCGGAGTCGGAATCGCGTGCCTGTTCTTCGAGTACGCGCGTAAGGCGCTCGCGGTCGAGCTGCGGCGTGTGGGCGGGGGCTTCGCGGCGGCGCCGCATCATCCAGAACACGACGAACAGGCCGATGGCCAACAGCACGAATGGGCCCGCCCACAGAATGACCGTGGCTGAATCCAGCGGCGGATCGTAGAGCACCCACTTGCCATAGCGGTCGACCAGATACTGCTTGATCTGGGCATCGCTGCGGCCCTGTGCGATCTGGCGCTCGACGATAGCGCGCAGATCCTTGGCCAGCGGCGCATCGGACTCGGCGATACTGCGGTTCTGACAGATCAGACAACGCAATTGCGCATTGAGCGCGTGATAGCGCGCCAGCTGCTCGCCCTCCAGATCCACCGCCTGCGCGCTGGTGGCCACGGCCAGCAGCACACACAGCGCGATCAGCATGCGCATCATGACGCGTTCGCCTTGAGCTGTTGGAGCTTGGGAATGAGCGTGTCGTTCATTTCCTCGCGCGTGATCGGGCCCACCACCTTGTAGCGGATAATGCCCTCGGCGTCGACGACGAAGGTCTCCGGTACCGCCGATACACCCCAGTCGATGCCGGTCGCGCCGCTGGGGTCGAAGGCGACCACGGCGAACGGATTACCGTAGCGGCCCAGCCAACGCAACGCGGCCTCCTTGCTGTCCTTGTAGTTGAGCCCAACCACCGGCACACCGGTACGTCGCGAGACCGCCGTGATCAGCTCGTGTTCGGCGCGACAGGCCACACACCAGCTCGCCCAGACGTTGACCAGCGTGACCCGCCCCTTGAGATCGGCCACGCTGATACGTTCGCGATCGGAGGCCAGCGTGGGCAGATCGAACGCCGGCGCGGGCTTGCCGATGAAGGCCGACGGCAGCACATCCGGGCGGCGCGTGAGCCCATAGCCGAGCAAGACGATCAACGCCAACACGACGACAACAGGTACAACCAGGCGCCAACGCATCATGCATGCACCGGGTCGAGGCCACGATCGGCCGCAACGGCCTTGTCCTGGCGTGCGCGACGGCGATAGTAGCGCTTGTCAGTCAGGGCAATCAGCCCGCCGAGCGCGGCGATGAAGCCGCCCGCCCAGATCCAGCGCACGAACGGCCGATGATAGATACGTACGCTCCAAGCATCGCCGGATAACGGCTCGCCCAGCGACACATACAGATCCCGTGTGACGCCCACGTCGAGACCGGCCTCGGTCATGGTCTGACCGCCGGCGTTGTAGCGTCGCTTCGCCGGGAACAGTTCGGCGATTTGGTCACCATCTTCGCGCACGATGAAATCGCCGATTTCGGCGGTGAAGTTCGGCCCGTCGACATGCCGTGTGCCGACGAACTCGAACTCGTAGCCCACCATCTCGGTACTCTGGCCCGGGGCAAGACGAACATCGTGCTCGCCGCCGAAACCACTGACCAGACTCACGCCGATCACGAAAATACCCACGCCCGCATGAGCCAGCGCCATGCCTACGACATTGCGGGGCAGCATCATACGCCGGCCGCGGCTGCGCCGAACAAGATCCTCGAAGGCGGTCGCAATCGCCCAGCAGCCGAGCACACAACCGGCCACGGCGGCCACCGCGCCGGTACCCACCGTCAGCAACGGCAAGGCCACACCGGCAACAATCGCGATCACAAGCGGCGCCCACAGGCGTGAACGCAACACATCGGCCCGGGTACGCTTCCAGGCCATTACCGCGGCCCCGCCGATCAGCACGACCAGCGGCACGGTTAGCGGAATGAAGACCTTGTTGAAATACGGCGGGCCCACCGAAATCCGCCCCATGCCCAGCGAGTCGGCCAGAATCGGATAGAGCGTACCCAGCAATACGCCGGCGGCGGCGACCACCAGAAAGATATTGTTGAGCAGCAACAGCCCTTCGCGCGACAAGGCGGCGACCGGTTCACGCCCGGCCTCGAACTGCGCCGCGCGCAATGCATACAGGATCAGCGAACCGCCGACGACCACCGCGAAAAACGTCAGGATATAGATGCCGCGGGTTGGATCGGTCGCAAAGGCGTGCACCGAAATGAGCACGCCCGAGCGCACCAGAAACGTGCCCAGCAACGACAGCGCGAAGGCGGTAATCGCCAGCAGCACGGTCCAGCTTTTGAAGATGCCGCGTTTTTCGGTCACCGCCAGCGAATGGATCAAGGCGGTACCTACCAGCCACGGCATGAACGAAGCGTTCTCGACCGGATCCCAGAACCACCAGCCGCCCCAGCCGAGTTCCTTGTAGGCCCACCAGCTGCCCAGGGTCACGCCAATGGTCAGAAACATCCAGGCCGCCGTTGTCCACGGCCGCGTCCAGCGCGTCCACGCGCTATCCACGCGCCCGGTAATCAAGGCGGTAATGGCGAACGCGAAGGCTACGGCAAAGCCGACATAGCCCATATAGAGCATCGGCGGGTGTACGACCAGGCCCGGGTCCTGCAACAGGGGGTTGAGATCGCGCCCTTCCATCGGTGCCGGGAACTGGCGCTCGAAAGGATTGGACGTAAACAGGGTGAACAGCAGAAAACCCACGCTCACCGCCCCCATCACCGCCAGCACGCAACTGGCCACATCACGCGGCAACGTACGACTGGCCAGGGCCACAGCGAGGCTCCAGCAGGCCAGCAACATCATCCAAAGCAGCAACGAACCCTCGTGTGCGCCCCAGATGGCGGCGATACGGTAGAACCACGGCAAGTGCGTGTTCGAATTCGCGGCGACATAGGCCACCGAGAAATCGTTGGCATAAAAGGCAAAGCCCAGCGCAACAAAGGCAATGCCCAGCATCACGAACTGGCCGATCGCCGCCGGCGCGGCCACAGCCAGGCAATCCGCCCGGGAACGCAGAATCCCGTACATCGGCAACACGGTCTGCACGGTGGCCAGGCCGAGTGCGAGCACCAGTGCGAAATGCCCGATTTCGGGAATCATCGCTTGGCCTGCATGTTGGTCGGCATACAGCTTTGCCCCGTTTCGTCCTTCATCGCATCCGCCACATCGGGCGACATGTAGTTTTCATCATGTTTGGCCAGCACTTCGTCGGCCACGAACTGGCCCGATTCGTCGAGCTCGCCATAGGCCACAATGCCCTGGCCTTCACGAAACAGGTCCGGCAGCGTGCCGCGAAACTGCACCGGCACGCTGGCCTGACAGTCGGCCAGGGTAAAACGCACCAGCAGATCGTCGTTGTTACGCTCGACCGAGCCGTTCTCGACCAGCCCGCCGATTCGAAAACGCGTATGCGCAGGCACTTCGCCAGCCGCGATTTCGCTGGGCTGATAGAAGTAGAGGATATTTTCGCTGAAAGCAGTCAGTGCCAGGCCGGTGGCCGCTGCCAGGCCAACGAACAGGCCACCGACCAGCATCAGACGGCGACGTCGTGTCCTAGTCATCGAATTCCTCATTCTCGATACGCCGCGCGATCTGACGATGGCGAATCAGCGGCGCGATGATATTGCCGACAATTACGACCGCAGCAATGGCGTAACTACTCCATACATACGGCGCATAACCGCCCATATGCCAGAACGCCTGCCAGGATTCATGCATCGCGAAACACCTTCTTGACCCAGCGACTACGCCGTTCGCGCCAGAGCAGTTGCGCGCGCATGTTCCAGAGCGTCAGCCAGCCGAACATCAGGGTAAAACCGAGTGCGGCACACAGCAGCGGCCAGAGCATATCCATTTCCATGGCCGGGCGACCGAAACGCGTCACGGTCGGGCCCTGGTGCAACGTGTTCCACCACTCGACCGAATAATGGATGATCGGCACATTGATCACGCCCACCACCGCCAGCAAGGCACAGGCACGCGCGGCGGTCCGCGGCGACTCGATCGCGTTATGCAGCGCGATTATGCCCAGATAGAGAAACAACAGGATCAGCTCGGAGGTCAGGCGCGCGTCCCACACCCACCAGGTGCCCCACATCGGCTCGCCCCAGATCGCGCCGGTCACCAGCGCCAGAAAGGTAAAGCTCGCCCCGACCGGGGCCGCGGCGACGATGAAGATCTCGGCAAGCTTGAGCCGCCACACCAGTGCGACCACACCGGCTATGGCCATGCTCGTATAACCGAACAGCGACAGCCAGGCGCTGGGCACATGGATATAGAGAATACGAAAGGCATCGCCCTGCTGATAATCGACCGGCGCGGTCACCAGTCCACCATAAATGCCGTAGCCGGCGAGCAGCACGCCGGGCACGGCGAGCGCGAGCGCGATCGGCCGGCTCACCCGATAGAAATACGGCAGCGATCCGAAACGGTGCAGCCAGAGCATGAACGCGGACTTGGCCAAAACGTTTAGACCACTGTGTGGCGAATGAATTGTGGATTGCATTGACGCATAGTTTCTCTCGGCCATGCACAGAATGTATTGATCTGGCGCAATAATCCGGATAACCGGTCATTGTCCGCGCCAGCAGATCTGGCGCTGTTATTCGAGACTGATTTTCAACGCCGCCGCAATCGCGAACGGCGCGGTGGTGATACCCAGCACGAGCAAAGCTGCCAGCAGGTAGAGCGCGCCCGCCGCGGGAAGGCCTTCGATCGCCGCCCGCATCGCCCCGGCGCCAAAAATCAGCACGGGCACGTACAGCGGAAAAATCAGCAGACTCAACAACAGCCCGGCGCGTGGCAGGCTCAGCGTCAAGGCCGTGCCAATGGCGCCGACCAGGCCCAGCGTCGGTGTACCCAGCAACAGGCTGGCCATGATAACGGGTACGGCGGCGGCTGGCACGCCAAGCAGCAGCACCAGCAACGGCGACGTGAGCACGAAAATCAGCCCGCTGGCCAGCCAGTACGCCAACACCTTGGCCAGCGCGATCACGGCCAGCGGTTCCGGCGAGAGCACATATTGCTCCAAGGTGCCGTCTTCGTAATCGGGCTTGAACAGGCGCTGCAACGACAACAGCGCCGCCAGCAGCACCGCCATCCAGATCAGCGCCGGCGATACGGTGACCAGAATCGCGGCGTTGGCCCCCGTACCCAGCGGAAACAGCGCCACTACCAGCACGAAGAACAGCAAGTGATGCACGAGCACACCGCGCTGGCGAAAGGCCAGCAGCAGATCGCGGCGCAATACCGCCCAGAAAACACTCAGCACGGCGTCAACTCGATCGAGCGCACCGGCACGTCGGGCAGGCTCAAGGCTTCATGGGTGGTGAACACCGCCATACCCCCCGCCGCGACATGGGCCGCGATTCGGGCGCACAGTACCGCACGGGCCTCGACGTCGAGCGCCGACGCCGGCTCGTCGAGCAACCATAGCGGCGCCTCGGTCAACCATAACCGTGCCAGCGACACGCGCCGCTTCTGACCCGCGGACAAGCGCTCACAGGGGCGATGCGCGATACGCTTGAGCCCCAACTCGGCCAGCACGGCGCGAATACGCTTTTGCGAAACCGGCCGCGCGCACAGGCGCATAAGCACATCCAGATTTTCCACCGGCGTGAGCGCGCCGTTGAGCGCATTGTCGTGGCCGACAAAACACAACGCGTCCTTGAGCAACAGCGGATCATCGGCGGCGCCCTCGCCGGTTGGTTCCCAGACGATTTCGCCGGCCGCCGGTAGCTGCAGGCCCGCGAGGGTGCGCAACAAGGTGGTCTTGCCCGCCCCGTTTTCGCCGAGAATACGCGCCGCTTCGCCGCCGACCAGGGCCACGTCCAGTCCAGCAAAGAGCGCGCGCTCGCCACGGGCGCAACTCAGGTTATGCATGCCGAGGCGCGGGCGCGTCATCGTGGGTCATCGAACCTAACGAGCGGCAAAAGCCGATTAACTGGTGCCCGGAGCCGGACTCGAACCGGCACGTCCCGAAGGACAAGGGATTTTAAGTCCCATGCGTCTACCAATTTCGCCATCCGGGCGCGAGCGCGGAATTCTAGGCGCTGTTGACGCCGTAGTCGAGGTAGCCATCGGCGCTAAGTTGCTGAAGTTAACGCGCGCACACGACTACACCGCAAAAAAATCGCCTGGGCAGCCACCGCTTTCGGGTCGCGTCGCCACGCGCGGGGCATACGTGCCGATTCACCCGGCGCGTAGGTCGCGCGGCACGCAGAATTTATCTTCCCGGCATTCAGACCCCCTCTAAATCGGCCGTTAACGCTGGCACTGGTATATGCACTAAACTAGCGGGCTATGGGGTTTAAAAGGGGGATGGCCGCCGTGCTGACTGATTTGCGACTATTTTTGACCATGGCGGTCCTGGCCGTGCTGCTTGCCGGCTGCGCGAGTGAGCCGCTTCCGCCACCGCAAATCGCCACCACACCGTCCCCCGCTGCCACGCCGTCCGGCGGCGACACGGCGCCCCCGTTGGCCGCGGCATACGCCCAACCCGAGGCCGAGCCACAGGCCGAGCCGTCAGAAGGCGTATTGCTCGGCGCTGGCGATATCGTGGAAATGCGCATGTTCGGCCAGCCGGACATGAATACCCAGGGTTTTATTTCCGACAACGGCGAAATATCGCTGCCACTACTGGGCGTGGTCGATATCGGCGGGATGACCCCGAACGCCGCCCAGAGTCAGATTGAATCGGCCTATCGTGAAGGCGGCTACTTCCGTGACCCCCAGATCAGCCTGACCCTGGTCGAACACCGCAGCCAGCAGGTCGCGGTGCTCGGTGCGGTCAATCAGCCCGGCCGTTTCTCGTTGACCAGCCGCACCACCCTGCTCGACGTGCTTGCCGAGGCCGGCGGTATTACCCCCCGCGGTGCACGCTCGGTGGTACTCATTCGCGGTGACGACACGCGCGAGCGTATCGATATCGACGCGCTGGTTACCGGCGACGGCGGCTCGCCGGATAATGTCCTTCACGCCGGCGATACCGTGTACGTGCCCCAGGCGCCGGTGTTCTATATCTATGGCGAAGTGCAACGCCCCGACGCCTATGCCATTCAGCCGGGCATGACCGTCATGCAGGCGATTTCCACCGGCGGTGGCCTGACCGAACGCGGTTCTAATTCGCGTTTCGTGCTGCATCGCAAAGCCGCCGACGGCTCGGTACAGACCGTCGACGCGTCGCCCACCACCCGGGTGCAGGCCGACGACGTGATCTTCGTCAAGGAGCGCTTCTTTTGAACGCAGCGATCGATCGCCCGCTGATTCCGGGCATGCGGGCCACGCCCACGGTGGGCCAGATAGTGCGCGCCGTGCGTGCCCATTGGCGTACGGTGGCGGTGACCGTGGCGGTGTTCTTCGTGCTGGCGATCATCGCGGCGCTGATGATGCGCAGCTACGAGGCACGCGCATCCCTGGTCATCGAATTTCCGACGCTGGACCCGCTGACCGGCCAGGCCCGCTCCAGCGCGCTGGCCGAGAGTTATCGCGCCACCCAGATCGATTTGATGACCAGCCAGAACGTCATGCTCGGCGTGGTCGACCAGCTCGGCCTTGCCGATGACCCGGCCGTACGCGACGAGTTCGATGCAGACGGCGACGGCGAAGGCACGCTGCGCCAGCGCCTGGCATCGGCGCTGGGCGAGAAGGTGGAAGTGCGTGCCGGCGAGGTAAGCCAGCTGCTGGTGGTCTCCTATCGCGGCGATGACCCGAAGCGCAGTGCCGCGATCGTCAACGCGGTGATCGACCAGTACATGAAGGCCAGTGAAAACATGGCCACCGACCCGGCGCGCCAGCGGCTGGGCCAGTATTCGAATTTTCTCGACGGTCTGCGCAAGAAGGTGGACGAAGCACAGGACGCGCTGACCAACGCGCGGCAGCGTTTCGACGTCATCGATTCGGCGGCTGCCGAAGGCGTGGATACAAGCCGGCTCAACGACCTCGGCACCCGTTTGAACGCGGCCCAGGCGCGTCTGCAGGCCGCGCAGGCCGAAGTCGATCAGATCAACGGCGCGCGTGCCAGCGGCCAGCCGATGACCGCCCAGGCCGATATTCTCGACAGCAACGTGGTGCAGGATCTCAAGAATCGGCTGGTCGGGTTTCAGGCCGAGCGCGCCGAGATCGCCGAATCGCTCGGGCCCAACCATCCGCGTCTTCGGGCGATCGATGGCCAGATCGCCACCGTGCGTAGCCGCCTGCGCGACGAGATCGATGCCTCGCTCGCGGCGGCCCGTCAGAGCGTCAAGGCAGCACGTGGCGAAGTCAATGCACTACAACAGAACTACGATGCCGCACGCGCTGACGTAATGGACAAGCAGACCAAGCGCGGCCAGCTCGACAGCTACCGACGGCGTCTGGAAAGCGCGACCCAGGTCTACGAAGCCGCGCTGTCAAATTACGACCAGGTGCTCGGTGGCAGCGAACTCAGTGCACAGAACGTCTCGGTGGTCACCCGGGCGATCGCGCCGACCAAGACCGCCGGTCTCAGTGGCAAGCGTAAACTCGCCGTGGCCCTGGTATTCGGACTGGTGGTCGGCGTCATGCTGGCCCTGCTCCAGGAACTGCTCGACCGGCGCGTGCGCGCCCCCGAAGATATCGAACGCGAACTGGAACTGCCGGTTCTGGGCGTACTCGGCCACGGAGCACTGCGATGACCGGCCATAGCCAGCCCGCGACCCCGCGGATTCACGACAATGTATTCGCCTACCACGCGCCGCATGGCCAGGCGGCGGATACCCTGCGCGCAGCGCTGGCCCGCATCGCACTCAGCGACAGCCATGCACGCTGTCTGGCCGTGGTCGGCTGTTCGACCGGCCTCGCGCGTAGCCGCGTGGCCGCGAATCTGGCGGTGCTGCTCGCCCGCTCCGGCCAGCGCACGGCGTTAATCGATGCCGCACGCCAGCACCCGCAACAGGGTCTGTTGTTCGGGCTCGACAGTCATACCGGCATGGCCGATATCGCGGTAATACCCGGGCTAAGCGTGATTCGCGCGACCGACACGCACCCGTCGCTGGGCGATACCCTCGTCGAGGCACCGAGCCAGTTCGCCGCCCTCGTTACCCGCCTGCGTGGCGATTACCAATACATCGTGATCGACGCGGCCGAACATACCGGCGATCTCGACGCGATTTCGGCCGCCGGTGTGAGCGACGGCGCGCTGTTGGTGGTCGAACGCGGTATCACGCCGTTGGCGCGGTTGCGCCAGTTGACCGACGGTCTGCATGAAAGCGGCGCAAACATTCTGGGCACCCTGCTCACCGACGGCTGATACACCCATGCGGTTGCCGGCTGCTCAAGATCGACGCTTCTACTGGCTGCTCATCGCCGTATTCTGGGCCACGCTGGCATTTGCCCTGCTGCCCGACGGGCTGGACTGGGCTCAGGATACGGTCGCGGAAAATGCCCAGCAGGGCTCGCTGATCCGTCGTCTGCAGTGGATGTCGCCGTTTCTGATCTGCGCGCTTGTCATCTGGCTGCGGCGTAGCGTGGCGTGGCGCGTAGCGCGCCAGATCGATCCCTGGCTCTGGCTTTTTCTGGGCTGGGCAATTCTCAGCGTTGGCTGGTCGGACTATCCGGCGGTGACCGTACGCAAGCTGGTATTGCTGATCGGCACGGTCGTTATCGCCCTTTCATTCCAGGTGGCAGCATGGCAGCCCGATCGGCTGCGCCGGCATACCCGGGCCTGTCTGAGCGCCCTGGTCGTGGCATCGATCGTGGCGGTGTTCGTCATTCCCGATATCGCCCATGTCGCCGGCTACGAGAACGCCTGGACCGGTATTACCCGCAGCAAGAATCATCTCGGCATGGCCGCCGGTTTGATGATGGTGCTATGGATGCACGGCCTAGCGATTGGCGAGACGGGCGTGCTCGAGTCGCTGGGTTGGACGCTGGTCGCGGGCATTACGTTGATCATGGCCCGTAATGCGACCGCGCTGCTGTGCATGCTCGCTGTCTTGCCGCCGCTATGGCTGACATTTCGGCCCATGCTCTCCCTGCGTGGCTTGGTATTCAGCAGCGTGCTGGTGGTCGGCGCGCTGCTTTTGAGCCTGACCTTCGGCGTACTGGTTACGCATGGTGTGCCCGGCTGGCGCGAGATCGTGGCCCCGGTCGCCAATGCGGTCGGCCGCGATGTCACCTTTACCGGGCGTCTGGAAATCTGGCGGCTGGTCTATGCCGAGGTCGTGAAGCATCCCTGGCTCGGCACCGGTTTCCAGGCATTCTGGCTCGGTGCCGGCGGGCCGGCGCCGTGGGTGACCCAGAACCTCTACGGGATTCTCTGGCAGGCGCACAACGGCTATCTGGATCTGGCCAACGAGCTGGGTGTGCCGGGACTGATCCTGGGCGTCGGTTTTCTGATCAACACCATTCGCCGCGGTGTCGCGCTGTTGCCAGGCTGGCGCGCGGAAGCCGCCTGGATCGTCGCCTTCATGGCGTTTCTCGCGATTGCCAATATCGCCGAATCCAGCCTCTTCCGGCCCATTCATTTCATGTTCCTGTTATCGATTCACGCAAGCCTCGCGCTGGCGCGTCTGCGTGCGGTCGATCCGGCGGAGACACCGCAATGACGATAATCCGTAGGCGACGGCCCGGCTCGGCCAGGGTGTGGCAAATCGCGGCCGCCGGCGCACTGCTACTGCTGGCAAATGCCGCGTCCGCGGCCGTAAGCGCCGAGGTGATACTCGCCCCGATCGACGTGGCCGAAGCCAATGCGAGCGTGTTCGCGACCCCGCTGGCGGTGCGCGACGCCACGGTATACACGGTAAACGTCGAACCGGGCCCGCGACCGGTCAAGCTGCACGATTTCGGCTTTCATACCGTGGTACGCAAGGGCGAGCGCAGCCCCGACGGGCACTGGTCGTGGCGATCGCATCTGCTCGATGCCGATACCGCCAACGATCCCTACCATACCGCCGCTTCGATTGGTCTGGATCGCGACGGCTTCGTGCATGTGGCTTACGATATGCACAACCTGCCCTGGCAATACTCGGTTTCGGCGCAACCCGAGTCGATCGACCACTTCGTCTTTCGTGGCCAGCGCGTCTCGGCCAAGGCCCGCTGGGGCAGCCAGCATCGGCGCGTGGACTTTCCCGCGCCCGGAACCGCGGCCATTCCCGGCACGCAGATCACCTATCCGTCGTTCTTCAACGACCGCGACGGGCGTTTGTATGTGACCTATCGCTATGCCGTGCGCCCGGCACGTACGTGGTCCGAGCGCCTGTTCTCGGGCGGTCTGGCCCGCTACGAGGAATCCAACCGCAGCTGGCATGCCATCGGCGGCGATGTGACCGTTGGTACCGATGATATCCGCCTGCCGCCCGGACGCAGTGAATACGTCAGCCGCCCGTTCATCAGCGAACCGGGCTGGTGGGTCTATCAGATGCGCCTGGCATTCGACAGCGAAAACGGCATGCATGTGGCCTGGCTGTGGCGGCGCGGCGATTCCGGGGTCGACCAGAATTTCGCCAGCTATGCGTATCTGCCGCCAGCACGCGACGCAGCCTACGACGCGACGGGCAAGCGTTACCAGTTGCCGATCGATCTGGCTGCGGCCAGCCGGGTAGCGCCCGAGCGTATGGCCGAACTCGCCCCGGACGGTCTGTACAGCCCGGCCCGGATCAGCGTCAGCGAAGATGGCCATCCGGTGGTGGCCCTGCAGTCGGTTCACGGCCCGCGTTATCGCAGCCGCCTCGCCGACGGCCACTGGTCGGACCCCGAGCCGGTGCCCAACCAGGCGTTCGAACAACATTACGACGACCAGGGTCGCGAATGGGCTTTCGCGACGGGATTGACCGTGCTGCGCCGAAACGTCGACCCTAGCGGTCGACCGACCAGCGACTGGCGCACCGTCTACAAGGGCAACGCTCGCGACGGCACCGCGCTGTGTCATACGCGTGCGGTCGCCGCGCCCGCGGACAGCGCGACCGCGTTCTACCTGCACGCGAACGTGCTCGTCGACGGCCAGTGCCGCGATGATCGCGTTACGCTCGTGCGGCTGAGCGAGGAATAGCGTTTTCATGCGCGTTGTCATGCACGCCCCCTGGCCGGCCGAATATGTTGCCGAACTCGCGCGGGCGCTGAGCGCGCGCGCCGACATCACACGCCTGTGTCTTGTCGTACGCTCGGATTTTGCTTATGCCGAGGCCGTTGGCTGTCCCGTGGCGCGCTGTTACCCGGCCGCACGGGTCACGCGCGGACGCTGGCAACGTCTGGCCGCCCATGCGAAGGCGCTGGTGCGCACGGCCGCCTGTATATGGCGCGAACGCCCCGATATCTTTCATGTGCAGGCCTTGCATCAGCCCCTGCTCGACTGGCCGTTGCTGGTGATCGCGCGACTGCGGGGCGCGCGCCTGGTATGGACCGCCCATAATAGCCTTCCGCACGAGAGCGCCCGTTTCGATCGCGCGCTGTTTCGGCGGATCTACCGGCATGTCGATGCGGTTATCGTCCATACCCGCTTCACCGCCGATACGCTGGTACGGCAGATGGGCACGCGCAGCGATCATATCCATGTCATCGCCCATGGCCCGCTCACCCTCGGCGCCGCCGAAGCGCTTCCGCGCCCCGACGCGCGCCAGGCACTCGGGGTGGCTGACGATACGTTCCTGTTGTTGCTGTTCGGCCGGCTACGCCCGTACAAGGGGCTCGATCTGCTGCTGGAGGCGCTCGATCACCTCGCCGACCCGGCGATACATCTGATCGTGGCCGGCGAAGATGCCCTCGGCGATGCCGCCGGCCAGCTCGCCGACCGGCGCGATGTCACTGCCGACCTACGCCGGGTCGATGCCGAAACCACGGCACGCTATTTCGCCGCGGCGGATCTGGTGGTGCTGCCCTATCGGCGTATCGATCAGTCCGGCGTACTGATGTTGGCGCTGACCTACGGCTGTGCCGTACTGGCCAGCGACATCGGCGGCCTCGGCGAGGTCATCGACGACGAACGCTCCGGCTTTCTGCTCAAGCCCGTCGACGCCGAAACCCTGGCCACGCGTGTTGCCGCGATCAAGGCCCGGCCCGACGTCGTCGATCGCGTGCGTGCGCATGTTGCCGCCGAGGCCCACGGCGAGCGCGGCTGGCCGCAGCTGGCCGAACTCACCGCAGGCGTTTATCACGGTGTTGCCTAGCATGCATCGTCGCGCCGTACCCCCGAATCAAGAACAGGATCAGGACAATGACGACATGAGTGCGCACGCCCCGCGCAACGATGCAGACCCGCGCGCCCATGTGCTGATCATCGTCGAAAATCTGCCACTGCCCTTCGATCGCCGCGTTTGGCAGCAGGCCTGCGCATTGCGCGATGCAGGCTATGCGGTTTCGATCGTATGTCCGACCGCCGAAGGCTATCGCGAACGATATGTCGATCTCGACGGCATCGCCATTTACCGACATCCGCTGCCGAATGTGCCGAATACGGCCTGGGCCTATCCGCTGGAATATGCCACGGCCCTGTTCTGGCAGCTCAGGCTCAGCGCGCGTATCGGCCGTCGCCGGCGTATCGACGTCATTCATGCCTGCAATCCGCCGGATACGATCTTTCTGGTGGCTGCCCTCGCGCGCCCGTTCGGGGTGCGGTTTCTGTTCGACCACCATGACCTGTGCCCGGAACTGTTCGTGGCCAAGTTCGGCCGCAACGGCGTCATGTACCGGCTGATGCGCGTACTCGAGCGCGCCACGTTCTCGCTCGCGAAAGTCTCCATCGCGACCAACGACTCGTTCAAGCGCATCGCCTGCAGTCGGGGCGGCATGGCCGAGGAAGACGTGTTCGTGGTGCGCAGCGGCCCCAATCTCGAGCGCATCCACGCGGTGGCGCCCGACCCGTCGCTACGCCGCGGGCGCGCCCATCTGGTGGGCTATGTGGGGGTCATGGGCGAACAGGAAGGCTTGGAGGATCTGTTGTACATGATCGCGGATATCGTGCACGAGCGTGGCCGCGCGGATATCCAGTTCTGTCTGGTCGGTTTCGGCCCGTCGCTTGAGGGATTACGCAGCCTCGCCGTGGAGCTGAACATCGACGACTACGTGGATTTCCCGGGCCGGCTGGACGGCGAAGACCTGATGCGGGTGCTCTCATCGGCCGATATATGTGTAAGTCCGGACCCGAAAAACGAGATGAACGATCAGTCGACGATGAACAAGATCCTGGAATACATGGCGCTCGGCAAGGCGCTGGTCCAGTACGACCTCACCGAGGGTCGCGCCTCGGCGGGCGACGCCGCGCTCTATGCGCAACCGGGCGATCGCCGCGATTTCGCCGACAAGATCCTCACCCTGATCGACGACATCGAACTGCGCCAGCGGCTGGGCGAAATCGGGCGTGAGCGTATCGAGCAACGCCTGGCCTGGCACCATGAAGTGCCCAAGCTGCTGGCTGCTTACGAACGCGTGCTGTCGTGAACGAACAGGCCCCGCATACTCCTTCCCAGGCGGCCCGCAGCGAGCCGAGAATTCTGGTCATTTCGCCGGTACGCGACGAAGCGCGCTTCATCGATGCCGCGATCGACAGCATGTGCGCACAGACCGTACGCCCGGCCGCCTGGGTGATCGTCAACGACGGATCCAGTGACGATACCTCGGCTATTGCCAAGGCCCGCGCACGCGAAACCGATTTCATCCATGTCGTCGACAAGCCCGACCGCGGCCGGCGTCAGGTCGGCTCGGGGGTGATCGAGGCCTTCAACTACGGGCTTGCAGCCGCGCCGATCAGCGACTGGAACTATATCGTCAAGCTGGATGCGGATATTACCTACGGGCCACGTTATATCGAGCGCATGCTCGCGGAATTCGCCAGCGACGATCGACTGGCGGCGGTCTCCGGTCGGGTGTTTCGGCCCGAACCCGGCGGCGATGTCGAAGAACGCAAAAGCCCGGACATGGTCTGCGGGCCGTTCAAGTTCTACCGTCGAGCCGCCTTCGAGGCGATCGGCGGCTTCGAGCAGACCTTGCAGTGGGACGGTATCGATATCCACCGGGCCCGCATGACCGGCTGGCGTACGCGCAATATCCCCGATGCGGAGGCGCGCATTCACCATCATCGCCTGATGGGGTCCTCTGAGGTGAGTATCGTCCACGGACGCCTGCGCTGGGGCCGCGGTATCCATTTCATGGGCTATCACCCGGCCTATGCCGTGGTG
The DNA here is from genome assembly GCF_040361235.1 of Salinisphaera sp. S4-8. NCBI lineage: Bacteria > Pseudomonadati > Pseudomonadota > Gammaproteobacteria > Salinisphaerales > Salinisphaeraceae > Salinisphaera > Salinisphaera sp. S4-8. The sequence goes on along the minus strand of NZ_APNF01000005.1, from coordinate 30,395 downwards.
TCCGGCGTCTACCGCATGCGCGACTGGCCCTATGTCGTGGGCGGGCTGCTGATCATCACCGGTTATTTCTCGGCCGCCGCACGCGGCGCCGAGCGCTATCCCGACCCGACCTTTCGCGCAAATCTGCGCGCCTGGCAACGCCAGCAGCTGGCTGCGCTGCCACGGACCTTGTTTAACGCCGTACGTCGTCGCCTGGGCAAAGGGCCCGCGCAGCCATGAGACTGGCGAGCCGTACATTTTCCGCGCCGCTTTTTCACGGGCTGATCTATGGCGGTCTGAGCACCGGTCTGTTGCTGTTCATTGCCGCGCTGTCGGACCAGGGCATTAGCGAAAAGGATCGTCAGCTTGCCGCCCTGGCCTTCGTGACGGTGGCGATCGTGTTCAGTCGTTATAACCTGATCTGGAAATGGCATGTCGGGCGAGCCGGCTCGATCGGTACCGGCGTGTTGTTCAGCTGGTTTCTATGCGCCACGGGGCTGATTTTTCTCGGCTTTCTGACCCGTCGCTCCGGCGAGTACGAACGCCGCGTGATCCTGCTGTGGCTCGCGCTCACGCCGTTGCTGTTCGTGCTGGCCCATCACCTGATTCGCTATCTGTTCTTCCGGTTTTTTCCGGCATCGATGAAGTCGCGCACCGCGGTCATCGTATTCGTGAGCGAAGACGCCCAGCGGTTGGCCCATATTCTCGCCGCGCTGGATGTACCGAAATTCCGCCTGCTGGGTTTTTTCGAGGACCGCGGCCCCGAGCGCGTCGGGCATACCAGCTCCGACCGCCCGGTGCTCGGGCGGACCGACGAGGTGGTCGACTATGTCAATAAGCACAGCGTGAATGTCGTGTTCGTGGTATTGCCGCTGGAAGGCGCCGATCGGGCAACCGATATCGTACGCCGGCTCGGCGATACCACTGCCTCGATCTATTTCATGCCCACATCGCCCCTGTTTCGAAGCGATCAGCTGCAGTTCGCCAATATCGGCGGCGTGCCCGTGTTTTCGTTCAGCGAAAGCCCTTTCTTCGGCGCCGACGGCGTACTCAAGCGCTTGATGGATATCCTGTTCTCGGCGGGCGTGCTGATATTGCTGTCGCCGCTATTGCTGATTATTGCCGCGCTGATCTGGGCGACTGACGGGCGGCCCGTGTTTTTTACCCAGCAGCGCTACGGGCTGGATGGCAAGCGTATTCGCGTGCACAAGTTTCGCACTATGCGCGTGGCCCCGGCCGATACCGACGTGCGCCAGGCCACACGCGACGACCCGCGGGTCACACCAATCGGCCGCGTGCTACGGCGCACTTCGATCGACGAATTGCCGCAGTTCTGGGATGTATTGCGCGGTGCCATGAGCGTGGTCGGCCCACGGCCGCATGCCATCGAGCATAATGAGACCTATCGGGGGCTTATCGAGCGCTATATGCTGCGACACAAGGTACGGCCGGGCCTGACCGGGCTCGCTCAGATCAACGGCCTGCGTGGCGAAATCCAGATGTTGGAAAACATGGAACGCCGGGTCGAGTACGACCTGCGCTATATCCGTACCTGGTCGCCAGGTCTCGATGTCTACATCATTCTGCGCACCGTTGCGCTGATCTTTCGCGATCGTGCGGCTTATTGAGCCTCGCTACATTCTGGCCTTCACGATCGCGGCCCTGCCCTGGTACGCGCGTGGCGCCGAGTTGCGTCTGTCGCCCTATGTCGAAACCGGTATCAGTCGCGACAGCAATCTGTATGCCGCGCCCGAGGCCGAACGCGAGGCCGATACGCTGCACCGTGCCACGATCGGCGCGGATGCCCGCTGGGGCATGTCGCGCCAGGACCTGTCGCTACATATCGACCTGAGCCGGCTGAACTACGTCAAGAACGAGCGCCTCGACCACAACGCCTATCACGGCAATTTCGTCTGGAATTACGAAGTCGGCCACGCCCTGCGCGGCCGGCTTTACTACAACCGTTCACGCGAACTCACCGGCTTCGAAAATCGCGGCGGTCGCGAGTCCGATTTCATTCGCATGAGCAATCCGGGTATCGAGACCACCCTCGTCATCAGTCCGCACTGGCAGGTGATCGGTGGCGTCGATTACCGGATACGCCGACATACCCTCGACGACGAACGCCGCTACAACCGCAACGAGGTCGAATCGAGCCTGTCCTTGCGCTATATCGGCGCGCCCGGCGCGAGCCTCACCGCGGGCGTGGAACGTATCGACGGGCGTTATCCCGAACGCAACCCCGACGATCCGCTGGCCCGGCGTTTCGTCCAGCACGAGCCCTTCGGCCGGCTCGACTGGCGCTTTTCCGGTCGCTCGCGGGTACAGCTGCGGGCCGGCTATGCCCATCGTGAAAACCGCGGCGGCCAATCCGAGGATTATGGCGCCCCGACCGCGCGCCTGACCTATATCCGAGATATTTCTGCCAAGACGCAGCTGCGCTTCACGCTGTCGCAGGATATCTACTCGGCCGACAACGTGGACGCCAATGCGCTGCGCAACCGCGGCGCACGCGTGGAACTTGGCTGGGAATACAATCCGGCGATCAATCTCGCGGCCCATGCGGCCTGGGACCGACGCGACTATCAACGCACGTCCACGGCGGTGGACGCGCGTTCCGACGAGGTTCGCGATTACGGCCTCGACCTGACCTGGCAACCGCGGCGCCAGATCGCCGTCATTCTCAGTGGTCAGCGTATCGAGCGAGATTCGAACCTGCCCGGCTTTGCCTACGACGAATGGGTCGGCGGGCTTGCCCTGCGCGTCACACTCGATCCGCTGGCGCAATGAGCCCAGCGACAAGCGGGCAGGCAGCGCGGCGTTTCGTCTATTTGTTCTAGCCCGGCACGCCCGCCTTGCGGCCACGTAGAGCGTTGAGCACGGACGCGAACAACGTACGCTGAAACACCAGCGCGAGACTCGTATAGATCAGCACACCGGCGCCCACCTGTACGATCAGACACACCGCCGGCGATTGCGCCAGGCCGTCGACACGGCCGATCGCGACCACGGCCGCTGCCATGATCGACGCATTGATCAGGCTCGGCACGATCGATGCGATAAAGGCCAGCCGGTCGATGCCGAATACCGGCCGCGCCACGCGCAGATAAAAGCCGGCCAGCACCGTGGTCGACAGCACACGCGCAATGCCGATCGCAATCAGCCCCAGCGGCGAGAGCATGACGAGCGCTACGGCCACGGCGACCACTTCCAGTGTCAGCGCCAGGCAACACAGCCGCGCCTCGCCCCGCGCGGCCAGCGCCGTCATCAGAAAATGCGTGGTCGCGCCGATCGCGCTGGCCAGCGCCAGGCCGGAGGCGATCGGTCCGGCCGCCGCCCAGCGTTCGCCGCCCAACAGGGCGATGACTGTCGGCGCGCTGGCCGCGAGCCCCAGAAAGACCGGTAACAATACGATCGACGTATGCGACACCGTGCTTGCTACCGCTGCGCGCAACCGTGCCGGCGCGTCCTGGGCGCGTACGAAAAACGACATCGCGATGTTATGACTCACCGACGCCGTCGGCCCGCGTACCGGTTCGATGATGCGCAGCGCCATGTTCAGATAGCCCGCGCCGTCGAGACCGAACAGGCGTGCAACGATACCCTGAAAGATCGCATCGCCTGCCTTGTCGACACAACGCGCGGCAAAAAACCAGCCCGCGACGCCGGACAGCTCGCCCAACCCCCGCGGCGACCAGGCCGGGCGCAGACGCACCGGCGCATCCACCATCAGCCAGATCAGGGTTACGAAACGCGACACCAGCCGCACCGCCAGCAGCGACCAGACGCCCACACCGGAAAACACCAGTGCCAGACCGGCGCCGACGCCCACGGCATCGCCGGCCAGGCCCGACCAGGCGATACGCGCGAATGCGCGATGCCGGCGCGCGAGCGCGGTAAAGATCGCGACCCCGGCATGAGCGAGCAGAATCGGGCTGAAGCCGGCCACCAGCCAGGCCAGTGTCACCAGCTCGCTGTCTGACGGATAAAACCGGGCAATGACGGCGGCCGCCACGAACGTCGCTGCAATCAGCGCGATCGAACCGGCCATGACAACGCCCAGCGCGGTGGCGAAATGCACCCGCGCGATACGTCGTCGTTGTACCAGCGATTCCTCGAACGGCGCGGTCACCACGATCGCCAGCAGACTCACGATGACGATCGTCAACGACGCACGCCCGAATACCGCCGGCGACAGCCAGTAGGCGAATACGACCGTGGTGACCAGCTTGAGCAGGATACGACCGAAGGCATCGGCCAGCGACGAAGACAACCACTTCAGCACGGGCGCACCTGCCCTTCGTGGCCGATGCGCGCGACAATGCCTGCATGATCCGCGATTACGAACTCGAAGCGGCGATCGCTGCCCTGCTGCCGGCGTCCGTGGTGGTACGCGCCGGGCCGATCGGCGACGACGGCCCGCCCCTGCCCGCGATCGAGGCGGCGTTGATCACGCGCGCCCTGGCCGCGCGCCGGGCCGAATTCGCCAGTGGCCGCCAACTGGCGCGGGCGGCCCTGGCCGCCCTCGGGCGCCCGTTGGTAGCACTCGGCGCGACCCGCGATACAGGCCCGGCCTGGCCGGATGGCGTGGTCGGCAGCATTACCCACGCCGACGGCGTGGCGGCAGCCGTGGTTGCCGGACGGGACACGACGCTCGGCCTCGGCATCGATATCGAAGGACCGCGTGAACTCGCCCCACGCGCGTGGGAAAGCGTATTCACGCCCGGCGAACAACACATGTTGTCCGACGCACAGGCCGGCGCGCGATTGTTTTCGGCCAAGGAAGCCGCCTTCAAGTGTCTCGTTACACTCGGCCCGGCGCCCACCGATTTTCGTGATTTCGAATTGCAGGCAGTGGCCGACGGCTATCGCGTGTGTATGCCGCCCACCTGCGCGCCGCGCGCGGATGTCATCGTTCGCCGCCGCGTGCACGGTCGACGCGTGATCTGTGCCGCCTTTTCTCATGGGTCTGGACCGAAGCCCGCTTGAAGCCAGGCAATGACCGCCTCGATCAGGCGCATGCGCTCGGCGTTGCGCGAGAAGGTGTGATCGGCCGACGGCAGGAATCGTTCGCTCAGATGATCGCCGGTCTCTACATCCGCCAGCGCATTGCGCAGCTGCCCGGCATGGTTGTAATAGCTGTGGGTCGCGCCCGAATAGGCATAGAACAGCCGTACGTCACGCGCGATGAGCGTGGCCACCTCGCGGGCGAGCGTGTCGCGGTCGGGCATTTCGAAGAAGTCGACGCCTTCGATGACGGCATGATCGGCATCGGTCGCCGGGCCGAACTTGCGTTCGAACCAGTTCTGCCAGCGTCGCGGCGACACCAGCCGCTGGGTCACGTAGCGCCATTTGAAGCCGGCGGTGATCGCGGCATGGCCGTCGATCTGGATCATGCCGACGACGGCGTCGTTGGCCAGCGCCACGCGATGGGCATCGTCGGCGCCGCTGCACAGTCCGAACAGCACCACACCGCGACAGCCGGCCTGCTTCTCGAGCAGATCCGCCGCGCAGGCGCATTCAATCTGCAGTTCTTCAGCCCGGTCGGCAGCTAGCGGTCGTTGCGGCTTGCGGCTTTCGCCCATACCGGCATAGTCGAAACGCAGGCTTGCAAAACCGGCGTCCGCCAGTGCCCGCGCCACCGCGACCGACAAACCGCGCGGGCCCACGCGGTGCTCGAGCCCGGCGTTGAGAAACAACACACCCGGTCGCGGCCCAGCGACCGGCGTATCCGGTTCGCACAGAATTCCCACCAGATGCGATTCATGGCCGAAGACAAGCGGTGTTTCGTGCATATCAGCCCAGCACCCGATCCAGCATGGCATCCGTCGAGCGCGCCAGCGCCACGCGCCGGTATTGGGCACGGATATCGAACCAATCCATGTTTTCGGCCATTTCGAGTACTTGCCCGTTGCGCTCGGTCACGCTCTGTTCCAGTGGGCGCACGCGCTCGCCCTGGCTCAGGGCCAGCTGCCAGTCGTCGACCCGTTCGGCGGCATAGTCCATGAGATTGGCGCGTGCGAGGCCGTCGACCACGGCGTCGGGCCAGTGAAAACCCAGGTATTCGTCGGCGCCGCGTTCGGCGTGGTGATGTCGGCGCGGCCGATAGCGGTTCATGTTGCGGGTCTGGCTTTCATGCATATCGGCGATCGCGCGCAGATAGGCCTGACCGTCGACGACCGGGTCCCAGAACACCAGGCGGCGGCGTTCGCTGTCGCGAGCGCTCGCCGCAGCCGCGATCAACGCGCCCACGCGCACACCCAGAATACGGATATGCGACAGCGCCGTGGTTTCGCGCAGCCAGGCGATCGCCGTGCCGGTATTGGCGATCCATTCCTGCCAGCTGGCATCGTGCTGACGGCCGTGGCTGTCGCCGGTGCCACGATAATCGAACCGCAGCACATGGGCATTGCGCGCGGCGGCCGCCTGGGCGATCTGCCAGCAGGCACGATAGCTACGCATGTATTCGTAGCCGATCCCCTGGCAGATCAGCAGCGCGGTCTCCGGGGCACGACTGTCTGGCGCCGGCGGGTGATAGGCGCCGTAGAGCGCGTCCTGCGCACCGAAAAAGAACGGAACCATGGCCACCTCAGGACGACCGCGACAGGCCCAGTTTTGCCATCAGTCCGCTCCGGCGTTCGCTGCTGTCGCTGGCCTCGGCGGTCTGTGCCGGATTGTCCTCGGCCACGTCGCTAGCGGGCGGCGTGGTCGGCGCTTGCGGACTCTGCTCGGCCGCAACCTGCGCGGGCTGTCGGGGCGCCTGAAGGCGCATGGCGAGCTGGCCGAGGCTGTCGAGCATCATCGCGCGGACGGGAATTTCCACCGCATGCTGCTCGCGCGCGTTGGCCACCGCACGTACCGCGAGCAACGAATGCCCGCCCATGTCGATGAACGTATCTTCAGCACTCGGCGTGATCTCGTGGCCCAGCGCCTGCGCCCACAGTGCGGTGATTTCGCCCATGGCGGTGGCATCCACCGCGGGGCCGGCGTCATCCGCGCTGTCGTCTTTGAACGGATCGACGAGCGCCTTGCGGTCGATCTTGCCGTTGGCCAGGCGCGGCCAGCGATCCTGCGTCACGAACTGCTGAACGACCATGTACAGCGGCAGATGTTCACGCAGATAGCGCCTTAGCGCGGCAGGCGTGACGTCCTCGCGGCCGGCGGCCGGCTGCCACCAGGCCACCAGCTGATCGTCGCCCGCCCCGGCGCTACGTACGGCCACCACGGCCTGTTCAACCGCGGGATGCCGGGTGAGCACGGTTTCGATTTCGCCGAGTTCGATACGAAAACCGCGCAGCTTCACCTGGGTGTCGGCACGACCGATGAATTCGATCTGGCCATCGCTGCGCCAGCGACACATGTCGCCGGTGCGATAACGACGTGCGCCGGGCGCACCGTCCGGGTCGGCCACGAAGCGCTCGGCATTGAGTTCGGGCCGACCAAGATAGCCCGCCGTCACGCCGGCGCCGCCGATGAGCAGCTCGCCGACTTCACCAACCGGCAGCGGCCGATCCTGGGCGTCGACGATCTGTGCGCGCCAGCCCGCGATCGGCGCGCCGATGGTTTCGGGGCCGTCCGGGTAACGGTCGCCGGCGGTGGCAAACACGGTGGTTTCGGTCGGGCCATAGCATTCGAGCACGCGCGTGACGCCGGGTTGCGCGGCCAGCCGGGCCACCAGATCCCGTCGTAGCGGCTCGCCCGCGGACACCACGGTTCGTACCGATGTCGGCAACTCCACATGGCGCAACAGTTCCGACAGCGCCGAGGGCACGCCGCCGACGATCGTGGGCGCGGTCTCAAGCGGGGAGACCAGCGCCAGCAGGTCGTCTACCAGCACCACGGTCTTGCCCCGAGATAACGGCACGAACAGCTCGAATACCGATACATCGAAACAGATCGAGGTGGACAGCAGCATGCGCTCGATTTCGTCGTCGGCAAGCGCCTGCTTGGCCCATGCCAGCAACGCCATGACGTTTCGATGGCGTACCGACACGCCCTTCGGCCGGCCGGTGGAACCCGAGGTATAAATGACATAGGCCTCGCGCTCGCCATCAACGCCCACATCCGGCACCGCGCCCTGCCCGGCCATCGCCGTGGCCAGCGTCAATGTTGGCGTGTCGCCGAGCGGCCGCTGGGCGTCGTCGATCAACGTCAGCGCTACACCGCTGTCTTCGGCAGTAAAGACGAGCCGCTCCAACGGATAGGCCGGATCCATGGGCAGATAGGCCGCCCCGGCCTTGAGAATGCCGATCATCGCGGCGATCAGTTCCGGCGTACGCGCCACACACAGGCCGACACGGCTACCCACGCCCACACCGCGCTCGGCCAGACTGGCCGCGATACGATCCGACGCGGCCTCGAGGCGGGCATAGTCCCAGTCGCCCGTGGCATGGGCTACGGCAATGGACTGCGGCGTGGCCGCTGCAGCGCGACGCAAGGCCACGACCAGATCGATATCGGGATCGAGTGCCAGCGGCGCCGGGTTGAAGGCCTTACCCGGGTCGTCGCGCTGCACAGCGCGCAACGGCAAGTCATCGATTGCGATATCGATGTTCTCGGCGACCGCCGCCAGCACCTGTTCGTAGTCGTTCAGCCAGCCGGTGATCATGTCGGCATCGAACAGCGCGGTGGCATAGTCGCAGTCGATCCACCAGCCGTCGGCGCCGATTTCCAGATCGAAATGCAGGTCGAACTGGCTCGCCGTCTTGGGCGGCTCGTCGGTCGCACTTTGCAGACCCGGCAGCGCGGGCGGACCATCATCCGGCGCGCAATTGAACATGATTTCCGCCAGCGGCAGACGCGACGGATCGCGCGGTCCGGCCACCTCGCGCACGATCTGGCCATAGGTCGCACCGGCATGGTCGCTGGCGGCACCAATCATGCGTCGGGCACTGGCCAGCAGATCGGCAAACGATGCATCCGGGGACGCGCTCACGCGCACCGGCAGCGTTTGTACGCAATGACCGAACAGCTCGGTTTCGCCTTCCAGCACCTGGCCGGCCACCGGCATCGCCACCACCACGTCGCGCTGGCCGGACAGACGCATGACCAGGGCCGCGAACGCCGCGAAGGTCAACGCATAGCGCGTGGTCGAGCGGGCCGTGGCCGCCGCGGTAATACGCTCCGCCAGCGCCTGCGGCAGCTGGTGGCGCAGGGTATGGCCGGCGGCCTGACGCTGGGCCGGGCGCGCGCCGCGCGTGGGTAGCGTCAATTCGGGCGGTGCGCTGGCATACAATTCGCGCCACCATGCCAGATCGGGGCCGGCATCACGGGCCAGCTGCCGGGCGACATGCTGCGAAAACGGCACCGGCGCCGGCAGCGCGGCGGGCTCACCGCTGAGATTGGCCGCATACAGCGCGGCCAGATCGCGGAAAAACAGCATCGTCGACCAGCCATCGCAGACCAGGTGATGCATGAGCACGCCGACCGCATAGCGTGTATCGGCAATACGGTGCACGCTCACCGCGAACAAGGCCGTCGCGGCATCGGTGATATCCAGAATGTCCTGGCTCATCGCCTCGATCGCGGCATCGGCTTCGGCCTGCGGCTGGGCGCTATCGCGATGATCGACCCATTCCAGGCGCACGAGGCGCGCATCGGCCGCGCGGTGCTGGGTTTCGCCGTCGGCAGAAAACCGCAGCGCCAACGCCTCGTGCCGGGCCGCCGCCGCTTCGACCGCAGCCGCGAACGCTGGCTCGTCGAGTGGGCCGTCCAGGCGCAGGCGTGAAACCTGGTTGTAGGCCGGCGCGACGTCCGGATCGACCTGCTGGGCGAGCCAGATTTCGCGCTGGGCCTCGATCAAGGGCATGGACTCGCCCACCGCAAGGCCCATTGCCGACGCGGTATCGGCTGTGGGTACGGCGTCGGCGTGTGCAGCCGGCTCGCCCGGCAAGGCCCCCGCCTGCACCAGCGCATCGATACCAGCGAGAATCGTTCGTTCGACGGTGTCGATCTCCTGTGCGCCATGGGCGATCGAGAAGAAGCAATTCTGGGCCGGGTCGCGTACATAGACGCCGTGGGCGATCAGCCAGGGCGCCAATAGCGCGGCCAGCGGCTGATCCGGCGGCGTGTCGAAACGGAACCACGACGAGAAATAGCGGATGCGCAGCGGCACGCCGCGTTCTTCCATCGCGCGGTTGATACGCCCGGCAAACGCGGCCGTGGCGGCCTCCAGCGCCCGTTGCGAAGCGCCCGCATCGTTCTCGATCCATTCGAGTACGACATCCGCGGCGGCAATGGCCAGCGGATGGCGGACATGGGTGCCGGCAAAGAAGGTCATGGGCGATTCGGGTACGGAATCGTCGTCGAAACGCCAGTGCCCGCCGTCGATCGCATCCAGCCAGCGTGTGCCGCCGGCCAGCGCGCCGATCGGCAGACCGCCGCCCAGGATCTTGCCGTAGGTGCACATGTCGGCACCGATATGCCAGCGCTGGTTGATGCCACCCGGCGCACAACGAAAACCCGTGATCATCTCGTCGAGAATCAGTGCCGCGCCGGCTTGGGCAGTGATATCGCGCAGCTGGCGAACGAAGGCCTCGGGCTGACGATCGGGATGCCGGCTCTGAACCGGTTCGACCAGTACGGCCGCGATGCGATGGGCCTGCTCGCGCACGATCGCCAGCGAATCCGGCGAGTCGTAGTCGAGCACGATGACGTCATCGACACCGTGGGGCGCCAGTCCCGGCGCGCCGGGCCGGGTCGAAAGCTCGCCATCGGCCACATAGGCGCGGCCGAGCACTTCATCGAAAGTGCCGTGATAATCGCCGCTGAAATAGACGATGGTATTGCGCCCGGTGACGGTGCGTGCACAGCGCAGCGCAGCCATGACCGCTTCCGAACCGGTGGTGGTGAACGTCGCACGTTCGTGACCGGTCAACCGGCACAACCGTTCGGCCACACGCGCGGCGGCCTGCACCTGCGGGCCAAGTTCCATACCGCGATCGAGCTGCGCATGTACGGCATTGCGCACGAACTCGGGGCCGTGGCCCAGAAAGGCCACGCCGAGGCTCATGGTCAGATCGATATAGTCGTTGCCATCGATATCGGTCAGCCGTGCACCGTGGCTGGTCTGCATGGCGATCTGATAGCTCAAGCCCTTCCAGTCGCGATGAAAACCCACCACATGGCGCGGATCGGCCAGGTATTGGCGCCCGCTTTCGGCCAGCGCACGGGATTGCGGCGTACGTTCGGTCAACTGTGCAGTCAGCCGGTCGATAAAGGCTCGCTGCTGGGCGTTGAGCGTTGTATGGGCAGCGCCCGCCAACGGTTTGTACGGCCCGAACCGGCCGCCGGTCTGGATCTGCCCGCCCTGGGCGCGGCCATTCAATGCAACCCGGCTGGCAGTGCCTGCGCTTGCAGCCGGCGCCGCGGCTGGCGCGGGCGAAGACGTCGTGTGCGACGTCGGCCCCTGGGGCGCAGGCGCCGGGGGCGGCGTGCCGGGCGATGGCGCCGGCGCGCTGGCCAGCAGCGCCAGCTGTTGCTGCATCAGCGCGAGCTGTTGTTCGACGATGCGATGCGTTTCGCTGCTCGCGGGCGCGTAACCCGCCGCTGGCGGCGGCGCGGGCGTATAAGCAGACGCGGTCGGCGCAGGCTGTTGTGGCGGCGGCGTGGCGCCAGCCTGGGTCTGCGGGGACTGGGCCTGCGGGGACTGGGCCTGCGGGGCCTGGGGTGCAGGCGCAGCCTGGGGCGCGGGTGCGGCCGGCTCGGGCGCCGGCGCTGGCATCTCGTTGTCCAGGTGGGCGGCGAGCGCGTCGATGGTTTCGGTGCGTTCGAGCAGATCGCGAAAACGCACGCTCACACCGAAGCTGCGCGAAATCTCGGCGGCGACCTGAGTCAACAGCATCGAATCCATACCCAGCGCGGCGAAGCTGCGTTGGGCCACATCGTCGACGATGTCGATACCGGTCAGGTCGTGAAAGATCGTGCGCAGGCGCTCGCGCAGCTCGGGCACGCGATCGGGTTGGGACATGACGGGCTCGCTGGGCATGGCGGCCGGCGCCGGCGTCGGGCCGGCCTCGGCGGTTGTCGGCGCATCGGTGCGCCGAGGGGGATCGATCCAGTAACGTTTACGCTCGAAGGGATAGGTCGGCAGATGTAGGCGCTGGCGCGGTGCTTCGTCACAGCCGAACACCGCGTGCCAGTCCGGCGTCACACCGGCCTGCCAGAGCGCGCCCAGCGCGTTGAGCATGGCCACATCGGCGGGCGTGTCGTCGCGCGGGCCGGGCTGACTGGCGATCGTGACCGGCGGCGCATCGCCGGCGTCCTGCTGGCTGATCGCGGTACTCAGCTGGCCGCCCGGGCCGCATTCGAGAAATACCGGGCGCATGCTCTGCTGCACGGTTTCGATGGCCGCGGCGAACTGGACGGCGTTGCGCATCTGGCGCGACCAATAGTCCGGCGCCTGCATGGCATCGTTTTCCAGCAACGCGCCGGTGAGCGTCGACACGATCGGCCGCTGGGCCGGCGCGCGGGTGATGGCCTTGACTGCCTGTTCCAGCGGCGCCATGGCATCAGCCATCGCCCGGCTGTGAAAGGCATGCGAGGTCGCCAGGCGTGTCGTACGGATATCGGCGTTCTGCAGCCGTGTGGCCAGCGCGTCGATGGCGCCGTGTTCGCCGGACACGACACACAGCTGGGGCGCGTTGACAGCGCTGATTTCCGCTGTTTCGTCGAGATACGGCTCGACCTGCGACACGCCGGCATGAACGGCCAGCATGGCGCCCGGCGGCTGATCAGCCATGAGTCGTGCGCGCGTGGCGATCAGCGTACAGGCATCTGCCTCGCTGAATACACCGGCCAGTACGGCCGCCGCGAACTCGCCCACGCTGTGGCCGACGAGCATTTCCGCCTCGATACCCCAGGCATGCCATTGGTAGGCCAGCGCCAGTTCCAGCACGAAGATCGCCGGTTGGGTAATCGCCGTATCGGCGAGCTTGTCGGCCGCGCTGTCCTGCTCGCCGCCCTCGGGCAGGATCAGACGGCGAATATCCAGGCCAAGCGGTGCTTCGAGATAGCCCGCCAGGCGGTCGACCGTATCCTGAAAAACGCCGGGTACGGCGTAGAGCGCACGGCCCATGCCCGGATATTGCGCCCCCTGGCCGGGGAATACCGCCACCACCGGCGGCGCATCGGCAACCAAAGCGGGCTGATTCGCAGCCCGGCGGCTCGCGCGCCTGAGCGCCTCGGCCGCCTGTTCGGGATCGCTGGCCACCACCGACAAGCGATAACTCATCTCGGCTCGGCCGACCGCGAGCGTCCAGGCCACGTCCGCCAGCACGGCCTGGGGATGCGCAATCAGCCAGTCGGCCAGCGCATTGCAGCGCGCGGCCAACGCGGTCGGCGTCTTCGCCGACAGCACCAGCAGCTGGGCGGCACGCGGTGGCGGATGGCTGGGCGCACGTTCCGGCGCCTCGGTCACGATGACATGCGCGTTGGTGCCGCCCACCCCGAACGACGACACCCCGGCAATGCGCGGGCGTTCGGGTTCGGATGGCCAGGGCGTGAGCTTGTCGACCACCTTGAACGGCGTCGAGGCGAAATCGATACGCGGGTTGGGCCGTGTGTAGTGCAACGTGGCTGGCAACTGGCCGTCGCGCAGCGCATGGATAACCTTCACCATGCCAGCCACGCCCGCAGCCGAATCCAGATGGCCGACATTGGGTTTGACCGCGCCCAGCCAGACCGGCGTGCCGGTGGCCGCACCGCTGCGCCAGGCCATTGCCAGGCCTTCGACCTCGATCGGATCACCCAGCGGGGTACCGGTGCCGTGGGTTTCGATATAACCGATATCGTCGGGGGAAACGCCCGCGGCCTGCTGGGCACGCCGAATCACCGCCGCCTGACCGGCCGGACTGGGGGCGGTGAAGCTCATCTTGGCGGCGCCGTCGTTATTGATGGCGCTGCCCCGGATCACCGCCAGTATCTCGTCACCATCGGCGAGCGCATCGTCGTAGCATTTGAGCACGAACGCGCCCAGACCGCTGGAAAACACCGTCCCGCAGGCGCGTTCGTCGAAACTGCGTACGCGTCCGTCCTGCGAGGCCATGCCGCCTTCCTGGGCGAAATAGCCCTGCTCCTGCGGCAGCCCGATGGAAACGCCGCCGGCGAGCGCGACCCGCGATTCGCCGGTGAGCAGACTCATGCAGGCCTGGTGCACGGCGACCAGACCGGTCGAACAGGCCGTCTGGACGTTGATCGCCGGCCCGGTCAGGCCGAATTTGTAGGCCGTGCGCGTGGGCAGGTAGTCCTTGTCGTTGGACACCATCGCGGTAAAACTTTCCACGCCGCGAATACGGATCTGATCCTCGATCGCCGCGCGGTCGTGGAGGATGTTATAGAGCAGATACGGTTCCAGATAGCCGGCGCCGGCGAATACGCCGACATCGGCACCGCTACGCGCGGGGTCCACCCCGGCCTGTTCGAGCGCGGCCCAGGCCACTTCCAGCCAGAGCCGCTGTTGTGGATCGATGAGCGCGGCCTCGCGGGGGGTGATACCGAAAAACGGGGCATCGAAATATTCGATATCGTCGAGCACCCCGCGTGCAGCCACGAATGCCGGATGGGCCATGAGGCGGTCGATATCCGGCTCGTGCGGGCGTAGGGCCTCGGCATCGAAACGGGTGATGGATTCGATCCCGGCCACCAGGTTGGCCCAGAACGTATCGGTATCGCGCGCGCCGGGGAAACGGCCAGCCATGCCAATGATGGCGATGCGTCGATCGCGTGCCAATGCCCCGTCGCTGCGGCGACCAGGCTGTGCGGTGGCGTTCAACTCGGCACGGCCGCGGGTCAGGCGTTCGGCCAGCTTGCGAATGGTGGCGTACTGGAACAATTCCGCGATCGAAGGAGCTTCGCCGAATTTCTCCGCGATCTGCCCGCGAGCGACCACCAGCGACAGCGAATCGCCACCGATGTCGAAGAAGCTGTCGTCGATGCCGGGATTCGTTGCGCCAGCGACATCCCGCCAGATGGCGGCAATCGTCTTCTCCGCCTCGTTACGCGGCGCGATATAGCTGCGCGCGCTTGCCGTTTCGCTCACCGGTTCCGGGATCGGCAGACTGCGCCGGTCCACCTTGCCGTTCGCGGTCAGCGGGAAGTGCTCCATCGGCATATAGACGTTCGGGCACATCACCGATGGCAGGCGCGCACTGACATGCGCACGCAGCGCGTCTTCATCGAAAGTGGTGTTCAAACGCACATAGGCGACCAGTCGCGGCGGCTGGTCGCCGACCAGACGCACTACGGCCTGTTCGACGCTGGCATGGGCGGTCAGCGCGGTTTCGATTTCGCCCGGCTCGATTCGGTGGCCGCGGATCTTGATCTGATCGTCACGCCGGCCCAGACATTTAAGCCGGCCGTTGCCGTGGGCATCTACCTGCCAACGGGCGAGATCGCCGGTGCGATAGGTCGACTCCGGCTCGACACCGTAGCCCGGCGTCCAGTCGATGAAAGCGGCCGCAGTGCGCTCGGCATCGTTGAGATAGCCCGCTGCGACACCCGTGCCGCCGATATAGAGTTCGCCGACGACCCCCGGTGCGACGATGGAGCCGTCCGGTGCGACCACATGGCAATGGGTGTTGGCGATCGGCGTGCCGATACCGATATCCCGGCTATCGACGATACGTTCGCAGGTCGACCACACCGTGGTTTCGGTCGGCCCGTACATATTCCACAGCGCGAAGCCCGGCGCGGCGCAGCTGAGCAGATCGCGCGCCAGCGCCGCGTCCAGCGGCTCGCCACCAATCATGGCCGTGAAGCCTGCCGGCGGTGTCCATTCGGCCAGGCGCAGCAGCCGCCAGGTCGAGGGCGTGGCCTGGAGCCGGTTGATGCCGTGGGTTTCGATCAGGCGGGCCAGACGCAGGCCGTCGAAGACGTCCGGATCCTCGGCGATGATCACCCGCGCGCCCACCAGCAGCGGCCCGAACAGTTCGAGTACCGCGATATCGAACGACAACGTGGTCACGGCCAGCAGGCAATCCTCCCGGCCGATGCCCGGCTCGTCGATCATCGACTGCAGGAAGTTCATGACATTGGCATGCGTAAGGACCACGCCCTTCGGCAACCCGCTGGAGCCGGAGGTGAAAATCACATAGGCGGTGTCATCCGGAGCGACCGCCGCGGGCGCTACGGCATCGGTTGCGGTGCTGTCGTCGTAGTCGGCATCGAGTTCGATGATGGCCGGCGTGTTCTCCGGCAGCGCGGCGGCGACCGAGCGCTGGGTGATCACACAAACCGGCTGGGCGACATCGAACACACGCGCGAGCCGCGAGCCCGGATGGGTGGGGTCGCAGGGCACATATCCCGCCCCCAGACGCTGCACCGCCAGCGCCGCGATAATCATGAATTCGGATCGTGGCAGGAAGATGGCCACATGATCGTGGGCACGCACGCCATGCGCGGCCAGACGCGCAGCCAGTGTATCGATAGCCGTATCGAGCGCGGCATAGCTGAGCTCGCGTGTTTCGCAGACCACCGCGATGGCATCGGGCTGGCGCCGCGCCTGGGCGGCAACCGCTTCGTCGATGCGCCCGTACTCGGGCGCCGGTGTGGGCCGCGGCTGCCATTGCTCGATCAGGCGTTGCCGATCGAGCGCGGCCAACCAGTCGAGCGAGTGCAGCGGGGCATCGCCACCCTGCTCGCTCGCGGACTCGGCCAGCCGTAGCAACCGGTCGACGAGCAGATCGGCGCTGGCCGCCTCGAAACGTTGGGGGTCATAGCTCAACTCCAGCTTGAGCTCATCGCCGCCGTAGGCAAACAGGGTCAAGGGATAGCCGGTATGGCCACGCAGGTCGAAATGCCAGTCGTGGCCGCGCTTGCAGTCGGCCAGTGCGGCATCGATGCTCAGGTGATCGTAGATGACGATCGAATTAAGCAGGCCGCTGCCCGTGCCCGAGGCACGCTGGATACCCAGCAGGCCCAGATGCTGATGCGGATGGGTACGCCGCTGGTCCTGGCGTCGTTCGCGCAGGAAGGCACGCAGCGACATGTCCGGGTCCACGGCCGCGCGCGAGGGCGTGGTATTGATGAACAACGCAGCCACGCGTTCGGCATCGCGCAGACCGCCCAGGCGGCCCGACCGCGTCACCCCGAAGATGAGATCGGTCGCGCCGGTATGCCGCCACAGCAGCATGGCCCAGAGTCCTTCCACCAGCGCCGACCAGCCAATCCCACGTTCGTTGACCAGCGTACGCAATTTGGCCGTGCTCTCGGCGTCCAGATGACGGATGGTGCGCGCCGAGCGCGGTACGGCAGTAAAATCGGGGGCCCGGTCGCGGTAAAGCGCGCTCAGCAGTGGCGCGCTGGGCACGTCGCGCAGATAGTCGCGCCAGAATTGCCGATCCGGCTCGGCATCGCGGTTGGCGTGCCAGTCGAACAGTGCCTGCGGCGATGGCGGCACGGCCAGCGCCGGCGGCTCATCGCCCTGG
Organism: Salinisphaera sp. S4-8; assembly: GCF_040361235.1. Classification (NCBI taxonomy): domain Bacteria; kingdom Pseudomonadati; phylum Pseudomonadota; class Gammaproteobacteria; order Salinisphaerales; family Salinisphaeraceae; genus Salinisphaera; species Salinisphaera sp. S4-8. The sequence continues at coordinate 12,993 of NZ_APNF01000005.1, read as the reverse complement.
CAGAAGGCATCGTAATACTGGAAGAACTCGTTGAAGGTGAGTACCGAGCCGCGCCCATCCATGAGCACATGATGAAACGACCAGAGCAGACACCATTCGTCGTCGCCCAGATCGAGCCCGGTGAAACGAAACAGCGGCGGGGTCGACAGATCGATCGGGGTCTGGAAATCCGCCTCGATGAAGGCATCGATCTGCGCGGGCGACCAATCGCGCGCGTCATGCCATCGCACCCGTAATTGAACATGATCTTGCACGATACGACGTGCCGTGCCATCAGCCTGCCCGCAATAGCGCGTGCGCAGCCCTTCATGGCGTTCGGTCAGGGCACGCCAGGCCCGTTCAAAGGCTTGCGGCTGGAAGCGTTCGGTAAAACGAACAACGAACTGTTCGACATTGATGGGCGAATCCGGTGCGGCAATGGCCTGCAGAATCATGCCCTGCTGGGTCGGGGTGGGTACGGATTCGGCGATATCGCGGGGCGTACTCATGGACGGTAGGCCGCCCGTGCCGCCGTCGCCGGGCGCCGCTCATATGCGAGCAGCGCGTCGTATGCACCGTACTTAATGGTCATGCCCCCGTTCTCCCATAGCCCGGCACGGGTGTGTCACCGGCCGATATGCACAATTGCAGGTATCACGCAGCTTTGCCTAAAGGCTATCGACTCCAATACCCAAGACTGAAGCCCTGATCGACACCTGAAAGGCACGATATCCGCCAAGATCCGGCGCTGGGCACAGCGCTTTCGTCGGTTTCGACACAAACGAGAATAATACGGGATCGGGTCAATGCCGCGTATGAACAATTCAGCCCCCGCCCGCGGCCCTTCGACTCGCGCAATACGAGCGAATAAAGGCGCGCAGGCGTAGCGTCATCCGCCCCGGGCAGCGCGTTAATCAGGGGTTGGCAACGCCAACGCCACCCGCACCCGATGCCGGCGCCGGGTTATCGTTGACGACCGGTGGCCGCGCCGGGCAGTGCGAAAGCAGACCGCGCTCTTGCCGCGTATTGGTGCCAAGCAAACGCCGGGCACAAAAAAGCCCGTCAATACGGGCCGATCAAGACTTGCTGGGGGAATTGGGTGGGCGACAACGAGATGGAGGCCAGGCCCGGAATCGAACCGAGGTACGCGGCTTTGCAGGCCGCTGCATCACCACTCTGCCACCTGGCCGGTCGCATACATCCGAAAACCCGGATGCTGATAAAGAAAAACCTCGACCGGCGGGCCGAGGTTTCGGCAATGTCTATTTGGAGCGGGAAACGAGATTCGAACTCGCGACCCCAACCTTGGCAAGGTTGTGCTCTACCACTGAGCTATTCCCGCGCCGTTGAGAGTGCGTATTCTAGGCGTAAACGATCGGGTGTCAACCCTTATCGACAAACGATTTTCTGTCGACCTGATGGTGGCCCGAATCGCCGCTGTTGCAAAGGCCCGCCCAGCCGCGTCACGAAGCGATTTTGCGTTGCATATGTCACGACCGCGAGCCGCGTCGATTTAAAGCGTTGGCTGGTTAGCGTTCCATGCTCAAACGCGGCCAGGCCTGGCGCAGATAGACCACCATCGACCAGAGCGTGAGCGCGGCCGCAATCACGAGCAGCACGACGCCGAACAGATAGATCCCGCTGCGCTGGACCAGATCGAAAAGCATGCAGAAGATGGCCGCCATCTGGATCGCCGTCTTGTACTTGCCCAGCGACCCGACTGCCACCACGCCGCGCTCGCCGAGCTCGGCCATCCATTCGCGCAACGCCGAAACGGTAAGCTCGCGGCCGACGATGATCGTGGCCGATAGCGCGATGTAATAGTGCGGATCGCGATAGACGAGCATGACCAGCACCGCGCACACGATGAGCTTGTCGGCCACCGGGTCGAGAAACGCGCCGAAGGCGGAGGTCTGATTCCAGCGCCTTGCCAGATGGCCATCCAGCCAGTCGGTGGCCAGCGCGATGCCGAACAGGATCGCAGCGACAATATTGGCCGTGGGCAGTGGCACGAACATCAGTCCCACCACGAACGGAATGAGGATCAGGCGAAACAGGGTCAGCCAGATGGGCAGGTTCAAGCGGGTCTCCTCGCCGGCCGTGTCGCTGTATCAACCGCGACGTCAGGCCGTATTGTGGAAATAATCGTAGATTCGTTGTGCCATGGTCGCACTGATGCCTTCCACCCGTGCAAGCTCGGATACGCCGGCACGGGCCACCTGCTTGGGCCCACCGAAGGTCTGCAACAGCTTCTTGCGCCGCTTGGGCCCCAGCCCGTCGACGCCGTCGAGCATCGATCCCTGCCGCGCCTTGCCGCGCTGGCCGCGGTGCCCGGCAATGGCAAAGCGATGCGCTTCGTCGCGAATCTGCTGGATCAGATGCAGACCCGGTGAGTCTGCCGGCAGTATAAGAGGCGATTTCGCGCCCGGCAAAAAGATCTGCTCGAGGCCCGGCTTGCGGGTCGAACCTTTGGCCACGCCGATGACGTTCACCCCCGTCACCTCGAGTTCCGCAAGGGCCTCCACCGCCACGGCGAGCTGGCCCTTGCCACCATCGATGAGCAACAGGTCGGGCATGTTGTCCTCGCCGTTCTTGACGCGCTTGAAACGCCGGGTCAGCGCCTGGCGCATGGCAGCATAATCGTCGCCGGGTTCGATACCGTCGATATTGAAACGCCGATACTTGGATTTGTTGGCCACGCCCGCTTCGAATACCACACAGGAGGCGACAGTGCGTTCGCCGCGCGTGTGGCTGATATCGAAACAGGCCATATGCATGGGCGGCGCATCGAGACGCAGCCCCTGAGCGAGCGATGACAGCCGTTTTTCCACACCGGCACGGCTGGCCAGCTGGGCGGACAGGGTCTGGGCAAGCGTGGCCCGCGTATTGTCGAGCCAGCGTTTGCGCTCGGCACGTACGCTCGTTTTGAAGGCCACCTTGCGTTGGGCCCGACGGGCCAGGCTTTCGGCCAGCCATTTGTCGTCGGTCGGGAGTGGGTCGACGAGCAATTCCGGCGGTGGGCGTCGCTCAAGGTAATACTGGCTCATGAACGCGGCGGCCAGATCGGCGACATCGGTGCCGGCAGGCGCATGCGGAAAGAAACTGCGATGGCCCAGATTAATGCCGCCGCGCACGGTCACCACCACCACCGCGCCAACACCACCGTCGATCGCGGCACACAGAATGTCGAAGTCGCCCTGGCCGCCGACCTTCTGACTTTGCGATTGCAGCCGCCGCAGGGCGGCGATCTTTTCACGCAGGCGCGCGGCGGTTTCGAAGTCCAGCGCCTTGGCGGCGGCTTCCATTTCGCCCACGAGCCGGTCGATGAGTTTTTCGTTGCGCCCTTCCAGCAGCTCTACCGCGTCGTGCACGTCGCGGGCGTAGTCATCCTTGCTGATATAGCCCACACACGGCGCGGTACAGCGTTTAATCTGATATTGCAGACAGGGTCGCGAACGGTTCTCGAAAAAACTGTCACGGCAGTTGCGCAGCTTGAACAGTCGCATGAGCGTGTCCTGGGTCTGCTTGACCGCGCCCGAACTGGGAAACGGGCCGAAATAATGGCCCTTACGCTTCTGCGCGCCGCGATGATAGACCACGCGGGGATAGTCGTTATCGCCCGTGATCATCAGATAGGGATAGCTTTTGTCGTCGCGCAGATAGACGTTATAGCGCGGCCGATGCTTCTTGATGAGCGTGGACTCGAGCAGCAGCGCTTCGTCTTCGGTATGCGTGATCGTGACCTGTATATCGGCGACCTGATCGAGCATCGCCTCGGTCTTGGCATTGCCCGACGCCCGTAGAAAATAGCTCGACACCCGTTTTTTCAGGTTCTTCGCCTTGCCGACATAGAGCACGTCGCCCTTGATGTCGTACATGCGATAGACACCGGGCGCCTGGGTCAGCTGGCGCAGATAACTACGCGGGTCGAAACCGGTATCGGTCGTCGCCGTACTTTGTTGTTCGGTCGTATCGTCGCTCATCTCATCATCATGGCGGCGCAGTGTTTTAAGGCAAGGTCGATCGCTCGATACAGGCGCGGGCACGGGCGAAGATATCCGCAAACATGGCCTCGGTCAGGCGCTTCGTGTTCAGGTTATAGCGGCTGCAATGATAGGAATCGAGCAGCACGCGAGAGCCGCCGAGCCCATGTTCGCGCCCGTGCGCGAAGACGAACGCGCGCTGGCGTGCCCCCAGCGCACGCACGATCGCCTTGTGGGCGACCACGCTGAGCGCAAGCACTACCCGCGCTGTGGCCAGTTCGCTGGCCAGAAATGGATTACAGGCATTCACCTCGGCGGCCACCGGCTTGTTCTGCGGCGGCAGACATTTGACCACATTGGTAATACGACAGTCCTGGAGCACAAGCCCATCGCCCGGCCCCGTCGACACCGGCTGGTTGGCAAAGCCGTGCGCGTGCAGCGCGCGATAGATCAACGCCCCGGACCCATCGCCGCTAAAGGGTCGGCCGCTGGCGTTGGCACCGTGTAACGCTGGCGCGAGGCCGACCACAAGCAGCCGTGCCGTGGCCGGGCCAAACGCACGAACGGGTGCCGCATGGTAATGCGGAAACGCCGCGCGTACCTGTTCACGCAGTGCGACCAGTCTCGGGCAGCGGCCACAGTCGACCGGCGGGTCGATCATTTCCTAATGCCAGTTCCAGGATGAGAAATAATTCGTACGCGACTGATTTTACAAACCAAAGTGCCCCGCCGCATACGCGCCGGGGCACTAACGCCGCTTACCTGCAGCGGGCGGGTTGAACTCAGGACAGCGACAGTTCCGAGGCACTCACGACCACGCCATCAAGATCGGCATAAATCCAGTCGCCCGGCATGAACGATACGCCGGCAAAACGCACCGGCACATCGCGCTCGCCCTGATTCTTCTTGTTGGATTTCTTCGGATGGGTGTTGAGCGCCTTGACGGCCACGCCCATCTGCGAGATGTCGGCCGAATCGCGGATGCAGCCATAGACCAGAATGCCGGCCCAGTCGTTATCGATAGCCAGCTGGGCGAGATTGTCGCCGAGCAGCGCACAGCGATCCGAGGCGCCGCCATCGACCACCAGGACACGGCCTTCGCCAGGCTCTTCCAGCGCGGCGCGTACCAGCGAGTTGTCCTCGAAGCACTTTACGGTGCTGATCGGGCCGGCAAAATCGAGCGTGCCGCCGAAGTCGGTGAAAATCGGTTCGGCGATCTGCAGCTTGTCGCTGAATTCGTCGCAGAGATCGGTTACAGGCGTCATACGAGGTCCTCTTTACGAAAAAATGGCTGGAAAGTGAGTCGCGATCAAGGCAGCGCTTGCTTATGTATGAAACTCAGTTGGCTGGACCAAGGCAAGCGCGTTGTCCGCAAACACACGCGAATTAATGCAGAAGCCCGATCGCTCGAACGCCGGGTGGTCTCATGTTCACGCGGCATGCCGAAGTTTGTACATGATTTTCAACAGGCTGCTGCCGCGAGGCCGGCATGCAGCAGGCCCCTGCGTGCGCCACCTCAAAGACGCGGACGCGGGCGCGCGCCAAAACCGAGGACGCCGGCGAGCGCGCCGAAGGCGAGCAGCACGAAATACACGCCCGTCCAGGCCGGCAGACTGACACCCAGAAACGCACCCTTGACCTCGGCACAGCTGGCATCGCCGCGCAATACCGTGGCCAGCACCTCGGTCAACGGCATGATATCAATCAGATAATCCAGCCCGGGGCCACAGGCCGGCACCTGATCGGGCGGCAGATTCATCAGCCAGACGTGGCGGGCGGCAATACCGGCGCCTGCCAGCGCTGAAAGCCCGGCCAACGCCGCGTAGACCCGGTGAGCCACGCCGTGCGCGCCGTGCGCCCAACCGATCAGACAGAAAAGCGCGACACCGGCCATCGCGACACGCTGAAAGATACACAGCGGACACGGATCCAGCCCCTGGAAATATTGCAGGTAATAGGCGAACACCAGGCCGCCCGCAGCGGCCAGAAAACCGGCGAGGAAATAGATACGCGTGCTCATGCGGCGATGATTTCATACCCCCCGGCCGGCCGCAATTGCCGTTGTGGGCCGCACACGCGGGCCCAAACGCCAATCAGGCAAGCTCAAGCGCGGTGGCGCCCGGCCGATAGCCCATCGGATCGTGCATCGGGTCGGCGATCCACGCCACACAAGGGGATAACAATGCTCAAGCGCCTCAATCAGATCAATGTCAAATATGCGATCGCGTTCATAACGGTCGCGGTCGCGATGTTTGCGGTGGTGGTCGTCGATCTCATGCTCGTACATACGCTCAAGGAGCGCATGCGCGAATTCGGCGGGCCATTTCTGAATTCGACCGCCGCCGTGCTCAATGCCGACCGCGATCTGTATCAGGCCCATGTGGCCACGCTCGAGTACATGCGTCTGGACCCGGCCAGCCCCCTTGGCCAGCAACAACTGGCCATCTTCGAGGAAAACGCCGAGCAGGCGAATACGCGGCTCCAGAAGTTCGTCAATGACCTTGCCGCCTACCCGGAAGTCGTCGCTTCGGTCAACGATTTCGGCGCGCTCTACGAGCGTTGGCTGAAGACGTCCAACGAGGTGCTGGAACGGCGCAGTAACGGCGACTACGCGGGCGCGCTGGCCCTGATCGACGGGCAGCTCGAACACCAGTTTGCCGAATTGCGCGAAGTCTACGACCGCGCCAGCATCGCTGCAGAGGACAAGATCCATGCCCTGGAGACAGCCGCGCTCTCCCGCGCCACCATGCAGGAGTATGCGGTGATCGGCTTTGCCGTGGTCATCGGCCTGCTGACACTCGTAGTGGCACTGGTCGGGCCGCTGATGATGTCGCGCGCGATCAAGGCCGTCACGCAGCGTATCAAGGAAATCACCGAAGGCGACGGCGATCTGACTGCACGTATCGATACCCGGCGCACCGATGAGTTGGGCGATCTCGCCGTCAACTTCAACGCCTTCATCGGCCGTATGGACGGCACGCTGCAAAGCGTACGCAGCTCTACGCAGAGCGTGCACGGCGCCGCCAACGAGATCGCCCAGGGCAGCCAGGCCCTGGCCAGCCGTACCGAACAGTCCGCGGCGAGTCTCGAGCAGACGTCGGCGTCCATGGAGGAAATCACCGCCACGGTGGGCAATACCGCCGAAGCCGCCGACCAGGCCAGCGAATTGACCCATTCCACCGTCGACGCGGCACACGAAGGTCAGCGCGCCATGCGCGAGATGGCCACCACGATGGAAGACATCGCCCAATCCGCCGGCGAAATCAGCGCGGTGACCACGCTGATGGACGGCATCGCTTTCCAGACCAATCTGCTGGCCTTGAACGCCTCGGTCGAGGCCGCACGCGCCGGCGAGCACGGCCGCGGTTTCTCGGTAGTGGCCCAGGAGGTCCGCAATCTGGCCAGTCGGGCGGCGGATGCGTCGCGCCAGATCCGCGCACTCAGCGATACCTCCGTAACCCATACCGAGTCCGGCACGCGGCTGGTGCGTGAAACCGGCGAAACCATGCAGGACATTGTCAGCCGTATCGAACGGGTGACCGAAGTCGTCGGCCAGATCCGCAACGGCGCCCGCGAACAAAGCCAGGGTGTCAGTCAGATCAACGTCGCGGTCACGGAACTCGACAGCGCAACCCAGCACAATGCGGCCATGGTGGAGCAAACCAGTGCAGCAGCGCTGCATATGCGCGAACAGGCGGATCAGCTCCAGGCGCTGCTGGCCTCGTTCCGCTTGAGTTCGGATATCCAGTCGCCCGCGGCCAGCGAGCCGGAACTCACAGGGTCTGTCGAGCGCCACGCGACAACCTGCCCGTCCGGGCACAGGGCAAGTCAGGCCGCCGCGTAGCCCAGAGCGCGGTCAGGCGGGACGAACACAGCGGGCCCAGCCGGCTGTGTTGCGCACTGTCGAACGAAGAACGCCGGCCCATGTCCGGCGTTCTTTTTTGATGTGGGTAGTCGACAAGCTCAAGCTGTCGCCGACGCGCGCCGCACCCGGCTTTCGAGCATTTTCATCACCGCCCGTTCTTCCGGACCGGTGAGATCGCCCTCTTCCAGCTCGGCCTCGATGAGCGCGCGGAAATGGCTGAGCGTGCGGCCATCCAGATAGGTTTCGATCACCCGTGGGTCGATATAACTCGAGCGCGCGATGCTCGGCGTATTGCCCAGACGCTTGGCGACCCGCTCAACCGCGTCACGCACATTCTTCTCGCTGATCTTTTCATCGTCGCCGGGACCGATTTCATCGAGCGCCAGCGCGGCAAGCGACGTGCCCGCCCAGGTACGAAAATCCTTGGCGCTGTACTGTTCGCCCATCACCTCGTGGATGTAGTCGTTCAGATCGGCGCTGTCGACATACACCTTCTCGCCGCTGTCGTCGTAGTACTTGAAGATCTCGTAGCCGGGTTGTTCATCCAGTTCGGCCACGATTCGAGCCAGGCGTTCGTCCTCCACCACCCGATGCTGGCGCTGCCCGCTCTTGCCGTCGTAGTCGAAGATCAGCTCGTCGCCGTCGATGGTCAGATGTTTCGAGCGCATGGTCGTCAGCCCGTACGACGCGTTTTCGCGCGCGTAGCTTTCGCTGCCGGGCCGAAAATAGGCGCTGTCGATCAGACGCACCATGCAGGCGAGTACTTTTTCCCGATTCATGCCTGGCTGCGCCAGATGTTGGCCGGTGGCCCGACGCATCGTCGACAGTTGCTCGGCAAACGCCAGAATCCGGTCGAATTTGGCCTGATCGCGGCGCTCGCGCCATGCGTCATTGTAGATGTACTGCTTGCGCCCGGCTGCGTCGCGCCCGGTCGCATGCACGCGCGCTTTTTCATCCAGGCTGATTTCCACGCTCTGCCAGGCCGGCGGCACGGCCAGCGATTCGATCCAGCGACGCCGGCGTTTATCGCGCAGCGTTCGGCCATTGGCATAGCGATAGGTAAAGCCCTTGCCGCAGCGATGCCGGGTCACGAGGTCGGGGCTATTGTTCTGCGGGCTCATCGCGTACCGGTCGAAAGTGTCGTGCCAAGCGTTATATGTCCACGCTTACGCCGGGCATTGCCCGAACGATGCGCATGCACGGTGCATAGCATTGGCCAAACGACCGCGCAAAGGCTATCCGGGTTTATTCGTAACGCTGTGTCGCGCCCGGTCTTCGCGCGGGTTGTTGTTAGGCTGTGGCTTGTACTTGTCACGGGGGACTGCATGAATCGCGTCGTTACGCTTGCCGTATGTCTGGCGGCTATCTGGCTGTTATCGGCCTGTTCCGAACATGCAGGCGACAATGCCGACGCCGGTCGGCTCGATCGCATCCGTGAGCACGGCGTGCTACGTGTGGTCACCCGTAATGCGCCCACCAGCTATTACCTGAACCGCCACAAACAAGCCGCCGGCCCGGAATACGCGCTCACCTCAGCATTCGCAGCGCATCTGGGGGTGAAAGTCGAATACACGGTCAAGGATTCCATTCATAGCGTGCTCGATACGCTTGCCCGCGGCAAGGCTGACCTGGCGGCGGCGGGGCTGAGCATCACCCCGGCACGGCGCGAGCGGTTTCGTTTTACGCACGCCTACCAGACCGTGCGCCCGCAGGTGGTCTGCAATGGCCAAAGTGCGCGCCCCCGGGACATCCCGCAACTGGCGAACGTTTCGCTCACGGTCATTGCCGACAGCAGCTATGCCGAACGCCTGAGCGAGCTCAAGCAATCCCACCCCGAGCTGCACTGGAAGGAAAACACGCGGGTGGGCACCGAACAGCTGCTCTATCGCGTATGGAAAAACGAACTCGACTGCACCGTGGCCGACTCCAACATCGTGGATATCAACCGCCGCTACTATCCACAGCTTCAGGTGATGTTCGACCTGCGCGAGTCCGACGCATTGGCCTGGGCCGTGCCACGCCACGCCAACGCCCTGGCGCAAACCGCCAGCGACTGGCTGAAAAGCGCCGCCGGGCAACAGGCGCGAACTGCGATGAAGAACCGGTACTACACCTATTTGCCGGAATTCGACTTCGTCGACCGGCGCGCGCTGGTCGAGCGTATCGATACGCGTCTGCCGCGCTACGACCGTCTGTTCGAGCGCGCGGGCGAACGCCATGCCCTGCCGCCGCTGCTGCTCGCCGCCCAGGCCTATCAGGAATCGAAATGGGACCCGCGGGCAAAAAGCCCCACGGGCGTACGCGGCTTGATGATGCTGACTGGGCGCACCGCCAGGGCGATGGACGTGGACAATCGGCTCGACCCGGCTCAAAGCATCGCCGGCGGTGCGCGCTATCTGGCGCGTATGCGCGAACGTATCGACGCGGCTGTGCCCTCGCCCGATCGCCTGCTTATGGCCCTGGCGGCCTACAACATCGGGCTTGCCCATTTACGCGATGCCCAACGTCTGGCCGAACGGCTGGGCAAAGATTCGCATCGCTGGCGCGATCTCAAGCAGGTACTGCCGCTACTGGCGGACAAGCGCTACTACCCGTCGTTGAAATACGGTTATGCACGCGGCCACGAACCGGTGCGCTATATCCACCGCATTCGCGACTACGAGGACGTCATTCGGCGCCACGTCGACCCGTGAACGCACGTCGCGGGCGCCCGACGCCGGCGGCAGGTCAATCAATCGTTGCTGCGCTGTTTGAGCCACTTCAGCGCGCCCGCCGGCATACCGCGAAACTTGGGATGGCCCGCCAGCGGTGCAGCCATCAGCGCCTGGGGTGCCGTAAGATCACGCACCGCGTGATACACCTCGGAACGCGTCATCGACGAATACACGATATACAGATCGTCGCGCAGGCACAGCGCATCAAAGTTTGCCTGTAGCGCCTGTGAATCGGCGGCTTCGGCCAAGACGAGATAAAAGCGCGGGCTATCGGTGTCGTTCATCGCAGGACTTGGCTTCATTGACGGGCAGGCGCTCATAGGCCGCTATCAAAGCGTGCTGCGCACGGCTTCCAGCGCCCAGAGTACGAGCATGCCTGCCGCGATGGTGTAGAAGATATTACGCGTGCGCCAGGCCACGATCGCCGCCGCAATGCCCGCGAACAGGCGCAGATTGTTCACCGACAACGCTACATGCCCTTCTTCGACCACCACCGCCGGCACAATGATCGCCGCCAGCACGGCCGCCGGTACGAACCGCAGCGCGTTTTGCACCGTAGCCGGCATGGTCAGCGAATCCGCCAGTGCGATGAACGACCAGCGCAGCACGAACGTCAGCACACCGACGCAGATGACCGTGATCCAGACGCTGGCATCAGTCATCGTCGACCGCCCGCGCGCTCGTGAACGCTGCCACCACCACACCGGTCGCGATGCCGGCCACCGCGCCCAGTATCAGCCCCAGATTCCAGGCCAGCCCGTGCCCGGCCACAGCCACCACACCGCCCACAATCGCCGCGGCCACACTTGCCCGGTCGCGAATCGCGGGCACGATCATCGCCATGAACACCAACGGAATCGCGAACTCCAGATGCCAGGCATCCGGCAGCCGCGCACCGGCGAGCGCGCCCACGATGGTGCCAATCTGCCAACAGCTCCATAACGGCAGGGCCACGCCGAGATAGAACGCAATTCGCTGCGACAGCCGGTCGCGCTCGGCAAAACCGTAGATGCCGAATACATACGGCTGGTCGGTCAGAAAATAGCTCACCAGCGCGCGCGTACCCGCGCCGGCACCACGAAAATACGGCGCAATCGACGCGCTATACATCATGAAGCGCAGATTGATGAACAAGACCGTAACGAGAATGATCAGCAACGGCGCGCCGTCGTAAAGCAACTGTAGCGTGGCCAACTGTGCAGCCCCGGCAAACACGAACACCGACAAGGCACTCGCCACCCACGGCGACAGGCCCAGACGCACCGCGACCATGCCCGCGATCAACGCAAACGGCACGATACCGATCAGCACCGGCAGCACGGTTTGTGCCCCGGCCGCAAAATCCCGACGCAGGAGCTGCTTGTAAGTTATTTCGCTTTGCAAACCTCGCCCCCGACCGAAAGACCGCGATGATGCCGTAGGAACATGTTGCGGCGAAAGCGCGCCTGCACTTCGCGCATGCGGTAGCGGGTGTTCAGCCAGCCGCCAATGCGCGATGGCTGGTCTGTATCACCGCGCACAGCGCGAGCGCGGCGATATTGATGGTCACCGGATTGAATGCGGCGACCAGTGTGGCCGGCGCAAACAGGGCAGCATCCGCCAACAGCAAGATCAACAAAGCGGCAGCGATATAAACCGGCACGAGCGCGCTGCGCAGCAACGCGACCGACAAACCAATCAAAATCTCGACACTACCCGCCAGCCCCGCGAACACGGCCGCCGATATCGGAATGTGATGGCCGGCAACCCACGCCGTTTCCATCGGATCGAGCCAGAGCAGCTTGGGCACCAGGCCGTGATAGATGAACACGAATGCCAACGCATAGCGTGCATAGCGCTTGATGCGCGCCAGCTCAGCCATTCGCGTCGAGAAAGCGCCCCGCATGATCCGGACTGGGCAAAACGCAGGCATCGTAACGCCCGAAAATCTTGTACCGGTTGCGCGCGATGCGATCGTAAACGAAATCGCGCACACCCCGCGGGCATACGCGCAGCACGGCAAACAGTCGCCACGCCCCGCCCAGTTGTACGACGACCCGCAAAAACGCGTCCGAGCGTTCATAGGCGTTGCGACCCTCGACGTACAGCATCGTGTCGAAACGATCGGTCGGTAGACCGAAATGAGCCAGAATCGCCTGCCCTTCGGCAGACTGCACCGAGGCCAGCTTGAAACGCCGCTGTGTGTCGTATTTCAGGATGAACCGACACCAGGCATTACACAGCCGGCAGACGCCGTCGAACAGAATCACGCGGTCGTCGGTCTGGATATAGGGCGGTAGCGAGTGCGTGCGGACCATGCGGTTGATCGTACGCGAGCCGATACGCGATTTCGATGGCCTGCTTGGCACGCACGTCGTGCGCTCCACGACACGCGCTCGGCCTGAGCGAACTAGATGTGTAAACCCACCAGGTTGTTCACGTCCAAGCGGAGTCGGCTAATGGGTGTTTTGTA